>CAVFFZ010000001.1:0-256971 GCA_963621995.1 Lachnospiraceae bacterium
CTAGATAACTCACTTCCTCACACTGGGTCGATTTCAACTGAAATCGACCTTTATTTATAAAAAAGTATATATTTTCCTATAACTTGGACCAAATTTCACCTGACAAATACATTCAGCTAATAAATTCATTTTTTTAACAATTTTTCTAATTGTATAATCGTTAAATACTTCTGATTCTGCAAATCTGAAATTATCAATTTCATTCATATCAATGATTATAGAGCCCTCTGCACCATAATCAAGATATAAACTTTGTTTTTTATCATTACAATTTGTCTTTACTTCTATTTCTGCATTGTCTTTTATTATTACTTGATCCATATTTCTTTTAAAATTATTTTTAAAATTTCTTTTTATCATTAAGTATTCTCTATTCTCTTCTTTTATGATCCATACATCTTCGCAATATTTTTTTATTTCTATATCTTTATCCATTACTTGTTTTATTTTTAATGGTTCAAAATTATTAATCCACTTCATTTTTCTCCCCCCTTACTATTTATGAAAAGTACTTTTTACTATCTTTTTCAAAAAACTCTTTCCATTCTTTTAACTTTTCATTTGACTTTCTAACCTTCGCTTGATAATCCTTTTCATTATTATTTATTAGGATATATCTTTGTTCTTTTTTACTATCAGCCTTTTCTTCACATATAGCGTTTCTAACAGCTATATTAACTAATAAATTTATAGAAAGAGTATAATTATCTTTTAATTCATACAATCCTTCCAAAAAGCTTTCCCTAATTAAAAAAGACCTTGAAATCTTCATTTGATTTTTTCTTTCATATATATCTATCTTTTCTGTTTTTAGCAGATTTTCGATTGATGCATTAACAAGTTTGCTGATAGAAGCATCATATTTAAAATTAGACAGTTTTTCTAATTCATAATACAAATTTTCATCTATCTCCAATGTTTTACTAATTAACTTCTCCTTTTTATAAAACCTACTAAAACAAGTCATATCCAATCTCCTTTTAGTTGTGATTATATACCTCTCTTTTCCTCATTGTAACCACTATTGGAGCTTTATTTGATAACTATTTATAGTGGTTACTTTTTACTATTCACTATTATATACTATTTATGATGGCTATCACATTTTTCCATTGAAGTTTCTTAGGAAGGATTTATTGAATATGAGTAAATTATATAAAAATTACGTTTCTTTAAAAGTTCAAGATTGTAGCAAATACTACTTATTCAAGTGTGGTTTATTTTTTATATTTTTAGATGAAGATGCCAGAACAATGTCTTCAGTACTGGGATTAAAATTAACCAATCTAACCCCTACTATTCAAAAATGTGGATTTCCTTGTAATTCATTAGAAAAATATTTAAACCTATTAGAAAATACTCCCTATAATATTCATATAGTTTCTAGCGAAGACCTTTACATATCTACCCCCGCAACCAATTACTTTACTAATAAAGAGCTAGAAAAGATACTCAATGATTTCGTAGAGGTTGATATTGACACTTTATCAATAAGTGAAGCTTTTGATTTACTATATGAACTTCAAAAAAAATTCAGAAAAATAAAAGGATTATAATTTTATTATGAAAAGAAAAAATAATTTATATCAAAACATTTGCGACATAAACAATATAACCAAAGCTTATAATGAGGTTTGCCGAAACACAACCAACAAAAAGAAAGTTGCCTTATTAAAGCAATATAAGTGCATTTACATATCCAGAATCTATCAAACATTAGTAAACAAACAATATATTCCTGGTCCATGTAACATTTTTACTATATATGAACCAAAAGAAAGAAGAATTATTAGCCAGAGCATGGAAGATAAAATTATAAATCACCTTATATCAAGAGAAATTCTCTATCCAGCAATTATCCCTTGCCTTTTAGATGTAAATGTTGCAAGCAGGAAGAATTTAGGAACCAAGGTCGGATTATCACTAGCGAAAGATTTTCATCGAAAGTGCAAAATAAAATATTCTAAATACTTTATTCTAAAGTGTGATATTAGCAAATTTTTTGCCAACATAGACCACACTATATTAAAAGAAAAATTAAAGCGAAGAATAAAAGACCCTGATGCTCTAAAAATCATTTACACAATTATAGATTCTGAAAAAGACGGCTTAGGTATTGGTGCAATGACCAGTCAAACTTTAGCCATATTCTATTTAAATGATTTAGATCATTTTATAAAAGAACAATTAAAAATAAAGTACTATGTCCGATATCAAGACGATTTTTTGCTTTTTCACCATTCAAAAAAATACTTAAAATATTGCCTAGAAGAAATCAAACTTTTCCTAAAAAAAGAAAAACTCACATTAAATAAGAAAAGTAGAATTTATAACTCTAATAATAATTTTATTTTTCTTGGTTGTGATATTAAAGGAAATTATGCAAAATATAGAAGTATCAATAGAAAAATTAAATCTCGTATGTATTTATACAGAACCGGTAGAATTTCTTTAAATAGTCTGACAAGCAGTATAATATGCTATAAACATTTATGTCCTCATAATTTGAAAATTCCTCAAAAAAATAGCAAAATTGAACATAATATATAATTTATCTAAAAAGGAAGGCTTATATAGCCTTCCTAAAAATAGTTCTAACATTATGTCCTTTTCAATTCCAATTTACTAACAACATAATATATCTATTTTTGCTTTATAATTAGAAAACTGTGTTTTGTCTTTTATTTCTTTCTAATTAAAGGACATTGTTTGTTTCTATATTATCTCTTATACAATTATTAATTGCATAACCACAGTTTATAGAATCTACGGGGCGAACCGCACCGTGATTGTCATTCTCGTTACCATTCGAATTGAACATATTGTTGTTACCAGTATAAGCTACACCATCATTGATGTTCACGTTGCAAGGGCCGAAGTTGGCATAGTCAGAATTACCGTTGACTCCACGGGAAGCAAGCCATCACAACAATGCCCTATATTTTAATTTAAAGATTTATACCACCCTTTTGTATATTTTATTATGTCATCTATTTTTTCTCCAAATTTAAAATACTTCTTTTGATTTATTATTTGCTTGTCGTAACATAAATTTAGTAAAAAATCTATTACCTTTACTTTCGCCATTGCAATCTGTAATAATTCTTTTTTTCTAGAAACATCAGTTACAGAATTTGCCTCATAAGCCACCTCTAATAAATCATAACTATTATTTCGTATTCTATTTTTTATTTCAATGTCTTTTTTAGGAAAATTATCCATATTTTTATCTATATTAATTAACAATATTCGTATATATTCTATTACCTTAAATTTTTCTTCTCTCATTTATTATTTTTTCCATTTGCTGTAGTATTTCTTTTAATTCTTCTTTGTTCTCTTGCTGTATTAAGAACTTGTTTATATTTTCTATTCTAATTTTATATGATATATTATTTTTCGCTTTTTCGTAAGCTTTATTATAATTGTTTAAATTTCCATTATTACTTTCTTCATCTTTTTCATAATTATTTCTTTTATCTAATAATATATAATTTATTTTTTCTCTTTCTAGCTTTGCCTCTACCTTATTTAAACTTACATCAGGAAAGCCACACACATATATATTGTTTTCAACCTGTTTCATTTTATATGAAAATAAATCAGAAATTATATATGCGTCTTTTCCATAGCTATTATAAAACTTACCAATTTTCACCAGTAATATATCTTCTTTATGTATTTGCTTTATATTTTTCACCATATTTATTGTACTCATCTTTAGTTCTCCTATATATTTTTCTCAAGCCTAGGAGACCAAAGGCCTCCTTAGGCTTTACCAACTATAATCCCAAGCCTCTTCTCCAGACGTTGGTATATCTGTTCTTTTTTGTAATTGGTCTACTGTGACATCAGATTTTAGATAAACTACGGGGCGAACCGCACCGCGATAGTCACCCTCGCCACCCGTCGAATTGAACATAATGCTGCAACCAGTATAAGCAACACCATCATTGATGCTCACGCCGCAAGGGCCGAAGCTGGCATAGTCAGAATTACCGAAGACTCCACGGGAAGCAAGCCAATATGTTTTTCCTGTTGGATATGTTGTTCCTGCGAATAACATATCATATATACTATCAGACACTGTTACTGATGGTGCATCATCTGCAACCTTAGAATTTACACTATAATAATATCCATCTATCTTATCTGATATAGTTGTTGCTGATTCTCCTTTTAGGAAACTTGATGGTGTCCATGCATTGTCATAACTATATGTGTCTCCATATTGTTTGTTTTCATAATAATTATCTAAATTTACCTCTTTTATTTTACTTTCTGTTGTTACACCTGTTATTTTATCTATATCTTTTTGTGTCATACTTTTTGCTTCATCTGCTAAATCATTTTTATATATTGCACATATTTTATTTAACTCTTCTGGTCCGTATTCATAACTCTCTGCTCCATACAATAGTAAATACGGATTATTTGAATTACTCAGGGCTTCACTTGAATTATAAGTACTTTGTATTGGACTTCCTGTTGTTAACATTAATCTTCCATCATCACTTAATCCTAATATTCTCCAATTTACTGCTTTTCCATTATTTGTTAATGAGTAAGTTTGATCTATGTCTTCATCGTATCCATTTTCTTTTGTAATTCCTGTTCTCGAAGCAGGGCTTGTGTACCCTGTATCACTATAATTCGAATCTTTTTCTTTTACCTTTGCTGATACAGTTGTTGGATTTTGATAATTTACCCAATCTCCCACTTGTAATTTTCCTTCTTTAAATGCTTCTGCAACTGTTTGTTTAAAACTTACAGAATATTTTCCTTTTGTTATTGTTTCGTTATTTTCTACAATTGTTTTTTCTTCTTCTGTTATCACACCTTGTTTAAACAAATAATCTGCCAATTTATCTGTTGTTGAACCTAAATACTTCTCTGTATTCCACATTTCTTTTGCTTCTTTTATTGCCTCTATATAGGTTTTATCTCTCGCATCGCCTGCTTTTGTTATTATTCCGTTATTATCTAGCACTAGTCTTATACTTACTCCTGCTAGGATTAATAACACAACAATTGTTACAACAAGAGCCACTAATGTTATACCAGCTTGTTTCTTTCCTTTCCTAAAAATTTTGCATTTGTGTTTCATGATATTTTTCCTCCTCTTCTTTCTTTTATATTAAATAACCTTTCTAATTGGACTACTCTTTAGTATACTATTATTGAGTATAACTTAAGGCAAACTTTATTTTCCCCTGCAAACCATAACTGGATATTGCTCAAAAAGAGTGAAGCCTTACATTAAAAATTATTTTCTTACCAACTGCTGCATCTTCAAATATTGGTCAATGTAGCAATGATGTTAACAATATTCGAATGAATGCTTATATGCGAGGTTGATTTTATTTTTAATTGCTAAGGAATAGTCCTTAATTTTTATCTCTATTCTATCAAGAAAGGTGGTGATTTTATGAATAAAGATATTTTATCTACTTTGTTTGTAGGCATTGATGTTAGTTCTGCTAATAATTATTTTTGTGCTATTAACTTTGAAGGAAAACACCTTCTTGATTTCTCTATAACGAATGATTTACCTAGTTCTGAATTAGCTATTGAAAGAATCTTTAATACCTTAAAACAAAATGACCTAAAGTATGTTACTATTGTCTTAGAATCTACCAATGTTTTTAGTTTTCATATTGCTAATCTTTTGGCTTCTAAGTTTTCACTTACTTGTATGAAAACATTTTGCAAACAAAATGCAAACAATTTGGGTTGTTTTCATATTTATGCAAATCACTCTAATCTCTGAAAGTATTGATTTTATGCGTTTTTACCACAACAGTTCTTGTATTTTTTACCAGACCCACATGGACAAGGGTCGTTTCTTCCAACTTTTGGTTCGTCATTTACAACTGTTTTATTCATTCCACCTTCATCTTTTTTATAACTACCATCTACTAAATTAATTGCTGTATCTTCTAAACTAGCACTTGTAATTTTAGAAGTTTCTTCACGTTTTGATACTCCGCCTTCTTTTTTCCTTGCATTTAATAAAAATCTAACAACATCAACTTTAATATTTGCAGTCATTTCTTCAAACATTTCTCCACCAAGAATTCTATATTGAACAACTGGATCTTTTTGACCATATCCTTGAAGACCAATTCCGTTTTTTAATTCATCCATATTATCTATATGATCCATCCATCTTTGGTCTACAATTTTTAGCATTACTATACGCTCTAATTCTCTTAATTCTTCACTACCAAATTCTTCTTCTTTTTTGCTATATATTTCGTGGATTTTGTCTTGTACTTCAGTAATAACTTCATTTATGTTTAATTTTTCGCTATTTATTAATTTAATTTCTTCTATTCCAAATGTAGATTTAATATCTTCCATTAATGTTTCTTTATTAATATTTTCTTCAGATAAATAAACTGATATTAAATCTTCTGCAACAGAATCCATCATTTTTATAATTTTTTCTTTTAAATCTTCTCCATCAAGAACATCTCTTCTTTGTGCATATATAATTTCTCTTTGAACATTCATAACATCGTCATAAGCAAGTACATTTTTACGAATACTAAAGTTTCTACCTTCTACTCTTCTTTGTGCAGATTCTACAGATTTAGTAATCATTCTTGATTCTATTGGCATATCTTCATCTGCACCAAGTAAGTTATATACAGCTGTTACTTTGTCTCCACCAAATATTTTCATTAAGTCATCATCTAGGCCTATATAAAATCTAGATTCACCTCTATCTCCTTGACGTCCAGAACGTCCACGTAACTGGTTGTCAATTCTTCTAGATTCATGTCTTTCTGTACCAATTATTTTTAATCCACCAGCATTTATGACTTTTTCTTTTTCTTCTTTTATAATGCTGTTATGTTTTTCTTCTAATTCTTTGAATTTTTTTCTAGCATCTAATATTTCTTTGTCATCTGTTTCATTAAATGCTGTTGCTTGTTCGATTAATTCACTTGAATAACCTAACTTTCTCATTTCTTGTTTTGCAAGATATTCGCTGTTACCACCAAGCATAATATCTGTACCACGTCCTGCCATGTTTGTTGCAATTGTAACTGCTCCAAACTTACCAGCTTGTGCTATAATTTCAGCTTCTTTTTCATGGAATTTAGCATTTAATACTTCATGTTTAATTCCTTCTTTTTTAAGTAAGCTACTTAATTTTTCAGATTTTTCAATTGATACTGTACCAACTAATACTGGTTGGCCTTTCTCATGGCTTTCTTTTATGTCATTTATAACTGCTCTAAATTTAGCATTTTCATTTTTGTATATAACGTCATGGTGATCATCACGAATCATTGGTTTGTTTGTTGGTATTTCTATAACATCTAAATTATAAATTTCTTGGAATTCAGCTTCTTCTGTCATAGCTGTACCTGTCATACCAGATAATTTTTCATACATTCTAAAGTAATTTTGGAATGTTATTGTAGCTAAAGTTTTTGATTCATCTGCAATTTTAACTCCTTCTTTTGCTTCAATTGCTTGATGTAATCCATTATTGTATCTTCTTCCATACATAATACGTCCTGTAAACTCGTCTACAATAAGAACTTCAGCATCTTTTACAATGTAATCTATATCTTTTTTCATAATTCCATGTGCACGTAATGCTTGATTTACATTGTGAACTAATTCAGAGTTTTCTATATCATTAAAATTCTCTAAATGGAATTCATCTTCAGCTTTTTTTATACCTTTACTTGTAAGTGTAGCTGATTTTGCTTTTAAGTCTACAATGTAGTCATAGTTTTCATTGTCTTCTGCTTGTTCTAAATCTTTAACATCTTCTTCAACTATTACTTTAGCTTTTAGTCTTTTTACAAAGTTATCTGCTTTTTTGTATAAATCAGAAGATTTGTTAGCTCTACCTGAAATAATAAGAGGTGTACGAGCCTCATCTATTAAAATACTATCAATTTCGTCTACGATTGCATATTTTAATTTTCTTTGAACTAATTGATTTTTATAAATAACCATGTTATCTCTTAAATAATCAAATCCAAATTCATTATTTGTTCCATAAGTTACATCACAATTATATGCTTGTTGTTTTTGTACTGGGTTCATTCCTGATATTACAAGTCCTACTGTTAATCCTAAAAATCTATAAACCTTTCCCATCCACTCGCTATCTCTTTTTGCTAGGTAATCGTTTACTGTAATAACATGAACTCCTTCTCCTGTAAGTGCATTTAAATACACTGGAAGTGTAGCAACTAATGTTTTACCTTCACCAGTTTTCATTTCGGCAATTCTACCTTGATGAAGTACAACACCACCTATTAATTGAACATCAAAATGTCGCATTCCTAGTACTCTTTTTGATGCTTCTCTAACAACTGCAAATGCTTCTGGTAATAAATCATCTAAAGATTCTCCATTTGCATATCTATTTTTAAATTCCTCTGTTTTCGCTTTTAATTCTAAATCAGATAATTTTGAAATTTCTTCTTCTAAACCATTAATTTTATCTACTATTGGTCTTATTCTTTTAACTTCTTTCTCACTATATGTTTTAAAAAGTCCCATGTGTTTTTTCTTCCTTTCGTAAATCATTTTTCTATAGGTCTAACTATATCATTATTTACTTTAAAATGCAAGAAAAAATTTAAAGTATATTTAACATATTTCAGGCATATATTTAAGTAAAATTATTTTAAAAGGAAAGTGGGTTCTTTCTATGTTTGTTTATAATTTTAAATTAAATAGTTCATTTTTTTATAAAATCCTATTAGGTATCATTATATTAGTAGTTATAATATTATGCGGAATTGTAGGTTATAAAATATATAAAGCAAGTATTAAAATAAATGATGATATTTCAAATAGTGATATTACTCAACTTACAACTCAAAATTATACAAATGTTTTGCAATCTGTACACGATAATGTAGATACATATGTTGGTCAAAAATTCAGATTTTCTGGCTTTGTGTATAGAGTATATGATTTAGATAATGATGAGTTTGTTCTTGGAAGAAATATGATTATTAGTTCGGATTTTCAAAGTGTTGTTGTAGGGTTCCTTTGTAAATACAAAGATGCAATTAAACTTTGTGATAGCACCTGGGTAGAATTAGAAGGTAAAATTACAAAAGGTAAATATCATGGAACCGATATTCCTATATTAGAAGTAACTAGTATAAAAGAAATTGAAAAGCCTAATGATGAATTTGTATATCCTCCAGATAACAATTATATTCCTACTTCTACTATTTTATAAAAAGAACAAAAGAGGCATAATTAACATTTTAGACATTTTTAAAAACTTTTTATTCCTCGCGTTTGTTCGACCACCAAATTTTATGAAATAAAATTTGGGTGAAATGTTTAGCGAATCATTTTTATATTCTAGGAAAATTTTGAGGACTTTTTTAGAATACTAAAAAGCGAAACTTCAAGTATAAATTTATACCAAAGTTTCGCTTTTTTTAGATAATAAATCTTTTTTTACATCTAAGAATTACGAGATAGTTACTACATATCCGTTTCCGTTTTCATATCCGGTTAATGAAACCTTAACCTTATTATCTCTTTCAAGGTAATACATAATTGCTAAAGTTCCATAACCATTTTTTTGCATAGTAAATACCTTTTTCTCTGCAAGTCTTAAAACCCTCCGTGATATTTCGTTTCCTTCTACCCTACTAATTTTACTCATTTAGTACCCTCCTTAGATGTATTTACAGTTGATTTGATCATTATATCACATTAGTTTTTTCAAGTCAAGACATATATATTATATTATTTAAATTTTTATGAAAGCAATTTAATTTTGCTATTTATATTTCTCTTTCAAATATAGATTTTGCAACTCCTTTATCTATCATTGTACTAAATATATTCTTCAAAATTATTAAAACAATAGGTCCTATAAGCATTCCTATTACTCCTATAAATTTAAAACCTGTATACATTGCAATTAGAGTAAAAATTGGATGTATTCCTAATTGTTTAGATACAACTCTTGGTTCTAAAAATTGTCTTACTATACTCATTATTACAAGCAATACTATTATACTTATGCCTAAAGTTAAATCACCATCACATGCACAAATTATTGCCCATGGAATCATAACAGTAGCACTACCAAATATAGGAAGAGCATCTACAAATCCTATTCCCAATGCTGCCATTAAAGGAAATGGAACATTTAACCCCACCAATTTGAATATATATAAGCCTATTAGTGATATTACAAATGAAACAAGAACTAATATTGCTTCTGCTTTTAGATAGTATCCTAAAGATTTTATTATGTTTTTTATATGTTTGGTAAATTTTCTTACCCAAGCTTCTGGAAAATGATGTTCTAATTGATCTATCATATATATTTTATCTATACACATAAAATATAACGCAATTATACATATAACAGTATAAATACCTATCTCTGGTAATGAGTTTATTACATTTAATAGATTGGTTAGTACATTTTTAATCCAGTTTCCTAAAGTTCCTAAAATGTCATCTCCAGAGGATTTTAATGTATTTATTATTTCATTTGGAACATGAATTTTGCTAAAATCTATTTCAGACACAATTTCTTGGAATTTGTTTGATATTTTTTCCATATAAATATTCAAACTATTAAGTAAGTTGGAAGATTCTGATATAAGTGAAATTATTCCCCATGCTAGAAGTCCTATTAGTATTGATAAAACTATTATAAAAACAAGTATTGTGCTTGTCTTTCTTTTTAATTTTAGTTTTTTCATACTAAACCTTATAATAGGTTCAATAAGAAGCGAAATAATAAAAGCTATTAAAAAAGGTATGTAAAAAATGACCAATTTGAATGCTAAATAAACACCTAAAATAGAAAAAAGAAGGATAACTATTTTTTTTAATACTTTTGACCAATAATTCATATCTATTACCATTTTTTCTCCTCCTTTTTCTATTTTATGATGCTTGTCTAAGTTTTATTCAGCATTTTTAGTATTACATTTACATATATTTTCTATTGTTTGCCCTACGTTTTGAGTTTGAATATTCCCGTGTTTACACAAATCACCTAGAGTTAATATTCCTATTATTTTGTTATTGCCATCTACAACTGGCAAACGACGAATTTGGTTTTCACTCATAAGTTTTTCTGCATTATTAAGTTCATCCTTTTCATTGCAGCAGCAAACTTTTGATGTCATAATTTCACTAACAGGTGTTGTATTTATATCTTTACCACAAGCAATACATCTTAGTATAACATCTCTGTCTGTAACTAAACCTACTACACTTTCATCTTTATTACATACTGGAACACATCCAATATGTTTATCGCACATTAATTTTGCACAATCGCAAATTGTGCTGTTTGGATTAATATAAGCTACACTATCGCACATACAATCTTTTACTTTCATTTTTTATACCACCTTTCTTTATTTTATGTATTTTTATTTTGTTCATTTTTTTATTTTATATTCATCAATACATAGTTATAAAATCTTTTTACTTTTCACACCCTCAAAAGAAAAATCCCGAGTAGATACTCTACACGGGATTTTTCTTTTTATATGATTTATTCTCTTTATTACAACATTTAAATATGTTTTTTATTTTATAAAGTTCATTTTTTAAAAATTTCATTAAAATTTAAAATAATCATTATACATTTTTTCTTCAGTAATTAGTTGTCTTGGTCCACCTAGAAATGGTGGTCTAACTGGTGGCATTGGAGGCCTTACAGGTGGTCTTGGGCGTGGTGGTCTTCCTGGAAAGAAACCTCCTCCACCTAATATTTGATTTAATATTAATATTCTAATCAAATCATTTAAGAAGGGGTTATTATTAGGTCTAATTTGTCTATTATTTTCGTTCTCAGCATTTCTTTTTGAGTTGTCTTCTATGACTCTGTTACAATTAGTATTTGTATTAGTTTTTAGATTGCTATTTCTGTTTATCTCTTTTTCTTGAGTTCTATTATCTAGATTAATTTTTATATTAATTTCATTATTTAAATTAACTCTTTTATATACCTCATCTACCATTATATCAATATTTTCTCTAGTATAATTCCCACTATATTTGTTGCATACTTCGCAAACAATTGGATTTACTACTTTGTATATTTCCGGATAACAATTTTCTAATTCTTTTGCATTTGCAAGTCTTGTTTCAAAACTATAATTTTGTTCTAATGGAATATATTCCTCTCTTCTTTCTACTGGATAGCCTAAAACAGTTCTCATATAATCTTCATAATTTTGATAATACATAGTTTTACCTCCTATTTAATTATGTATTATCATATTCAGTTTAATAATTATTTGTTACAGAAAAATATTAAAGTTTGTTTACGAATTCTTTAAATTTATTTCCACGCTCTGCAAAGTTCTTGAATGCGTCAAAACTTGCACTTGCAGGAGAAAGTAAAACTATATCTCCTTTTTTTGCTTTAGTATATGCTACATTTACAGACTCTTCTAAATTATTTGTATAGCAAAATTCTATATTTTTATCTGTTTCTTTTAGTGCCTCTCTTGTTGCCATTTCTATTTTTTCACTTGTAGGACCACATAAGATTAAAGTTCCTACTTTTTTTGCTATTGCCTCCCCTACTTCTTTGTAGTCTAAACCTTTATCTGAACCACCTGCTAAAAGAATTATATTTTCATCAAACGCATTTAATCCTGCAATTGTACTTGCTGGACTTGTTCCTATTGAATCGTTGTAATATTTAGCTCCATTTATTTCTTTTACAAATTCTAGTCTATGCTCTACACCTGCAAAGTCTTTTATTGTTTTTATTTGCGAAGTAATATCTGCTATACTAGATGTAACAGCTAATGCTGCACATATATTTTCATAATTATGAATTCCCCTTAATTTTATTTCATTTTTGCTTATTAGATGTCTTCTTATTCCATCCTCACATTGTTTTATCATTCCATCCGTATTATCGTAAATATAGCCATTTTCAAGTTTTTGTTTACTACTAAAGAATATTACTTTTCCGTTCGCTTCTTTTGCAAATGAACGTGTAATTTCATTATCATAATTTAATACTAATATTCCGTTTTCATTTTGATGTTTAAATATATTTTTCTTTGCGTCTTGGTATTCTTCATATGAACGATGAACATTTAAATGATCTGGATAAATATTTGTAACTAAAGAAATGTCTGGACTCACGTCCATATCTGTTAGTTGGAAACTACTCATTTCTAATACAACAACACTTTCTGGTTTCATATCTTTAATTTTTGTAAATATTGGTTTTCCTATGTTTCCACCTAAAAAACAATTATATCCTGCTTGTTTTAGTATTTCATATATAATTGATGTAGTAGTTGTTTTTCCTTCTGTACCAGTTACTCCAATTGTTTTACATGGTGCAAGTTTTAATACCATTTCTATTTCTGTAGTAATAATTGCTCCTCTTTCTTGTTCATCTGCTAATTGTTTTGTAAAAGGCATACAACTTGGTGAGCGAAATATAATGTCAAATCCTTTCAAATTATCTAAATTATTTTTGCCAAAGAAATAGTTAAATCCATATCTGTTTAATTTTGCTATAATATTGCTATCTATTTCTTCTTGCTTTTTATTATCAAAAACTGTTACTTTTGCTTCTTTTTCATAAAAATAGTCTAATAGTGGCAAATTGCTAACTCCCATTCCTATTATTGCTACTTTCTTTCCATTTATATATTTATTAAATTCTTCTAATTTTTCATTGTTATATTCCAAAATATTTCCCTCTTTCTTAAAATTTTATTATACATTTTTTATATTAATTTAAATTTTAATTACACTAATATTGTTTCTTTATTTATGTATTTTAGTAATTTATCTGTTGATTTTTTCACGCTTTTGCAATCTGTCACATCTATTTCTATTGTTTTTTCACTTAAATCATAAAATCCAGCTTTTTTTTGAAGTTCGTCTCTTAACATTATATGTTTTCTTAGCTCTTCTAAATTTACATTTTCACCATATTGATAAGTCTTTCTTCTTATTCTTTCATTTAAAGAAGCTGTTATAAAAAAATGATAATCTAATTCTGGATAAATACTCATTAATGCTCTTCCAGATAATATTACATTATATTTTTCTTTAAATTCATTTATGATATTTTTACAAAATGAAAATAATTTTGTGTTGTCTGCACTTCCTCCTGCAATAGATACAGCCATTGAAGCTTGTTTTGATTGTAATTTTTCTTCTTCTATCTTTTTACCATTAACATATACAACTGTTTCTCTATTTTCTATTTTGAACTCTACTTTTAACATATCCATTATTTTTTTTATATCTACATCTTGCATCATTTGTTTTAAGTTTTGCATATTGCTTCCTAATTCTTTGTTGGAATCCATTACAGCATATATTATTCCTCTGTATAAATTTCCTCCGTGAAATACAATACTATTTGGAATTTCATTAAGTAATTCTCTACACATTGATGTTTTTCCACTTCCAACTAAACCTTCTATTCCTATTACTATATTACTCACATTTATCATCCCTTATTATTTATTTGTAAATGTATTATAACATATATTTTTTATTTGTAAAATATAGATGGAATTTTTTATTTTTTTGTGACAAAAATCGACATATAATTCAATGTATAGATTTTAAATTTCAGGTCAAACTATTGTTGAATAGAAAGGTAGGTGCTTTAATATGTCAGAAAAAAATAATGAAAATAAGAAAAATAACAGCAAGAAAAATAACTCAAATCAAAACAAAAACAATAATAACGAAAATAGCAATACCAATTGCAGATAGTCTTTAAAAAGCCATTACATATTTTAATGTAATGGTTTTTTTATTTTTTATTCAAAGTATTGTATTATGTAAAACAATATGATATATATAATTTATTATTTCATTTTTTTAATTCTTACTATAATTCTACAGTAAAATTTCCAAAAATATTGATATTATATTTTAAACTTGTTATAATCTAGGAGGTGATAGACTATTGCCTATTATTTCACAATTTTATGGAATTATTATTAGTATGTTTTTCAACGATACAGATAAACATCATATGCCACATATTCACGTACAATATGCTGAATATAGATGTGTTTTTGATTTTGATGGAAACATATTATCTGGCAATATTCCAAATAGACAAAGAAAATTGATTCAAGCATGGATTGAACTTAGAAAAGAGGATTTGAATACTCTATGGAATATACTTCAAAATGGAAATAATGGTTTTACAATAGAACCATTAAAATAGTATTAAGTTAGGGGGCTTATATTATGGAAGATTTAATAGAAGAATTACCTGTTGAGGTAAAAGCTTTAGAAAACTTTTTATTATATATTAAATTTCAAAATGGTGAAGAAAAAATATATGATATGAAAGAAATGTTAAAATTTGATTATTATAAAAATTTAAGAGAAAAAGAAAATTTCAAAAGAGTTAATGTTTTTGGAATCACTTTAAAATGGAGTACTGGTGAAGATATTGCACCAGAGAAAATTTATTTTAATAGTATTCCTTTGAGTGAATTTAATTCTGAAATTAAAGAAATGAAATAATATGGTAAGGGCCACAGTAACTCTGTGGTCCTTTTTGATGATGAAAAGTTATTAGCTTTTAAAATAGGATTTTTATAACTAGAAGTTTTCGCTTTATTGTTATGGTCAATTATTCTTCTAAATATTTCTTTAAGAATTTTCCTGTATAACTTCTATCATTTTTAGTTATTTGTTCAGGAGTTCCAACTGCTACTACTTCTCCTCCCTTGTCTCCTCCTTCTGGTCCTAAATCTATAATGTAGTCACAAGTTTTTATTAAATCTAAATTATGTTCAATTACTATTATGCTATTTCCTGTATCTACTAAACGTTGTAAAATATCAACTAATCTATGAACATCTGCAATATGAAGTCCTGTAGTTGGTTCATCTAAAATATATAATGTCTTTCCAGTAGGCTTTTTAGAAAGCTCTGTAGCTAATTTAACACGTTGTGCTTCTCCACCAGATAATGTTGTAGATGGTTGTCCAAGCTTAATGTATCCAAGTCCTACATCATATAAAGTTTGTATTTTATTTTTTATTTTAGGTAAGTTTTTAAAGAATTCTAATGCTTCTTCTACTGTCATATCTAATACGTCTGAAATTGTCTTTCCTTTATATTTTACTTCTAATGTTTCTTTGTTATAACGTTTTCCTTTACATACTTCACAAGGAACATAAATGTCTGATAAAAAGTGCATTTCTATTTTTAAAACACCATCTCCGCTACATGCTTCACATCTTCCACCTGGTACGTTAAAGCTAAATCTGCCTTTATCATATCCTCTCATTTTTGCCTCGTTTGTACCTGCAAATAAATCTCTAATATAATCAAATACTCCTGTATATGTTGCTGGATTAGAACGTGGTGTTCTACCAATTGGTGATTGATCAATATTTATAATTTTGTCTATATTTTCAAGTCCTTTTACTTCTTTGCACTTTCCTGGTTTAATATTTGAGCCATTTAATTCTTTTGCAATAGTTTTGTATAATATTTCATTTACTAATGTACTCTTTCCAGAACCTGAAACACCTGTTACACATATAAATTCACCAAGTGGAAATTTAACATTTACATTTTTTAAGTTATTTTCTACTGCTCCTTTTACTTCTATTGCTCTTCCATTTGATTTTCTTCTTTTTTTAGGTACATGAATTTGTTTTCTTTTACTTAAATAATCTCCTGTAATAGAACCTTCTACTTTTTTAATTTCTTCTGCTGTTCCTTGTGCTAAGACTCTACCTCCATGAACGCCTGCACCTGGTCCTATATCTATTATTTGGTCTGCTGCGTACATAGTATCTTCATCATGTTCTACAACTATAACACTATTTCCTAAGTCACGTAACTTTTTAAGAGTTGCTATTAGTCTATCATTGTCTCTTTGATGAAGTCCTATACTTGGTTCATCTAGTATATAAAGTACACCAGTTAAGCCTGAACCAATTTGAGTTGCTAAACGAATACGTTGTGCTTCTCCTCCAGATAGTGTTCCTGCACTTCTTGATAAAGTTAAATAGTCTAAACCAACATCTATTAAGAATTGTAGTCTTGTGTTTAATTCTTTAATTATTTGTCCTGCTATCATTTCGTCTTTTTTACTTAATTCTAAAGAATTTATATAATCTTTAATTCCTGTAATTTGCATATCTGTTAGTTCTTGTATATTTTTACTTCCTACCTTTACTGCCAAACTATTTTTATTAAGTCTTGAACCATGACATTCTGGGCAATCACTGTCGCTCATATACATTTCGTAAAAATCACGCATTCCTTGTGATTTTGTTTCATTATGTCTTCTTTCTAATGTTGGTATTACTCCTTCAAATGGAGCTTTGAATTTTCTAACTCCTGATGGTGATGAATATTCGAAGTCTATTTCTTCTGTTCCTGTTCCATATAAAATTTTATCTAAAAATTCTTTTGGTAGTTTTTTTATAGGAACATCTTTTATTTTCACACCATAGTGTTTTCCGATACTTTCAAAATACATTTTTGCCATAGTATCGCCTTTTTTCATAGTACTTGCACCAAATGCTTTTACTCCATCATATAAAGTTTTGTTTCTATCTGGTATAATTAAGTATTCATCCATTTTCATTAAAAAACCTAAACCTGTACAGCTTGGGCATGCACCAAATGGATTATTAAATGAAAACATTCTTGGTGATAATTCATCAAAACTAATATTGCAATCTGGACAAGCATAATTGCCACTATATAATTTTTCTTGTTTATTTGTTGCATCTTCTATTAGTACTAAATTATTGGCATTTTTTAATGCTATTTCAACACTTTCTGTAAGTCTACTCCTAATGTCTTCTTTTATAACTAATCTATCTATAATTAATTCTATATTATGTTTTTTCTTTCTGTCTAAATCTAGGTCATCTGATAGTTCTACTGCACTTCCGTCTACTCTGGCACGAACAAAGCCTTCTTTCTGGTAACCTTCTAATTGTTTTACAAACTCACCTTTTCTACCTCTAACTATTGGAGATAACACTTGTATTTTTGTACCTTCTGGCATTTCTAAAATAGAATCTACTATTTGGTCTACTGTTTGTTTTTCTATTTTCTTACCACACTTTGGACAATATGGTACACCAATTCTTGCATATAATAAACGAAGATAGTCATATATTTCTGTAACTGTTCCTACTGTTGAGCGTGGATTTTTTGAAGTTGTTTTTTGATCTATTGAAATTGCTGGTGAAAGTCCATCTATAGATTCCACTTCTGGTTTTTCCATCATTCCTAAAAATTGCCTTGCATAAGAAGAAAGACTTTCTACATATCTTCTTTGACCTTCTGCATATAAAGTATCAAATGCTAAAGATGATTTTCCTGAGCCTGAAAGACCTGTTATAACAACTAATTTATCTCTTGGTATTTCCAAATTTATATTTTTTAAATTATGTACTTTCGCACCTTTTATAATTATTTTATCGTTCATTTCTGCCCCCTATAATAAACATATAATTTAGTATTTTTCCATAATTATATCTATAAATTATTTTGTCTTAAATCTTCTTCATTATACTATATTAATTTTATAAAAACAAGAGTTTGGTATAAAATATTTGTTTACACTCTTTATAGAGGGAAAATAGTTTTAATCCTATCGTTTTTCGATATGCTTTTTTAATATTCTAGGAAAGTTTTAAAAACTTTCCTAGAATATTAAAATGCTTCGCTAAACATTTCATTTTACTACTCTACCTGGCATTCCAACAACAGTTACATTACTTTCTACACTTTTTAGAATTACTGCATTTGCTCCTATTTTTACATTGTTACCTATTTGTATTGGTCCGAAGCACTTTTGCCCCACATCCTACCATTACATTGTTTCCTAAATCTGGATGTCTTTTATACTTATCTTTACCAGTTCCACCTAAAGTGGAATTGTGGTAAATTGTACAATCATTACCTATTGTTGCGGTTTCTCCAATTACAATTCCCATTCCATGGTCTATAAATAATCTTCTACCAATTTTTGCTCCTGGGTGAATTTCTATTCCTGTAAAAAATCTTCCTATTTGTGAATTTAGCCTTGCTATGAATTTTAACTTATGTCTATATAAAAAATTAGATATTCTATGGAACACTAATATGTGAAACCCTGGGTATAAAATGATAACTTCGAGTATATTGTTACAAGCTGGATCTTTCTTCATTATATTTTTTGCATCTTCATATAATTCTTTAAAAACTCTCATAAAATCACCTAATTTATAATATGAAAAAATAGAAAGTTGGTCACTTTAATTTGTTTTCAACTTTCTATTTTTTATAAATAATATTCTATTTTTATTGATTTAGCCTTCACCTGTTAATTCTTTTATTTTATCCCTTAATTCTGCTGCTTTTTCAAATTCCATTTGTGAAGCATATTTTAGCATTTCATCTGTTAGTTTATCTATTACTTCTTGTATATCCGCTTCTTTATCTATATTATATTCCTCTTGTGCTTCTTCAACTATGCTAGCTTTAATAGTATCTCTAATATTTTTCTTTATTGTCTGAGGAACTATGCCATGTACTTTGTTATACTCCTCTTGTATTTTTCTTCTTCTATTTGTTTCAGAAATTGCTTTTTCCATACTTTCTGTAAGTTCATCTGCATACATTATTACTTTGCCTTTTGTATTTCTTGCGGCACGTCCTATAGTTTGAATTAAAGAACGCTCTGAACGTAAAAATCCTTCTTTATCTGCATCTAATATAGCAACTAAAGAAACTTCTGGAATGTCTAACCCTTCTCTTAAAAGATTTATACCAACTAAAACATCAAACTCTCCAAGTCTTAAATCTCTTATTATTTCCATTCTCTCTAACGCTTTTATATCTGAATGCATGTATTTTACTTTTATGCCTATACCCGCTAAATAACTAGATAAGTCTTCTGCCATTTTCTTAGTAAGAGTTGTAACTAATACTCTGTTTTCCGCTTCTGTAGTTTGCCTTATTTGCTCTATTAAATCATCTATTTGGTTTGTTACAGGTTTTACTTCTATTTTAGGGTCTAAAAGTCCTGTAGGACGTATTATTTGTTCTACAACATTATCTTTAGAATGTTCTTTTTCATAATCTGCAGGTGTTGCACTAACAAATATACATTGATTAATTCTTTGTTCAAATTCTTCAAATTTTAAAGGTCTATTGTCAAAAGCTGAAGGAAGTCTAAATCCATAATTTACTAAAGATTCTTTTCTTGCTCTATCTCCATTATACATTGCTCTTACTTGTGGTATTGTTGCATGTGATTCATCTATTAAAAGTAAAAAATCTTTTGGGAAATAATCAAATAATGTAAATGGTGGACTACCTTCTTCTCTTCCACTTATATGTCTTGAATAATTTTCAATTCCTTGACAAAACCCTGTTTCTTTCATCATTTCTATATCAAAATTTGTTCTTTCTTCTATTCTTTGTGCTTCTATTAATTTACCAATAGACTTAAAATATTCTACCCTTTGTTCTTTTTCTTTATCTATGGCATCTAATGCTCTTTCCATTTTATCTGAAGTTGTAACATAGTGTGAATTTGGAAAAATAACAATATGATTTCTTGTAGCTTGTACTTTACCTGTAAGCGGGTTTATTTCTGAAATTTTTTCTATTTCATCTCCCCAGAATTCTACTCTTATTGCTGTTTCACTTTCATCTGATGGGTAAATTTCTACAATATCACCTTTAGCTCTAAAAGTACCTCTTTTGAAATCTAATTCATTTCTTGTATATTGCATATTAACTAATTTCTTTAATACTTTATCTCTTTCTATTTGCATACCTGGTCTTAAAGATATAGCCATGTTCTCATAATCAATTGGGTCTCCTAATCCATATATACAAGAAACAGAAGCTACTATTATTGTATCTTTTGTTTCAAAAAGAGAGGCTGTAGCACTATGGCGAAGTTTATCTATTTCGTCATTTACAGAAGAATCCTTTTCTATATAAGTATCTGACTGTGGAATATATGCTTCTGGTTGATAATAGTCATAATAAGATACAAAATAGCACACTAGGTTCTCTGGGAAGAACTCCTTTAACTCCGAATATAACTGACCAGCTAGTGTTTTATTATGTGCTAAAACAAGAGTTGGTTTATTAACTTGGGCTATTACATTAGCCATTGTAAATGTCTTACCAGTACCTGTTGCTCCTAGTAATACTTGGTTCTTAACCCCTTGTTTTATGCCGTTTACAAGCTTTTCTATTGCTTGTGGTTGGTCACCTGCTGGTTCATAAGGTGCGTGTAATTTAAACATTTTCATCCTCCCTCCTTTATATCTACTTTGTGACTTTTTAAAACTTTAAAAAGGATAACTGTCAGCCAACAATTCGTCCCCAAATTCGTCCCCACTACTATTTTTTTTATGGTTAAATTGATACTTTTTACTTCGGGACGAATAAAAGTCACAAATTTTATTTTCCGGACTAAATAACATTATTAATTCTCAAACTCTTCTTTAGAAAGCTCTAATAATTCTTTTTCTTCTTTAATTATTTTTAATAATTCTTCTTTCGAGGGCATATATGTTAAATATTTAGAAGCATAAACATTTTTTACGCTATCTCCAAGCGTCATTTCTACAACAGCATCATCTTTATCAGCACATAACAATATTCCAATAGGTTCATTTTCTCCATCAATCATTTGAGTTTTTTTATAGTAATTAACATACATTTGCATTTGTCCAATATCTTGATGTGATAGCTTTCCAATTTTTAAATCGATAATAACAAAGCATCTTGCCAAACGATTATAAAATACTAAATCTGGATAATAATATTCTGCTCCTATTTTTAATCTTTGTTGACTAGCAACGAATGAAAATCCTCTTCCTAATTCCAATAAAAATTCAGTTAAATGATTCAATAAGGATTCTTCTAAATCACTTTCTAAATAATTTTTATTTTCTTTTAAACCAGCAAACTCAAAAATATATGGACTTTTTAATAATTCTTCAGGTTGTTTTTCTATTTCACCTTTTTTCGCTTCACTCATAATTAAATTTTTATCTGGAGATATTAAATATCTATCATATAATTTAGTGCTAATTTGTCGTCCTAACTCTCTATATCCCCAATTAGATTTAATTGATTCTATTTGGTAAAACTCTCTTTCTTCTTTTCTCTCTATTCTAATTAACTCTTGAAAATGAGACCAAGATAATTCGGTCGGCACTGCCGACCAATTTGGATAAAATTCATAAAATCTACGCATTCTTCTAATTGACACTGCAGAAAAACCATTACCAAATTCATCTGTTAATTTTTTAGATAAAGCTTCAATTATTCTTTTTCCATATGTTCCATCACTTCTTCTCCTATCTCAAAGGACATTTGGGGACGGGTCACTTTTGTCCTTTGTAAATTAGTATTATCAAATTTAAGTTTTATGTAAAGGACAAAAGTGACCCGTCCCCAAATGTCCTTTTTAAATATAGAATACTAATATTCCTAAAAGTATTAATGAATTGCCTAATATTTTTTTCTTTGTTATTTTTTCTTTTAGAAAAATTCTACTTAAAAACATTATAAATATATATCCTAAGGATTCAATTATTGGACCATTTTTATAATCTAAACCTTTAAATGCAAATATTGTAAGTATTGTAGATATGAACATCATTCCATATCCTACAATTACTTTTACATTTAAGTATTCTCTAATAATTGAACTATATTCTTTTGAAGCACTCTTTTTTAATATTATTTGTGAGCATGATGCTATTAAAACAGAGGCTATTAATAAAAACACATAACTATTCATCGCTATTCACTATAATTGTACCTATTATTACAATTATTACTCCTATTACATTTTTTAAGGTAATTTGTTCTCCAAAAAATACTATTGCCCATACTATTGACCATAAAAGTGACATTGCTCTATTAGCATATGCAACTGATATTTCAAATTTTTTTATTATTTGTTGCCAAAGTATTGCATAAATGCCTAATATAAATATTTCTATACTATAAAACAATATAAATTTTAGGCTTAAAAATTCTTCGTTTGATGCAAATTTTGCTGTTACTGTTGAAAGTGTATAAATAAGAATTATTACTTGAAGTATTATAATGTTTTTAGTAAATTTTTTTCTATCCTTTTTAGTAGTACTTTTATCTTTTAATTCTAAACTTTTTTGTTCTTCTATATTTTCAAAATTTTCATTATTAATATTGTTCA
The DNA here is from genome assembly GCA_963621995.1 of Lachnospiraceae bacterium. GTDB lineage: Bacteria > Bacillota > Clostridia > TANB77 > CAG-508 > UMGS1663. The sequence continues at coordinate 23,204 of CAVFFZ010000001.1, forward strand.
TTTTTGTTTAATAACCACCTAATCTTTTCTTTATTTTCACACGCAAGTATGTAAAATCCAAATCTTGAAGAACTATCTACAACTTTGTGTGAAGATATATCTTCTATTTTACTTACAAAATAGATTAATTCTGGTGTTTCTTTTTTTACTTTTTCAAATTTTTCTAAATCTTCTTTATTAAATATGAATCTTATAACTGCTATTTTAGGCTCTGTTACCTTTTCAAATGAAGGTTTATTTCCCATTGCTACATCTATAACCATTTTTACAAAATCATATCCTGTAGAAATTTGTACTAAATCTGAACCTATACAATCTCCACCCATTCTGGCACCTATTTCTATTATTCTAATATCTCCATTAGGTGTAATTTTAAATTCTGAATGTGTTGCACTATTGGTTATTTTTAATGCTGTTAATGCTTTGGTAAGTTCATTATAAATTTTTTCTTCCATATCTTTAGTAAGTCCTGCTGGCTCAATATGTCCTGTTTCTATAAAATGAGGTGCTCCAGTAGTTGCTTTTCTTGTAATTGTTAAAAATTTATGTTCTCCATTATATGTTATTCCTTCTGCACTAAATTCATTCCCTTCAATATATTCTTCTACTATTGCTTTTTTCTCAAATGAATTTTCTATAGCTTTTGAAATTGCTTCTTCTAATTCTTCTTTTTTATAAATTTTGGTAATGGCTCTACTTCCTGACCTGTCTGTAGGTTTTACAATTAGTGGATATTCCATATTATTTAATTTTTCTATATCTTCGCAAGAAGATACTATTTCAAACCCAGGAGTTGCTACTCCCGCTTCTTTAAATGCTTTTCTCATTTCATATTTATTTGTAGATTTTTTTGTACATTCTAAAGAATTTCCTGGTAAACCCAATTTTTCAGCCACATAGTTAACTGTTAATGTTGCTAAATCTGATGCTATTGTTGCAATTGCATCTATTCTTATTTCTTTGCACTTTTCTAAAATTTCATCTTTTTCTACTATACTTATTGGATAAAAATAATCTGCAGTTTTTTCTCCAATAGATCCGTCTTGCCATGCAAATACATGTGTTTCATATCCTAAACTTTTTGCTTTTAATATTAATGGATTTTGAAAATCATTTGCTCCAATTATTGCTATTTTTTTCATATTTAACACCATTCCTTTCTATAAAGTATAAATTATAACTTTCCCTTTTTGCAAAAATTATTTAACATTCTTTATATAAAAATCTTTTATGGTTTGTACTACTTTTTCTGCATCTTCTTTTTGTAGGTTATAATACATTGGTAATCGTAATAGTCTATTACTTTCTTTTGTTGTATATTTATCTTCACCATTAAATCTACCGTACTTAATGCCTGCTGGTGCAGTATGTAGTGGAATATAATGAAATACTGCTTGTACTCCATTTTCTTTTAAGTATTTAATTAAATTTGTTCTTTCCTCTAGATCTTTTGCTTTTATATAATACATATGTGCATTATGTTTGCATTCTTCTGGAATGTAAGGTCTTTGTATATAACCTTCATCTTCTAATATTTTTAAATTTTCATTATAATAATTCCATGTAGCAAGTCTGTTATCGTTTATTTTATCTGCTTGTTCTAATTCTGCCCATAAATATGCTGCATTTATATCACTTGGTAAATATGATGAACCACATTCTACCCATGTATATTTATCTACTTGTCCTCTAAAAAATTTACTTCTGTTAGTTCCTTTTTCTCTTATAATTTCAGCCATTTCCGTATATCTATTATCTTTAAATACTACTGCTCCACCTTCACCAGAACTATAATTTTTTGTTTCATGGAAAGAATAACAGCCTATGTCTCCAATAGTTCCTAAATATTTATCTTTATATTTTGCCATAACTCCTTGTGCAGCATCTTCTATTACTAGTAAATTATGCTTTTTAGCTATTTCTAATATTTTATCCATTTCACAAGCTACACCTGCATAATGAACAGGAACTATTGCTTTAGTTCTATCTGTAATAGCCGCTTCTATTAAATTTTCATCTATATTCATAGTATCTGGTCTAATATCAACAAATACTATTTTAGCTCCTCTTAAAACAAATGCATTTGCAGTAGAAACAAAAGTAAATGCTGGCATAACAACTTCGTCTCCGGGTTTTATATCTGCTAAAAGTGCAGACATTTCTAGGGCGCTAGAACATGAAGTTGTAAGTAATACTTCTTCTGCATTAAATTTGTTTTCCATCCATTCTTTACATTTTTTTGTAAATTTTCCATCTCCACATATTTTATGTGCTTCAATTGCTTGTTTTACATATTCTTCTTCAGTTCCTATAACTGGAGGTACATTAAATCCTATCATATTATTTTTCTTCTTTCCATAATTAATATTTTTGAATCATTCTTATTAAGCAATAAATTGGTAATAATATTCCTATAATTATTATCAAAATTTGCACTATATTTTTTGCTTTTTCGTTTTTTATAAATTTATCTAATACCTTTTCTAATCCTGATACAATAAAATACATAAGTGGTATTAACATTGGCATTATATATCTTCCTTGCGGTTGGTAATCATTGCAATATGAATAATATATACTTAAACCAATTGGTATTATAATATTTATTCCGAATATTATTTCTAATAATGCTTTATTTTTATCTTCCTTTAGTTCTTTTATATGTTTAAGTTTATAAAATTTTGATATGTATCCTATTATTCCAATAGCAAATACTATAAAGTAAAGTAAATAAAATTTTGTTCCCATTGTAACTATCATAGTCCCAAATATAGCCACAAAACTTTTTAAAGTTACTATTATCCAGCCCTTTTTAAATAGCATATTAAATAATCCCATATTTGTATTTTGTGGTGTTTTCCTGTTACTTGGTTTAAATTCTTCCATAGCATATTTTTCTGAATATTCTTCTTCTGTACTTAGTCCTAAAAAATCGCCATTATAAATTACTGCATTTCTTATAAAACACCATCCACATAGTAAAAATGTTATTCCAGCTATTATTAGTCCTTTTTTGAACATATTTTTAAAATCAAATTTATTATTTTCATTCTTATTTATAAAATATGATGCAATAAATAAAATAACACTTGTTAATATATACCCATATGCATTATAGTAAGATAAAGCACATAGCCCTAATCCTATTGAAAGCATTATGCAACTTTTTATATTCCATTTGCTTTCTAATCCATTTAGCCAACCATATATAATAATTGAAATTGATAACAATGCTAATGAATCATTATTTATATAAGAGCCTATAAATACTATTTGTGGTAATACACTTGTAAGCACTATAAAGAACCATTTGTAATATTTGTTTTTAAATAATTTTTCTCCAATTTTTATATTAACTATACTCATTGCCGTAATACAAAGTACACTTATAAATCTCGCAGCAACATAAAGTATATGAATATCACTAGTAAAATTACCTGCTATTTTTACAAACACTCCACCTATTATATAAGATAATATTGGAGTAAATCCATAAGATATTCCCCAAATAGGATTTCTTATTTCTTCCTCTCCACCATGTGGTAATTTTCCATGGTTCGCAATATATTGGCATATGTCCATTTTCATGTCTTCATCTGGTCCTTCATTATTTGGTTGTATAATCGCCCACGTAAATGTCATTATAAAAACAAGTAATATAAATGCTATCTTTATATACTTTTCCTTAATATGTATTTTATTCATTTTTTTCACCCTTTTATTTTCCTGCTTTTCTCTTTAATAGTACATAAATTATATACTTGTGAATATAAAAAGTCAACAAATTTCTTTCTTTTTTAAATCTCCCAAAAAGTGCTATTTTTACGCATTTTTATCTTTCTAGTTTACTTTTTGTTTTTTTATGATATAATAATGAGCATAATATTATTTCGATAAAAGGGGATTTTAAAATGAAAAAATTATCAATAATAGTACCAGTATACTATAACTCTGAAAGTTTACTTCCTTTATACAATGATTTAAGAGAAAAAGTATTAAATAAACTTTCAATTGATTATGAATTAATTTTTGTAGATGATGGCTCTAAAGATAATTCATATGAAGTAATGCAAGAAATTGCAAAATTAGATAGCAAAATTGTTACAATAAGACTTTCTAGAAACTTTGGCGAACATGCTGCTATATTAGCTGGACTTTCTAAATGCACAGGAGACATGGCTGTTAGAAAAGCTGCAGACTTACAAGAACCTTCTGAACTTATAATAGATATGCTTACTAAATATTATGAAGGAAATGATGTTGTTATTGCAACAAGAGCAGATAGAGAAGAATCTTTTATTCAAACATTTTTAGCCAATACATATGCAACTATTATGAGAAAAATTGCTTTGCCAAATTATCCCAAAGGGGGATTCGATAGTTTCTTAATAGATAGAAAAGTTATTGACGTTTTAGTTAATATGTCTGAAAAAAATACATCTTTAATGAGTCAAATTTTATGGAGTGGTTTTACAACAACAAGTGTTCCATATACTAGATTAAAAAGAGAAGCGGGTAAATCTAGATGGACTTTCTCTAAAAAGGTAAAATTAGTAATAGATTCTGTTTTAAGTTTTTCTTACTTCCCTATTAGATTTATTTCTAGTCTAGGGGTCTTAACCTTTATTGCAGCATTTATTTTGCTTATAGTTACACTAGTTAGAAGAATTTCTGGTGCAATAGATGTAGAAGGTTATTCTTCTTTACTTATTATAATGCTTATGGGATTTGGTATTATAATGCTTTCTATGGGTATTTTAGGAGAATATATGTGGAGAATGTTTGATGCATCAAGAAATAGACCTCCTTTCATTATAGATGTGTATAATGGCAGAAATAAAGAAAATGAAGAAAATAAATAAAAATACTAGACTTTTTTAGTTTTTTTGTGTATTATATTATCATATTAATCAAAAGAAAAAAGATATTTATTTATCTTAATTAGGAGGTTTTTTATTATGAATAAAACAATAAAAATTTTACTATTTATATTAATGTTTGTATTATTAGTTATACCTTATTCTTATGCAACAGATATTAATATGAATTTGCAAACAAATAATGTTTCAGAAAATTTAACTTCATCTGTTACATCTACTGAAAATAATATAAATGCAAATGTTACAAATTCAAGTACTACAACTAATGCTGTTACATCTTTAACATCTCAAAATTCGGTTTTAGCAGATACAGAATCTACAACTGTTAAAACTGTTTCTTCTACTCAAAATGAAAGTTTAAGTTTAACAAGTATATTAAACATTTTACTAATTGTTGTTGGAGTTGTTTTAATTTTATTAGGTATTGCAATCTTAATTCGTATGCACTCATAAATTTAAAAAATAAAATTTGTTATAAAGATATGTGTTTTACATATCTTTATTTTTTGTTATTTTTTTCTCTTTATGTATGGAAATTTTTATTTGTATATTTTATTTTTTTAAACAAATAATAATATTGAATTTAAATTAAAAATATGACTTAATCATATTTTTAAATTTTTGTTTTTAATTTATATAAAGGGGGTTATTATGAATAAGAAATTTTTTATTACTTTAGCTACTATTTTTTCCATAATTTTATTTGGTATTACCTATTCTTTCGCAGGTAATAATATGGGTGAAAATGCTGTAGAAGGTGTTAGAAATTTTGTTGGTGGCGCTGAAAATGTTGTTGAAGATACTGCAAAAAATGTTGGAGAAGGAATTCGTTCAGGTGTTACAGATGTAAAAGATGCCACACAAAATACAACTCATGATATGACTAAAGACAATAGAAATAGCAATAGTAATTATAGTGCTACTAGAACTTCTGCTAAAACTACTAGTACTGGAAATTCATTTCTAAACATGGGTACAACAGCATGGAGTTTACTTATTATAGCTATCCTAGGTATTATTACAGTTGCTCTTGTATGGTATTACGGAAAACAAAATGAAATTAATGTTCATCATCACAATAATAATGATGACAATTATTAAAATTAAAGGTGAAATGACAAAATTGTTGTTTCACCTTTTGTTTATTTTTATTTTTTATCTTGATAAGAAACTTTTATTTTGTTATAATGTTAGACAAATTAATATATGAGAGGTTAATTATTATGACAAAATTGATTGCAAAAAATCCTGTTGCTAGGCACGACTACACTATTGTAGATACTATAGAAACTGGCATCGTTTTAACAGGTACAGAAATAAAGTCAATTAGAAGCGGTAGAATAAATTTAAAAGATAGTTATGCTTCAATAGATAACGGTGAAGTTTTTATTCATTCTATGCACATAAGTCCTTATGAACATGGAAATATATTTAACAAAGATCCTATGCGTGATAGAAAATTGTTACTAAATAAACAAGAAATAAGAAAATTAGTAGGATTAATAAAGCAAAAAGGTTATACTTTAGTACCAATAAGTCTATATTTTAAAGGCTCTTTTGTTAAACTTGAACTTGGCATTGGAAAAGGTAAAAAATTATATGATAAACGTGAAGATATTGCTAAAAAAGATGCTGAAAGAAGAATTAAGCAACATTTATCTGAAAAATATCAATCATAGAATAAAGAAATCTCTGAATAAATCCAGAGATTTTTATTTTATAATTTGTTCTATATTTTAAAATTTAAATTCTGTTAGCTGATCCAAATACATCTTTCATTTTGTGAGAAACAGTTGCTTTTACTTCTTCTCTTGCAGGTGTTAAATATTTTCTTGGGTCAAATGCAGATGGTTCTTCTGCAAATACTTTTCTTATTTGTGCTGTCATAGCTAAACGTAAGTCTGTATCTACATTTATTTTAGAAACTCCTTTTAGACTTGCCTCGTGTAATATTTCGTCTGGCACACCCTTTGCTCCTGGTATATTGCCACCATATTTATTGCACATTTCTACAAGCTCTGGTATAACTGTTGATGCTCCATGTAATACTATTGGAGTATTTGGTATTAATTCTTTTACTTTTGCTAGTATGTCAAATCTTAGTCTTGCTTCTCCTTTGAATTTGTAAGCACCATGACTTGTTCCTATAGCTATAGCTAAAGAGTCGCATCCTGTTCTTTCTACAAATTCTTTTGCTTGTTCTGGGTCTGTATACATAGCATCATCTGTTGCTACATTTACATCATCTTCTATTCCTGCTAATTTTCCAAGTTCTGCTTCTACTACTACTCCATGAGCGTGTGCATAGTCTACAACTTCTTTCGTAAGTCTTACGTTTTCTTCAAAATCATATTTTGACCCATCAAACATTACAGATGTAAACCCTGCATCTACACACATTTTGCAAGTTTCAAAATCTGGTCCATGGTCTAAATGAAGTGCTACTGGAACTTCAGGATGTTCTTCTACAGCTGCTTCTACCATTTTCTTTAAATATCCTATTCTTGCATATTTTATTGCACTAGATGATGCTTGTAAAACAACTGGTGATTTATTTTCTGCTGCTGCATCCATTATTCCTTGTATTATTTCCATGTTGTTTACATTAAATGCACCAATTGCAAAGTGCTCCTCCATTGATTTTTCAAACATTTCTTTTGTTGTAACTAACATATATATTTCCTCCTTGTTACTTTATTATATCTTCTTTTGGTATTATATATTTATAATTTTTATAAGTCAACAAAAAAGAAAAAATAATAAGTTATTATTTAAATTGTATATAATGCAATACCCTTTACTTGTTTTTATGTAAATAATTTGCTATATTTATTCATATTTTTCAACATTTTTCATTTATTTTTAATTTTTCGTTGATTTTATGTAATTAAGATGTTAGAATATATTTAAGTATTTATATATAATAATGCAACAAAAAACTTTTAATTGCAGAAAGGAGATTTTGCAGCATGAGTAAAGCACAACGGTTTTATATGGATATTATGGCATTACACAACGAGGTAACAGGTTCTTGTATTCTTAATATTATTAAGTTCCCTGATGGTTCGTCAAAAAAAGTATTAGTTGACTGTGGACTGTTTCAAGAACTTAACTATGCAGAACTTAATAAAAACTTGCCTTTCAATGCTTCAGAACTTGACTATGTGATTGTAACTCATAATCATGTAGATCATACTGGGAGGTTACCACTTCTTATTAAAAATGGTTATAGAGGTGATATTCATATGTCTTATACTACTTCCAAATTAGTTCCCTATGCTTTGAAAGACAGCTATAAGGTATTAAAGAATAAAGCCAAACTAGCTAATGAACCACAATTGTATACAGACTCTGATGTTGACGAAACACTAAAACACGTAAAAGGACATCCTTATGAAGAAAGCATTTGGTTAGATAATAACATAAAACTTACTTTCTTTATGAATGGACATTTGCCTGGTGCAATATGTGTTTTAATGCAAGTTAAATATCGGGTTTATGGGTATCACTATCAAGATATAAATGTTTTATTTACAGGAGACTACAATAGTAGAAATTTATTCTTTAATGTACCTTCCATTCCAAGCTGGGTTCATCAGCTTCCTATTACCATTATTCAAGAATCAACTTATGGTGATATGAATTCTTCCGACATTAAATGCGTTTTTGAGCAAAATGTGTTGAATGCTTTAGCTAAAAACAAAGAAATTCTTATCCCTGTTTTTTCTTTAGGGCGTTCGCAAGAAATAATGTATACCCTAAAAAAATGGCAAGAGGCTGGAAAACTCGATAAAAGTATTCCTATTTACCTTGATGGAAAGCTTGCAATGCGCTATACAAACTTATATTTAAAAGATGAGCTTGATAACAAAGAAGATTGTAAAGACTTTTTACCAGAGAATTTTAATTTTGTATCTGATAGTGATATAAGAAATTCTATTATGCATGATAATCAATGTAAAATTATTCTTACAACTTCAGGAATGGGTTCTTATGGACCTGCTCAAGCTTATTTGCCTGTATACTTGCGTAAAAGTAATGTTTTAATCCATTTTACAGGATATTGTGCTGAAGGAACTCTTGGAAGAAAATTATTTGACTGCCCTTTTGAAGCTAAAGTTGAAATATCAGGTCTTCAGGTAAAAAAATGTGCAGATGTTCAATTTACTTCTGAATTTTCTACTCATGCAAAGGCAGATGAATTAATTAACTTCTTACGTCCTTTTGAAAACATTAATCTACTTCTCGTAAATCATGGAAGTATTAAAAAGAAAGAGCTTTATGCCAATCGAGTAATTGATGAACTAGATCCTAAAAATGTTGGTATTCTTGGCAGGGACTATTTTTTCAGAATTGATGGCTATGGTTTTCAAAAATCAATAACTACAAAATTCTTATAATTCTATTTTTAAGAATCACTAGGCAATTTAGCCTAGTAAAAATCGCTAGACTAAATTGTCTAGCGATTTTTTTACTTATTTTTATAGCTACTGCACATAGATTCATCTGGTTGTTTTGTGTCACAATTTTCTACTGGTGTAACTGCTATTTGCTTTAGTGAACATTCTTGTCTTCCTTCTTCATTATATTTACAGCTTGTTACTGTACAATTAATTTTTTGACCTCTTTCCATACTAATTCTTCCTTTCTTTTTTTATACAATTAGTATGTTCAAAAATAAAAAAATTATTTGTTCTAATCTTATAAATTCATCAAGTTCCATTATTTTACACATTAATTATTTAATTTTTTCTATTTTTGTTTTAATTTTAAATATCCTAATTCTTCCCATGAATTGTAAGCTAAATTTATTTTGAATAATAATTTTGGTTTTGCACCTGCTCTGTTTTTATCCACAACACATGCGTAATAACGAATATCTGGATTTTTTTCCTCTTTTATTTCTATATTATTTGTACTAACTTCTTCTAAAGAATATTCATAATCTTTTAAATTTTCTCTATTTATTTGTTTCATTAAACAAAGAGTATCTAATACTTCTTTAACCGTTCTGCTAACTGCTAAGTCATTTACATCTAAATTTATTGGGCTAGTTGTACTCTCTGCTAATTGTAAAGTAGAACAAATAAAAACATCAAAATTTTGTGCTAAGTTTGAAAGTATTGTAGCTGTTTTCTTCAATTCCTCTGCTATTCCTATGTTTGCTGTGTCTGTTTTTAATGTATCATAGAAAATATATTCTATTTTTTCTTTATAGTAATAATTCATTATTACTTTCCTTAATTCATCATTTGTATGATCTGTAATATTTATAAAATATATAGAATTTTTCATTTCTTTATTTACCCAATCTGTTGCTGCAATTGTTCTGTTATATTCACTAGATACTTTTAAAAGTCTTTTGGCAAATTCTTCTTGTGTTTCTTTTTCTTCTTTTAATACAAACCCTTCTTCATCCACTTTAACTTTTGTTTTTATGTCTGGTCTAAATTTAAATTCTAAAAGCTCTCCTTCTGTTTTTCTTATCATTTGACCATGTTTCTTTTGTATTTCTGGATTATTTAAAATTGTAGTAATTAAACATAGTCTCATTTTTTCTTCAGACATTTCATTTGAAATAATTAGTACTTTCTTTTTATGTACAAATGCTGTATATGCTGCTAAATTTGTTGTAAATCTACTTTTACCAGAGTTTGAAGGCATTGCAAATGCCATTGTTTCGCCTTTTCTTATTCCTTTAAATACTGAAGACAAAATAGGAAATGGCATTTCCAAACCATTTGTTAAATTATTATCTCCTTTTTGTAAAAATGATGATAAATCTTTGTTTAAAATTGCTCTTTTAAACTTTCCTGTATCACTTACTTGTCTTATAGCACTTTCTACTTCTTCTTCAGACATTTCATTATATAATTCATAGCTTGTAATATCTACAATTGAATTTTGAACATCTTTAATAGGAACTTCTAAATAGTTTTTTCTTAAAATGAATAATTTTCTAAGTTCTGTATATATTTTTTCCATGTTATAATCTGTATCTGTCATTTTTTCTTTTAATTGTTTTTTTAGTTCATAAGATTGTTCTGTGTCTTTTGCAAAGTTGAAGCCTTTTTTCGCTACTTCTGGAGTATAATTTCCTCCCTCTGTAAATAGAACTCCTTTATATAAATTCAAAATTGCCTCATCTTCAAAAAAACAATCCTTGTAAAGGAAATAATATTTTACTATTAATTTTGGATCATTTAATAAAAGACCCATATAAATATATTCTAATTCTAGATTGCTTAATCTTTTTGGATATATTCCTACCATTTCCTCTTGTTCTTCTTCATTTTGGTCATTCTTTATTTGTATGTCTTTTAACTTTTCAAGTGCTGTAACAAAGTCTCCATTTAATAAACAATCTTTTATTTCTTCTATAGTTTTTTCATTCTCTTTTGTCACTGGTATTTTGTTTAATAACTCATAAATTTTTTTTATATTTTTTGTTTCCATATATTAATAAAATCTCCTTTTTTCATCTGTATACATTTATTATTTTATTTCTTTTAGTAAAATTTGTAAAGTGTTTACATGGTACTTTTTTAAAAAAGTTATAAATAATTTTTATAAAAAATATTTGAAAACATTTAAATAAAATTGCTAAAAATATGAGTAATTCTAGATTACATGCTGATTTAAAAAGATGTTTAATTTTCTTAAGTTATACACTTAATTCAAAACCTATTTTTATGTAACCAATTTGTTATTTGGTTCGCTTAAATTCTATATTTTATTTATACATAAAAATAAGACCTACATTTTTATTAAGTAGGTCTTATAATACATCTATTACTTTTCAATTGCTTCTTTAATCTTATTATTTATTCTTTCATCCTTACATTCTTTTATTAAAGCACTCTCATATTTTAAATACTTTTCATTATCTATAGTTACTTCCTTATTATTTAATTCTTGTCCTAATTCTCTTATTATATCTATGTTAATTAAATATACTTCAATAGTATTTTCTTGTACATCTCCGTTGGAATTTGCATCATAAACAGTATATTGTGTTCCCTCTTGCCCATACAAACTAGAAGCTACACTTGCGCTCTTATTCAAAGTTAGTCCATTCTTTTCTAACTTATCTTTTAATCTATCCGTAATCTTATTTAAAGCCTCCTCCTGAGTCAAAATATTCCCAGTTTGTTCTATATTTTCACTCTTTTTCTTACTATTACTCATTACTACCGCACATACTATTGCGATAATCACAATTACTACAATTATTATAACATAAGCTATTGATTTTTTCTTATTAAACATCACTATACACTCCCTTTCAGCGTCACACTACTAGTTCCACAATACTTAAACATATCTGTTGTAATTGCCTGAGAAGTAATCCAATTATTTCCAACATATATTGTTTTTAAATTTTGACAACAATCAAACATATAAGACATATTTGTAACATTACTAGTATTAAATCCACTTACATCTAAAGTTTTCAAGCTCGTACAGTTTGTAAACATACCATACATATTTGTAACATTACTAGTATCAAATCCACTTAAATCTAAACTTGTCAAGTTACTGCAACCGCAAAACATATATGACATATCTGTAACATTACTAGTATTAAATCCACTTACATCTAAAGTTGTCAAGTTACTGCAATTGGAAAACATATATGACATATCTGTAACATTACTAGTATCTATTCTCTCTATATTCTCTATATTTTTTAAATTATTTAAACCATGAAACCAATATGATGTATCAGCAGGTTTTATGTTTTCTGTAATTTTCACATTTATTATATTGAATTTATCGCCGTAGTACTCAGAAGTATACTCATCTCCCTGCTTGCTTGTAAATTCCAACCAAGGTGGTAGAATACTGCCTTCTTCTGAATAAAAGTATTCTATATTCCCATCTTCATCTTCTATTTCTTTTCCTTCAGACACATATTTATATTTCTTATTTCCTATATTCCCATAATCCTCAGTAAGTGTAACATCTGTTTCCGAAGTTACATATTCCGGATCACTTGAAATCTCTAGTAACGATCCAGAGCCATCATTATACGAATATAATTTAGCATATATCTTTACTTTAGCCAAAGCATTTGTAGCATCATCCATCCAATTATTTATCCCATCCATATCTTTTTGTTCATTTAACTTTGCTTGCTCATACTCACCTTTTGCATCTTGTGTTCTATTTATTATGCCATTATTACCTAAAATTAAATTGATACTTATTCCTGCTAATATTAATAACACAACAATTGTGACTACGAGTGCTATTAATGTTATACCTTTGTTTCTTTTGAATTTTGTTTTAAACTCCATTTTCCTTCCTCCTCTTTTTTATTTAAGGTATTAATGCTATTTCAAAAAACACCAAAAAGCAACACAAATATACCTATCAAATTTTACATTTTTTAGGTTTATTTGTGTTGCTTTTTTCTATTCTTTTCTCGTTTTTTAAATTACTCGTGTGTATGTTTACTCTCGCAATGGTTTTAGCGTTTTTTATCTTTTGCATTTTATACCTCTTTTTATTTTCTGTTTTCATTTTATACTATTTTTTTATTTTTATCAAGCATTTTTATATTTTTTTATTTTATTTTTGAATTAAAAGAAAATTATTCAATAAAGTTTCTATGTAAAATTTTAAAAGTAAGTGAATCTGGATATACAACACTCTTTTGTAAATACTATTGTTTTTTGCAGTTATAATAAATTATTTGTTTTCATCTTTATTCTCTAATCTTTTACATTCTTTTGTTTCTGCATTAATACATTTTTCAGGGTTTTTAAAACTCAAATACCAATTCATTCCATTTCTATTTTCTGCTATCTCCCTATTTCTTTGTTCTAATTCTTTAAAAGTTTTTGGTGCTGGTACAATTATAGGTTCACATGGTACCCAATTTGCTGGTGTTGAACCATTGCTTGCTTTTGAAGTTTGAAGTGCTTCTATGCATCTTAATATTTCTGGAATACATCTTCCTATATTTAGTGGATAAACTAATATTAATCTAACTATACCTTGATCATCTATAATAAATACATTTCTAACTGTTTCAGTTGTACTTACGTCACTTGAAATCATTCCATATTTTCTTGCTATTGCTCCATTTCTGTCCGCTATTATTGGAAATGGTATTACTATACCTGTTTTACAATAAATGTCATATGCCCATGCTAAATGCGAAGGATTACTATCTACACTTAAACCTATTAAACAAGTATTTAATCTTTCAAAATATGTATTTGCTTTAGAAAAGGCAATCATTTCTGTGGTACATACGGGGGTAAAATCTCCTGGATGAGAAAACAATACTACCCATTTCCCTCTATATTGATTTAAATTTATTCTTCCCATAGTTGTATCTGCCTCAAAATCTGGTGCTTGCATTCCTATTTTTACATTTCCATTCATCATTATTTCATAATCCATAATAAAAAACTCCTCTCATATTTTTTATATAATATGAGAAAGAGTTTGTTTTGTGTTACTTTTATTTTTTTAAATTACCTTATTTAATATAACTCCTGAAGTTTTGCCCCCAACATTTTCTATTGTTGCTTTTGCATTTTCTATATCTTCTATATTTGTTTTTTGTTCTTGTGCTACTATAATTGTAGTATCTACAATATTTGTAAGAACTATTGGTAAAACTTTTTCATTTACAGATGCTGTATCTATTAAAATAATATCATAATTGTTTTCTAAGATTTTTAGTAAATCTTTTACATTACTTTGTAAGAATTTTTCTTCTTCAACTTCTACATTTCCTACTGGTAAAACATAAATATTTTCTTTTTCTGTTTTTTGTACTATATTTTCTATATCCTTGAACGTTCCTGATTTTATTATGTTTGTTAATCCAATTTTTTCTTCTAAATTGTATTCTTTAGATAATGTTTTTGTAAATATATTTGCATCTATTACTAATACTTTGTTATATATTTTTGCATATTGAATTGCTAAATTGTTTACAATATATGTTGTTCCAGGTCGTTTTCCAACTCCTGTAAACAATATTGTTTTTGCCTTTTCTATGTCTTTATTTAGTTTTATATTTGTTTCTATCCTTTTTAGTTGATTACTAATATTTGTGTTGCTTGTTGTATATTTTATAGGCTCTTTTTTATTTTTTTTCTTTTCTAAACTAACTTTGCCAAGCACATTTATTTTAGCTAAATTTTCTATTTCTGATGCACTTACCATTCCGTTAATGTTAAGTAAAACAATAATATATACTGCAAATCCTACTATTCCTATAAGAGCACATATTGCAATATCTTTTAAATATGTTTCATTACTTGGTGTTGTAGGTACTTGTGGTGTTTCTAGCATCTTAAACATTTTTATTTCATATGTTGTTTGTAGGCTATCTTCTAGTGTTTCTATATAACTATTTATTTCATTAAAAGCTACATCTTTTTTTGTATTTGTTGCTACAGCTGTGATAATCTTACTTGTTTTGTCAAAATTTACATCTATATTTTCTGACTTTAGTACATCTTTACTTACTATATATTTTTCAATAGATGCATCTGCTTTATCTATTAAAATTTGTGCTTTAGATTCATATTCTGGTCTTTTTATTACAAATGTATATAATACTCCTACTACTATAGAAATTAATAAGATATAAATTAATATATTTTTTCTTTGGTATGTAAATTTGAATATTTGTTTTATATCTAATTCTTCCACGTTATTCTCTCCTTATATATTGTGTATTTCTTTTAACAAAAAAATGTTAAAATATTGAACATTAATATTTTAACACTTTTTTTAACTTTTGTCTATTAATTTTAACTTTTTCAGACTTTTTTCCAGAACCAATCAAGACTGTTATCTATACTTTTAATCTTTCTATCCTGTGCCTCAATATTGTCTGACCAAAGATATGCTAAAAAAGATAATAATACAAACATAAAGTCTACAGCAATGCAATTTGCAATAGTTGTTGTTATTTCTCCTGTTGGATCGTTTACAGCAACATATTCAATGCAGTGCCCTACTATTAATGTTAAAAAAGATAATAACATAATACAAGTTACATTACTTCTTTTTATTTCTTTTGCTAAAATTACCACTAATACAGCTATAACTAATGCTATTAATACATTTAGTGGATTTGTAAAGTCAACTATTGGCATCTTTCGTACCTCCCCCTATTTTTATTTTTCTTATGTTTTATTATTTTATATTCATTATTTTACATTTTTTTAATATTATTTGCAATACTTTTTTATGATTTTTTATTTTTCTTTTTTTATTACGTAATTTTTTTTAATTTCCAAAGATTTTATCATATACAATATGAGAATGAAAATCTATCATTCGTTATCTTCTTTTTTTAATTTTGCTTTTCTTTTAAATCTAATTTTTTCATTTCCTTCCTCTTTTTTCTTTTGATTTAGTATGTAGTTATTATATCGAATTTATGTTATTTATGCAACACATTTGTTTATTATTTTTTTACTTTTTTTATGTTTATATACTCTAATTGGTTGTTTTATACATTTAGATGATTTATAATTCATTACTTCTAAAGCTTTATCTATATGCAATTTCCTTAAATTTCCACTTTTATCTACTCTATTATAATCATACAAACGATACGTTAAATTAGAGTTTTCTTGTATTTCAGCAATTAATGTTCCTGCACCAATCGTATGGATCGTTCTAGCTTTAATATAAAATAAATCATCCTTATGTATTTCTACTTTATTTAAATATTTTTCTATGGTTTCTTCTTTTATTGCTTGTCTTACTATTTTTTTATCTACATCACAAGTAATCTTTTCCACTTGGTTTTAGCAAGAACGGACTATTATTAGTCTTCCAATTTAAACTTGTGCTTATCATTTACATTTATCTCCTTGCCTAATTGGACTTCTATTACTTTTAATTCTGTTTCAGCAATAATAGTATGTCTGCATCCAGCTTCCATTGTAATTACATCTCCTGCCTTTACTATTTGTTCCATTCCATCAACTATAGTTTTTCCAGTTCCTGATATTATTGTCCATACTTCATCTCTAAAATCATGACTATGATATGCCATTCGATTTCCTGGATTTAGTGTAACAAGAATTGTTAAACTTTTTTCTTGAACATCTATTACTCGATAACTTCCCCAAGATTTTTCGGCAAACATTATTTGCTGATTAATATTTTCCACAAAAGGCTTTATATAACTTGATTGTTCCTTATCTGATACTAATATTCCCTCACTACTTGCTGCTACTACTACATTTTTCAATCCCATACATAAAATAGGTACATTCAATTCATTAATAATATGTGTATTTTCACATTTATCGTTTTCAATACCTTTACCAAAGATTTTTTCATCCATTGCTTCTGTTAAAGTATTCCACGTTCCCAAGTCTTTCCATTTGCCATCGAATTTCATAACTTGTATTTGTTTTTCTTTTTCAACAACTGCATAGTCAAAGCTTATTTTTTCCAAAGTTTCATACTTGTTAAATAAGTCATAATAATCTTCAAATTCTATTAATTTATGAGCAATATCTAAAACATATTTTAGTTTATAAGCAAAAATTCCACCATTCCATAAAGCTCCTTGTTTAATATATTCTTTAGCTGTTTCTAAATTAGGTTTTTCTTTAAACATTTTTACTTTGCTTATTTTTTGCTTTGTCTCTGGAATAATGTAACCATATTTTTCACTTGGATAAGTTGGAGTTATTCCCATTAATGATAAATTGTATTTTGAATTTTTTGCTAACTCATATAAATTTTCTAAAGCTATAAAATAATCATTATCAACATATGGGTCAACTGGACAAACAACTACAGATTCTTCCAAGGAAATCTTTTTAACATCATGTAAATACGCTGTAGCTAATGCTATTGCAGGAAATGTATCTCTACGACATGGTTCTATAGAAATTCCTACTTCTTTTCCAATTTGGTTGTTAATTGTTGAAACTTGAGTTTGTGATGTAGCAATAGTAATTGTTGATTCATTATTAACTTTCTTTATATTTTTGTACATACGTTCAAGCATTGATTCATATTCGCCATCTTCATTTTTGAATATTTTTATAAATTGTTTAGAACGTATATCGTTTGATAGAGGCCATAATCTTTTTCCTGAGCCCCCTGATAATAAAATTACATTCATTATAATTTCCTCTTTCTATTGTCTTTCTGCACGCATTGGATTATTTAAAAAAGCTTCATAAGCAAGTTTAATTCCATCTTATAATTCTGTTTTATAAGCCCAGCCTAAATTGGCCACTTTTAATTTCGTATGCAGTTATTATATCTCCCAACTTAAATTGGTATGGTTTCTAATCTCTTGTATATAAATCCCTTGTATATACTTTTTCTTTTACATCATTTAATAGTTCTTCTTGTCTATTTGCTAATATTATAGAAGATGTATTTTTGAATTCGTTTATATTATTCACTACTTTAAAACCATCAAATTCTTCTTTGTTTAATGTTGGTTCATAAATTATAACTTTTATATTATTCGCTCTTAAATTTTTAATAATATCTTGTATAGCACTTGATCTGAAGTTGTCCGAACCAGATTTCATTGTTAATCTGTAAATTCCTACAACTTCTGGCTTTTTACTTAATACTTCTTCTGTAATAAATTCTTTTCTAGTTAAATTTGCAGTAACTATAGCTTGTATTAAATTTTGTGGTACATCTTTATAGTTTGCAAGTAATTGTTTTGTGTCTTTTGGTAAGCAATATCCACCATATCCAAAAGATGGGTTATTGTAGTGATTTCCAATTCTAGGGTCTAAGCATACCCCATCTATTATGTCTTTTGTGTTTAATCCTTTTATTTTTGCATAAGTATCTAATTCATTGAAATATGCTACTCTTAAGGCCAAATATGTATTTGCAAATAGTTTAACTGCTTCGGCTTCTGTTGAATTCATATATAGAACATTCACTTCTTTTTTCTCTGCAGAATCTAATAATAGTTTAGCAAATATTTCTGCTCTTTTGCTTTTTTCGCCTACTATTATTCTTGAAGGATAAAGATTGTCATACAATGCTTTTCCCTCTCTTAAAAATTCTGGTGAAAAGAAAATGTTATCTATATTATACTTTTCTTTACTATTTTTTATAAATCCAACTGGTATTGTTGATTTTACTACCATTGTTGTATTTTTGTTTCCAACTTCTATAACTTTTTTTATTATATCTTCTACACTAGATGTATCAAAGTAGTTCTTTTCTTCGTCATAGTTAGTAGGTGTACTTATTATTACATAGTCTGCATCTTTTAGTGCTTCTTTGTAATCTAATGTTGCTTTTAAATTTAATTCTTTTTCTTTAAAATATTTTTCTATATATTCATCTTTTATTGGTGATATACGATTGTTTATCATTTCTACTTTTTCAGGTATTATATCTAGTGCTATCACTTCATTTTTTTGGCTTAATAATGTTGCTAGAGATAAACCTACATAACCTGTTCCTGCTACTGTTATTTTCATTGTTTATTTTCTCCTTTTAATTTCAATTTATTATATATAAAAGCTATTAGCAGTTAATATTTAATAAATCTGCTACTCCATGAATTTTAAACTCTACAGAATTTGCTGGAATAAAAATGCAATCTCCCTTAAAAAATAATATTATTTCTTCTTCACTTATTATAGTTCCACACCCATCTATACATAACAAAACATGAAATGAATTACTTTGTGTTTGAAAACTAAACATTTCTTTGCAATTTTCTGTATTTATTTTTTCTTTATGTACTTCAAAATATTTGCATCTACAAAGTAATTCTGAAGAATAACCTTTTTTATGTTTATATACTCTAATTGGTTGTTTTATATATTTAGATGCTTTATAATTCATTACATTTAACGCTTTGTCTACATGCAACTCTCTTAATTTTCCCTCTTTATCTACTCTGTTATAGTCATATAAACGATATGTCAAATTAGAATTCTCTTGTATTTCTGCTATTAAAGCCCCTGCTCCAATTGCGTGAATTGTACCAGATTCAATATAAAATATATCATCTTTATGTATTGGTACTTTATGCAAGTATTTTTCTATTGTTCCATTTTCTATTGAATTCTTTACTATTTTTTTATTCATATTGCAATTGAATCCATAAATTAGTTCAGAATTTTTTGAAGCATCTAAAACATACCACATTTCCGTTTTACCTAATTGCCCATTTTCATATTTCATTGCATATTCATCATTTGGATGAACTTGAACTGATAAATTCTTTTTTGCATCTATAAGTTTTATTAGTATTGGTAACTTCCCTTCTGTTTTTGGGTGTGTTCCCAAATATTCTGGATGTGCTTTTAAAACTTCAGTTAGTGATTTTCCCTCATGCTTTCCACTAGCAACATAACTTGGTCCATCTGGATGTGTAGAACATTCCCAAGTTTCAGCAAGAGGTATTAAGTTTATATTCTTATTAAATTCTTCATTTAATCTATTTCCACCCCATAAATAGTCTTTTCCATTTGGTCTTAATAAGAATGGATAATTATTATTCTTCCAATTTAAATTCGTGCTTGTCATTCACACTTATCTCCTTACCTAATTGAACTTCTATTACTTTTAATTCTGTTTCAGCAATAATTGTATGTTTACATCCTGCTTCCATTGTAATAACATCTCCTGCTTTTACTATTTGTTCCATTCCATCAACTATAGTTTTTCCAGTTCCTGATATTATTGTCCATACTTCATCTCTAAAATCATGACTATGATATGCCATTCGATTTCCTGGATTTAGTGTAACAAGAATTGTTAAACTTTTTTCTTGAACATCTATTACTCGATAACTTCCCCAAGATTTTTCGGCAAACATTATTTGCTGATTAATATTTTCCACAAAAGGCTTTATATAACTTGATTGTTCCTTATCTGATACTAATATTCCCTCACTACTTGCTGCTACTACTACATTTTTCAATCCCATACATAAAATAGGTACATTCAATTCATTAATAATATGTGTATTTTCACATTTATCGTTTTCAATACCTTTACCAAAGATTTTTTCATCCATTGCTTCTGTTAAAGTATTCCACGTTCCCAAGTCTTTCCATTTGCCATCGAATTTCATAACTTGTATTTGTTTTTCTTTTTCAACAACTGCATAGTCAAAGCTTATTTTTTCCAAAGTTTCATACTTGTTAAATAAGTCATAATAATCTTCAAATTCTATTAATTTATGAGCAATATCTAAAACATATTTTAGTTTATAAGCAAAAATTCCACCATTCCATAAAGCTCCTTGTTTAATATATTCTTTAGCTGTTTCTAAATTAGGTTTTTCTTTAAACATTTTTACTTTGCTTATTTTTTGCTTTGTCTCTGGAATAATGTAACCATATTTTTCACTTGGATAAGTTGGAGTTATTCCCATTAATGATAAATTGTATTTTGAATTTTTTGCTAACTCATATAAATTTTCTAAAGCTATAAAATAATCATTATCAACATATGGGTCAACTGGACAAACAACATCTTATTTAATATAAAACTCTTTATACCATTCTGCAAATTTTCTTAATCCTTCTCTTAAAGTTGTACTTGGTTTAAATCCAAAATCTCTTTCTAATGGTGTTGTGTCTGCATATGTGACTGGTACATCTCCTGGTTGCATTGGTACTAATTCTTTATGCGATTCAAAATCATAATCTTTTGGCAATACTCCTACTCTTACTAGTTCCTCTTGTAATATTGTTACAAAATCCAACAAATTTTCTGGACTACTATTTCCAATGTTATAAACTGCATAAGGCGGAATTGGAAGTCCATCTTCTCCTATTTTCTTCTTTGGAGCCTTTTTTATAACTCTACAAATTCCTTCAACTATATCATCTACATATGTAAAATCTCTTTTGCAATTTCCATAGTTAAATATTTGTATTGTCTCACCTTTAATTAATTTATTTGTAAATCCAAAATATGCCATATCTGGTCTTCCAGCTGGTCCATACACTGTAAAGAATCTTAATCCTGTCGAAGGAATATTATATAGTTTTGAGTAACTATGAGCTAGTAATTCATTAGATTTTTTTGTTGCAGCATATAAAGATACAGGGTTGTCTACTTTATCATCTGTAGAATATGGAACTTTTTTATTTGAGCCATATACTGATGAAGATGATGCATATACTAAGTGTTCTACTGGATTGTGTCTACATGCTTCTAATATATTGTAAAAGCCTATTATATTTGATTCTATGTATGCATCTGGATTTGTAATGCTATATCTTACACCTGCTTGTGCAGCTAAATTAACTACTATTTCAGGTTTGTTTTCTTCAAATATTTTGTTTATTAGTTCTTTATCTGCTAAATTTCCTTTTATAAATATAAAGTTTTCATTTTTTAATAGTTCTGCTAATCGATATTCTTTTATTTTTACATCATAGTAGTCATTCATGTTGTCTAATCCTACTACTTTTATGTCTTTTTCTTCTTTTAATATTCTTTTTGCAAGGTTTGAACCTATAAATCCTGCAACTCCTGTTATGAAATATGTTTTCATATTAGTTTGCTCCTTTATTTATTCAATTCAACTCTTACTATATTTATTGCTTCAAATATTACTTTATCCATATCGTAATATTTATACTGTCCTAATCTTCCTCCAAAAATAACTTTTTTGTCTTTATCTGCTAATTCTTTATATTTACTATATAAAGAATTATTTTTTTCATTGTTTATAGGATAATATGGCTCTTTTTCTTTATTCCAAGTATCTGGATATTCTCTTGTAATTATAGTTTTTGGAGATGAACTATCAAATTCAAAATGCTTGTGTTCTATTATTCTTGTGTATGGGATTTCATACTCAGTATAGTTTACTACAGCATTTCCTTGATAGTTTTGTTCACTTAATGTTTCTGTTTCAAATTTTAAGCTTCTATATTCCAATTCTCCAAAACAATAATTATAATATTTATCTATTTGTCCTGTAAATACAATTTTTTCTGCTATACTTTCTAATTCTTCTCTATTTTTAAAAAAGTCACAATTTAGTCTTACTTCTATACCATCTAACATTTTTTCAATAATTTGAGTATATCCTCCTATTGGAATTCCTTGATATAAATCATTAAAATAATTATTATCATATATGAATCTTACTGGAAGTCTTTTTATAATAAAACTTGGAAGTTCTGTGCACTTTCTTCCCCATTGTTTTTCAGTGTAACCTTTCACTAGTTTTTCATAAATAGTTTTTCCGACTAAGCTTATAGCTTGTTCTTCTAAATTTTTAGGTTCCAAAATACATGCTTGTTTTTTTTCTTCTTCTATTTTTTCTTGTGCTTCTTTTGGTGTAACAACTCCCCAAAGTTTATTAAAGGTATTCATATTAAACGGCATATTATATAACTCATCTTTATATCTTGCAACTGGTGAATTAGTATATCTGTTAAACTCTACAAATTGATTTATGTATTCCCATACTTCCCTATTACTTGTATGAAATATGTGCGCTCCATATTTGTGTACATTAATTCCTTCTATATTTTCTGTATAGATGTTTCCACCTATATGTGATCGTTTATCTATAACAAGACATTTCTTTCCTTGTTTATTTGCTTCATATGCAAATATTGCACCAAATAAACCAGAACCTACTATTAGATAATCATATTTCATATATTACTCCCCTTTTTTATATATTTATATTTTAATTTGTTTATCGTACTATAAACTAGCTCATCTTTAGATATCAATAAACATCCTGTATATATAACAACTCCTATAATAACTTGGACTATTATGCATATCAAATCATTGTTTATAAACTTTCCTATTATTTCAATAGGAATAAACATAGTTATTCCAAATAGTGTATATTTTATTGCTAGCTTTAATAATTCTTGTACTGGTATATCTTTTCTGACAAAAACAAATTGAGTTATAGTTACACATATTTCTGCTATCGCTGTTCCTATTGAAGCTCCTAATGCTCCATACTTCTTTATGAGCAATATATTTATTAAAAAGTTTACTATTGCTCCTATTACAACTGAGATAGTATATTCTTTTTGTCTTTTAGTTGGTAATAAATATTGAGTTCCTATTACATTACTCAAACCAATAGCCAATAAAATAGGGCTTATAGTTCCCATTAATATTGATACTTTTTCATAACCGTTTCCAAAAAATAGTGGTACAAAATTATCAGATATTGCAATAATTCCAAAAATCATAGGAATTGATATTAAAAATACAAAATTAAATGATCTTTTCATATATTGTTGTATCTTTTCGTTATCTCCTTTTATAAATATGTTTGCCATTCTTGGCACCATTACAGTTCCTAGAGAAGTTACTATAGTAAGCAACATTTTTATTATTTTTTGACTTTGTTCATAAAATCCCACTTCTGATTTGTCTGGTATAATAGTACCAATCATTACTTTGTCTAATACTGTATATATTTGGACTGCTATCTGTGGAATAAACAGGCTTATTGTAGGTTTTAAATGCTTAAGTATTTGTAGTTCTTTTATATTTACCCTTTGAATATATTTTGGTAAATACGCCCATAATGAGATATTTCCTATTAATGTAGATAATACATATATCCAAAAATATTTTATTAAATCATTTGAAGTTTTTATAAAAGTAAATATGCATATTATACTAATTATCTTAACAATCGCATTTCTTGATACTGTTTTTTTAAATTCTTCTAGTCCCTGAAAAAACCAACTTATATCTAAACAATTTGCAAACAATTCTAATAATAATATTTTATAATAAATTGAATATTGTCCTTTTATAACAAATGTAAAATAAAAAATAGCCATAGAAATTATTACCGTTAGAAACCTTAATATAATAATTTCCCAAAAGGTTCTACTATATTTTTCCTTTTTTTCTTGTAAATACGCAATTTCTCTTTGTCCATACATTGATATCCCTAATGTTCCAAATAATATGAAATATGTAACTATAGATATAGTATAACTATAAATTCCTATGTTTTCTGCTCCTAATACTCTTGATATATATGGAGTAGTAATAAGTGGCAATATTAATATTAATATTTGATATGTTAAATTGTATATATAATTTTTTGTTATTGATTTTTTCATTTTTTCACCTTACATTATATTTTTAGCCTATTTTTAAATTCTTTATAATCATATGTTTTAAATATGAAGCTAAATATTCCTCTATTTATTGTATGTATCTTTAAAAATTTATATTTTGTATTTGTTATTAAAATTCTACAAATTATTTTTATATTTTCAAATAACAATTTTATAACTTGTTTTTTTCCTTTATACTCTTTAGTATTAATCAAATTATTTCTTACCATATAATAATACATTCTTATTCTATTTTTACTTTCTTCATCTTTTATTGATAGTGCTTTTGCAATTGTTCTTTTATGAATAGCTATACTATCGCCTACCAAATATGCATTTCCAAAATATTTAACAATTCTAGTAGTATATTCTGAGTCATCTCCCCAAATAAAATATTGTCTACATGGTAGTCCAAATTTTTTTATAGCTTCAACATTA
Organism: Lachnospiraceae bacterium; assembly: GCA_963621995.1. Classification (GTDB taxonomy): domain Bacteria; phylum Bacillota; class Clostridia; order TANB77; family CAG-508; genus UMGS1663. Next base: position 48,594 of record CAVFFZ010000001.1, read on the forward strand.
ATAAGTATTGAAACAAAAGTTGCCATATTAATTTTTAATAATCCTTCTTTTAGATATTTATAATAATTAGGATACCCATTCTTATCTGGTCTAACATCAACTTGAGGCACATTCATATACTCTCCTTTTTCTCCATAAATACAACTAGCTAAAAAACTTATTTTTTCTTCTTTTATTTTATTTGTTTTTGCTTCTATCAGCTTTTCCAAACAAGTTTCTGTAGGAATAGTATCATCATCCATTATCCATACCCAATCACATTCATAATTCAAGGATTCTTTTATTCCGGTATAAAATCCTCCGGCACCTCCAATGTTTTCTTTCAATTTTTTATATATAACTTTTTTATTTTCTATATATTTATTTTTTACAAGCTCTTCATATGTTCCATCATTACTATTATTGTCTATTAATATTAACTTGTCAATTTGATATGTTTGATTAAGTATTGATTCTAAGCATTCAATTAATAATTTTTTTCTATTATATGTTACTACAACTGCTATTACTTTCATATATTCTTCATATGATATTTTTATATATCATATTCTCCTCTCTATTCATATTTTATTTCATAAATATTTACGCATTCATTATATATTTTATCTAAGCATATGTCTTCTGCAAAAAAATTTATTGCACTTTTTCTAGCATTTTCTCCTAATATTTGCATTTTGTCGCGATTCTTCATTAACTCTTCTACTTTATCTGCTAACTGAACTTCATTATCTACTTCAAACAAAATTCCTGTTTTTTGATTGTTAATTATTTCTGGTGCTGCTCCTCCGTTTGAGCTAATGACCGCTAATGAATTTATCATATATTCTACTAATACTCTTCCAAAACCTTCAGATATAGAACACATTATACCTATATGATATTTTGAAAAATCTATTTTCTTTGAATACCCTCTAAATCCAACATAATTTGAAATCATATTATCTTCACAATATTTTTCTAATATTTTTAAGTCTTCCCCATCTCCATAAAAATCTATGTGAATATTAAATATTCTTCTATCTAATAATATCTTTAGTGCTTTTAAAAGTATTATTTGCCTTTTTTCAATAGATAACCTTCCAACCATAACAATATTAATCACTTCACTATTAAAATTGTGTTTAACAACATGAGTTATTGGTAATCCATTATATATGGTAATCATCTTTTCTTCATTCGAAAAGTTAATATAATTTTTTCTTACAGCATTTGAAATACATATTAATCTAGAAGAATTTTTAGTCGCAAATCTTATAGTTCTTTCTCTTCCAAAATCAAACTTCCAATTAAAATCACAATCTCCAAATTCTCTAATATGTTGTATATGTTTTACTTTAAACATTTTACTTAATATTATACTGAAATAATTAGTAAATGAATTACTATATATACCTATTATTTTATAATTTTTTTTAATTTTTATATATGTACATACACTTAATATTATATTTATAAAAAATTTCAAAATTGGCTTAACATATTTTCCTATTAATGTTAAATCATAGTGAATCCAATTTTTGAAAGGCATAATAATGTACTCTATATTATTTTCTTCAAATAATTCGCTACTTCTTCCTTTTTTGGGAATAATCACTATGCTTTCTATACCACTTTTTTTTAATTTATTTATAATTTGAATCATTGAATAATCTGCACCATATCCAACTGAACTTCCTGAAATGAATAGTATTCTACTTTTTTTTTGGCTCTTTCTCTGCACTTTTTTTCTCCTTTTCTTCGTTTCCTACTATAAAATATAAAATAAAAACAACACACACAATTTTTGCAAATTCAAGATAATTTTCTATAAAACAACTTAATAAAAAGAATAGTAAAAATGTTCTACTTACTTCTTCTTTATTATTAATAAAGAATTTCATCCAATATACTATGAAAAATAAAATTCCAATTATACCCAGTTCGCCTTGAATAGTAATAATAGAAGAATAAGCTGTATCCATACTTCCTAATTTATTTTCCATGACGTTTATTAAATTAGGATAAATATATGTTTCTGTGTATTTTGACATTGATTCACCAAATAATTTTGAATAACCATTTATATATTTTCCAGTACAAGTCAATGCAGCTCTTGAAGAGTAATTTCCAATTCCATTTCCCAAAAGTAAAAATGTTTTATCATCTTTAGGAATTGTTATAAATGTAGTTTCATATGATTTTATTTTAGAAATATGACTCACTAAATAATTGTAATCTCTCAAATTAACTATATATTCTTTTATCCAATTTGGTGTAACACATATAAATACAACTATAGCACTTATAATTAATATAATTTTAGAAGTTTTTCCTTTTCCCTTTTTAAATATTATTGTGATCATAATATATGACAACAAAAACAATATTAATAAAGCTATAGAACCTGTAAAAATTGATATTATTATACTAATTAATATATATATAATATCTTTCTTTTCTTTAGTAATTCTATAATGGTACGTAAATAATAAGAATGAAAATAGCATAAAAAATAATAATATATTTCCTTGATATTTTCCAAACGTTCCAACTACCCAATCAAAATCTATACTTGCCCTAATTATATTTATATGAAATATAGCATATATAATTATTGTTATTAATTCAATTACAATGATATCTCTAATTATTTTTAATATATCTTCTACTTTTTCTCTTAGTTCTATTCTTTCTTTTTTAAATATAAAATATGAAAAGAAAGTTGTTGAATAATATAACACAGAAAATAAGAAATTTGGTATTTTAAATTCATGTAATAATATATTAAGTATTATATAAATTATAAATAATAGACTTAAAGTAGTAATTTTTATTTCTTTTTTTCTTATTATTAAAACCAAAAATTCCAACATTAATATAAACACAATAATATAATTATCAGGAATAATTATTCCATACAACATTATTGCTATTATATTGGTAATATCTTTGCTTTTATTATATTTATTAAATCTAATTAATGAGCATATAATAAAAGTAATATATATTGGTATATTAAATTCTCTTATTCCTATTAATATTCCAGATATTAATAATAATATAAATTCTATTAACAACATTTGTTTTTTTCCTCAAATATTTCATAATATTTTTCAGCCATACGTTTGCTAGTATATTTCTGTCCAATCAACCAAGCATTTTTACATGATTTATTGTATATATCATCATTATTATAATTATTTAATAAGTAATTATATATTTTATTATAATCCAATTTTTCTAGTACTAACCCTGCATTTTGGGTAATAATATCTGATATTCCATTAGTACTCATTACTATTGCTGGAGTACTATTTTGCATTCCTTCTAATATAGTTAAATTAAAGGTATCAAACTTCGAAACAGATATACAATAGTTTGATTTGCTATATTGCTCAATCAAATTGTTTTCATCTAATAATCCTAAATATTTAACATTTTTACTTAAATTATTTTTCTTTATGTAATTCATGCACTCATTATAATAATCTTCATTTACTATTTTTCCACATATTTCTAGTATACATTTAAAACTATTTTTATTTAAAAATTCTATGATTTTTATTGTTTCTAATGTATTTTTTATTTTACTAAATCCTCCAGCCATTATAAAATTGCAATAACTTTTTTTTTCTTTATATTTAAACCTGATATCTTTGCATATGTCACTCCCGTTTTCTATTACAAAAACTTTATTTTTTCTATTAAATTTATTATTTATTATATTTTTTTGAAAATTTGAGACACATATTATATTAGGAAATTTACTTATTATTTTATTTTCTATTTTGTTACTTTTTTTATTACTTTTTTTATTACTTTTTTCGATTTCATTTTCTAATGATGATATGCCATGTAATGTAAGATAATAATTATTATTCTTATTTATTTTACTTATAATATAAATAATATACGGAATTTTATAACCAAAGCTATGTACATTGACATTACATTTTCTCTTAAATATTATTAATAATAATTTAAAAAATAATATTATTTTATTACTTGTAGATGTGTCAATCAATTTAATTTTATATTTTTCCTGTAATTCATTATATAAACCATTTATTATTTTTGAAGGTCCAGTTTTTCCATCTCCTAAATTTCCAATTAAAATTAACTGTTTCATTTTATACTCCCATATATTTTTTCAAAGTTTTCTATAAATTTTTGTGTATTAAACTCTTGACTCACAATATAAAATGATTCCTTTCCCATATTTTTTCTCAGATTTTCATCATTTGCAATTTTTCTTATAGCACATAGTAATCTTTGTTTATTTCCCATCTCAACTAGATACCCATTTTCTCCATTTCTTACCATTTCGGTTACTCCACCGCACTTATATGCTACTATTGGTTTTCCTGATGCCATAGATTCCAAAACTACTGTTGGAAAAGAATCTTTTTTTATACTTGGTAATACATATATATTAATTAAACTATGAATGTTAGGTATGTCTTTCCTATATCCACAATATTTTACATTTTTTTGTATTCCAAATTCATCAATTTTTTCTAATAGCTTATTAACTCTCCATTCTTGTCCCTTAAATGCATCTCCTACAATTATTCCATATATATTGTTATTATCTTTTATTAATTCATTTAATACTTCTACAAAGTCATCTTGTCCTTTGATTGCATTAATTCTTCCAATCATTCCTATTATTAAGGCTTTTGGAGGAATATTTAATTCTTTTTTTAGATATTCAGTGTCATTTTTTATACTATAATTTTTAATATCTATTCCATTATGAACTACTATTGCTTTCTCTTTTTTATAATATTTGTTTATGTGTTCTTTTACAGCATTTGAAACAACTATAATCTTTGTTGCATTCTTGCATATTATTGAATATAATATTTTAGCTACTAATTTAGGATTTTCAATCATTTCATGTATATGTACAATTAATGGAATATTCATTTTTCTTTTGATACTAATTCCCTCCAATACTGCAATAGTATTGTTATGAATTATATTTACTTCTTCCTTTTGTGCAAATTCACATATATCATTTACTGCTTTTCTATATTCAAGAAAATATTTTAATATTCCTTTAATATTAAAATATTTTCTTCTAATAATTGGATATGGAATTATTTCTACTTTTATATTATTTTTTTTTAATTCACTTACTAATGGTCCTTCATTTGGCAATACCACTATTGGCTGAAATTTTTCTTTGTTTATATTAGTAACTATTTCTAGCAATATCCTATCTGCACCATATAGTTCAGCTCCAGAATGCAAAAATAATATTTTTTTCATATCTTTTAATCTTACCTTTCAAATATTTTTTCATAATCTTCTATTATTTTTTGCCAACTATATTCGTTTTTTATTCTATTCTCTGCCTTTTCTGATATATCTTCAATTTCGCTTTTTTCTAAATTGTCTGCTTTTTCTATTACTTTAGCCAAATTTCCTTCATCTTTATTCCAATATATTGCCCCATCTTTTCCTACTTCTTTATTAAATCCAACATCTAATAGTAAATTCAACTTCGTCGATGCAAGAGCTTCTAACAAAGATGGGTTTGTCCCTCCTACCTCGTGTCCATGAATATATCCATAGGCATTTTCTCTTATTTTTTTTATAAGTTCTTTGTCATATACCGTTCCAACGAATTTAATTCTTTTATCGCTTTCAAATCTTGTTCTTTCTTTTAATCCTTCATAAAATTTATTTTTTTCAACGTTAGTAATTAATACAAAATCTTTTTTTGTATTAGTTTTCATATATTCTTTTATCATCGTTTCATAATTGTTTTCTGGTACAAACCTACCAACTACTAAATAATATTCATTACTTTTTACTTCTTTTTCTTTATACCATTTTAATAATTTTTCATTATTATTATCTAATTTGCTTTTTTCTACTTCTGCGCCATATGCTATAAAAATAGTATTAGGTTTATATTTATTATAAGCATCTTTAATGTATTTTTCTATATTTACTGAATCACAAATTAATAAATCTGCACTTTTTACCATTAATTTTTCTGATAGTTTCCAATATTTCTTTATTAAATTATTCCATTTAGCTCTTAACCATTCATGTCCATCTGGATTTACGTATAATTTAATATTTAATTTTTTCATTTTTCTTTTATAATATCCAATAAATGGTCCTATTCTACAAGCTAATATATATATAATAGCCTCATTAATTTTATTATTTTTTATATATTTTATTGATTCCTTTAAAGCTTTTACATCATAATATATCGCTTTTGCTGGGCCAATATTTGGAACTTTTATCTTAAAGCATCTTGCATTATTGTATTCAAATTCTCCATTTTTTTTATCCATACATGCAACATGATATTTAATATTTTCATTTTTCTTTTTTAATGTTAAGTTTTCTACAAATGTTTCAAATCCGCCATATTTAGCTGGAATTCCTTTTGATCCAATAATAAAAACATTTTTTGTTATTTCTGACATTTTATAGTGCTCCTCCTCTTTTTCCAAATACTTTTAATATCGTTTTTACTAATATTTTAAAATCAAACCATAAATTTCTGTCTTTTATGTATTCTATATCCATATTAATTCTTTCATCAAAATCCACATCACTTCTTCCATTTACTTGCCAATATCCTGTAAGACCTGGTTTAGCTTTTATTATAGCATCATATTTTTCGCCCATATCTTCTTTTTCTCTATATAAGTATGGACGTGGACCTACTAAACTCATATCACCTTTTAATACATTTATAAATTGTGGAAATTCATCTAAACTTGTTTTTCTTAAAAATTTACCTAGTCTTGTAATGCGTGGATCTTCTTTAAGTTTTTTATACTTTTTATATTCTTCCTTGGCTTCTGGATTATTATTTAAATATTCCCATAGTTTTTCATCTGCATGCATAACCATAGAACGATATTTATATAATCTAAATTCTTTTCCGTTTTTTCCTATTCTTAATTGTTCAAAAAATAATGGTCCCTTATTTTCTTTTGAAGACAAAGTAATTACATATAACACTATAGTTATTGGAATTAATAATATAATTCCAACCAATCCACCTATAATATCTACTATTCTTTTTATAAACTTATATAAAATTCTGTCTTTATTTCTATTTTCTTTTATTGTTGGAGTTTCTAATTCTATTTCTTGTGCTAAAACATCATCATTGCTATTAACATTAATACCCATTTTTCATTTTCTCCTAGTATTTTGATCATATAATACATTAACTATATAGTCAAGTGTTTGTTGTCTTTTTTTCGTTTTTTTTGTCATTTTTTTGAATTTTTGTAGGCACTTTTTAACATAATAAAAAAACAGATACAAATTTACTTTTTATGGTAAAATTATATCTATTTTATTATTTTGTATTACCTATTAATTTGTATAGCCAGTTTTATTTACTATTTTCTTGCTTATTGTTTTTACTGTTTCAGAAGGTTCATAATTTTCTTCCCCAAATAGTTGTTGGTGTAATTGTGTTACATTGCTCTCTAATGTGACTGGAACACCATACCATCTATCTAATGTTATTCCTTTCGTTGCATAAGGCCATCCTATACTTTCTGTTATTTTATATTTTGTAATACTTGGTATTTCAGAAATTATGCTTGAAGTTCCTATATTTGTATATATTTTAGGTAGTACACTGTCTAACATAGAATTTATTTCACTTATACTTTTTGTTTGTAACTTTTTAAGCATAGCTTCTATAACATCTCTCATACGTTCTGTTCTTTTGTAGTCTCCACCTTCTGTATATCTTATTCTTCCATATGCTACTGCTTGAACTCCATTTAAGTTATACGTTCCTGCTGAAGTAATTTTGTTAGATTCTTTTCCTGTTACATTTGATGTTTCTTCAATATATCCATTTATGTATTTTACTTCTGCATCAGTAATTGTCATTTTTATTCCACCTAATTGGTCTACTGCTTCTGCAACAGAGTCAAAATTTACTGTAACAAATTCTTTTATATTCAAGTCTAGGTTAGTATTTAAAGTTCCAAGAGCTAAAGGAGCTTCACCATAAGAATATGCATGATTAATTTTGTCTAATCCATATCCTTCAATTTGTACATATGTATCTCTATATACAGAGGCAAGTTTTACTTCTTTTGTTTCATTATTTATGCTTGCTATTATTATGCAATCGCTTCTGTTTCCTTTCCCTAGGTTTGAGCTTCTACTGTCTACACCAAAAATTGCTATATTTCTGTAACCACTTAAGTTTTCTTCAACTTTTTCGTCTATATTTAAGTCTTCTTCTTCTATTTCTACTTGTTGCATTTTACCTAATTTATCATTTACATACCAGTAACCTCCAGCAAATACTGCTGCTATTATTACTATAATAAATAATAATATAATTAATATTATTTTTAAAGCTTTTCCTTTTTTCTTGTTTTGTTTGTTTCTTTCCATTCTAGACATTTGTTTTCCCCCTTATATTACTATCATTTGCTTGCTTACTTTAGTGTTAAACTATACTCTTGTTTTATTAATTTGTCAAGTTATTATACTTTCGCTTTTCTTGTGTCTCTGTATATTTTCGCTATTATTTTTGTTACTAAAATTCCTAATATTGCTCCTAAAGTGTCTATGCATACATCTCTTAATTCACAACTTCTACCTGGTATAAAATATTGGTGAAACTCATCAGTACTTGCATAAAATATGCAAAATGTAAGTGCTGTTAAACACCTTAAGTCAATTTTATAAAATTCTTTTTCTTTAAATGTACTCATAAAATTCATACTTAGTAGTCCAAGTAATGTGTATATTGAAAAATGTGCTGTTTTTCTAACTATTGTTGTTAAAGTCCCTTTCATAAAGTTTGTTTTATCTGGTTCTGGCATATTTTTTATGCCAGGAATTATTTGCGAAATGAAATTTACTATTCTTCCACTTTGTTTACTTGAATCGTCTGCTACCTTATTTGAAAAATTAAATATTACTATGCAATTTATAATAATTAAAATAGCAAAAACTATTCTTTTTATTTTTGTTTTTGTTTTTTCATCTTCTACCTGCATTATACAATTTGCTCCTTAATTTTTCTTTCATAATTATATATTAGTATTGTTTTTTTTGCAACCTATTTTACCAGATTTTTCGTGCATATTTTATTTACTTATATGTATAATTTTGTTGTGTTTTGTTTTTTTATGTATATCATGATATATGATTGATTTTATTTGCTATTTATACGCATTTTTTGTCGAAAAGTTTTTCTTGACATTTTAACTTATATGTATTATTATTGGTCTAATAGTTAGGCAAATTATTTTACCCAACAGAAGGTTTATAGGTAGCCTTTTAAAGCCTAAATATATTGTACAAGGAGGAATTTATTATGGATAAGAAAGATTTAGAACAATTAGCAAATTTAATTGATACCAAATTTTCTGAATTTGAAGCTAAGCTAGATGAGAAACTCGACAATCGTTTTGCTGCATTTGAAGTTAAAATAGATGAGAAACTTGACAATCGTTTTGCTGCATTTGAAGTTAAAATGGATGAGAAACTTGACAATCGTTTTGCTGCATTTAGTCTTGAGATTGCTGAGATTTTCCATGATTTTGCTTTTACTATTGACAGAAAATTTGTAAAATTTGAAAATAAGTTTGATAAAAGATTTGAAGAACAGAATGAAAAATTAGATTTACATGATAAAAAATTAAGCTTATTAGATAAAAAATTTGATTTTCTTACAAATTCTTATCAAGAAAATTTAGAACAGCATAAACAATATGATTCTAATTTATCTAGAATTAATTCAAAATTATTTGATCATGATATGAGAATAGATTCTTTAGAAGCCCGTTCTATAACAGCTACTATTTAATTATCTTTATTCTCAATTTCACAATTTTTATAAAAATTAATTTACCTAACTATAAAATATTTTAATGGAGGTGTTTGCAATATGAAAAATACAGACAAAAATGAAATTCTTGACGCTATTAATGATTTAAAAAATAACTTTAATGGTTTAGAGAATAACTTTAATGGTTTAGAGAATAAATTTAATGGTTTAGAGAATAACTTTAATGGTTTAGAGAATAAATTTAATGGTTTAGAGAATAACTTTAATGGTTTAGAGAATAAATTTAATGGTTTAGAGAATAACTTTAATGGTTTAGAGAATAAATTTAATGGTTTAAGCAATAGGTTTGATAATTTAGAAAAAAAGTTTGGTAATTTTGAGGAGGATTTAGCTTCAGTGAAACAATCTTGTTTAAGAATGGAAGTTGAACATGGAGAAATTTTAGCAATTCTAAAAGATGCAGTTGCAGCAAATCTTGACAAACATAAAGTATATGATGATTTTTCAGAAAAAACTGAGAAAAAATTATTTAATCATGATATTAGACTTGGTATTATCGAAGATTCAAACTTTTACAAAAGAGAATATAAAAATAAAGAATTTAAAGAATTTAAAGAATCTCCTTTATTATAAATTACTAAAGAAAAATTTTTATCATTTATTTAATTCTTAAATTTATTTCTATAAATTTAAATAAAAAAATAAGCTAATATAAATCAGCCTATTTTCGTATTTTTATTTTGAATTACATATCATTAGATATCGCCTTCTACATTCTATCTGGCATTTGTATTCCTAGTAAATTAGCACCTGTTTTTAAAATATTGCCAACAACATATGTTAAATATAATCGTGCATCTTGTTTTTCTTTATCTTCTCCTATTATTTTGTTTGCATTATAGAATGAGCTAAAATTTTGACTTAGGTTTATTAAATATCTAGATAGAATTGAAGGTTCGTTTTTATCTACAACTTGCTCTAATGTATTTGAAAAGTTGGATATTGTTTTTATTACATTTGTAGATGCTTCATCTGTTAATTCATTTATATTTATATCTTCAAATTTTGGAACATATCCAGCTTTTTCAAGTACACTTTTTGTTCTTACATATATGTATTGTACATACGGACCTGTTTCACCTTGGAAGTTTAGCATTGTATCCCAATCAAATATTTCATCTTTAATTCTACTATTAGATAAATCATTAAATATAACTGCTCCTATGCCCACTTTTCTTGCTATATCTTTCTTATTTTCAAGTTCATGATTTTTTTCTTCAATTACTTTTTCTGCTCTTGAAATTGCTTCTTTTAATAGATCTTCTAATTTTATTATAACACCTTCTCTTGTGGACATTTTTCCTTCTTTTAGTCTTACCATTCCAAATGGAACATGTTCTAATCCATTAGTATATTTTTCGTCTATTCCTAAAAGTTTTGCAACTTCAAATACTTGTTTAAAGTGTAGCACTTGTTCATATGATGTAACATATAAAGCTTTGTCAAAATCATAGTTTCTTGCTCTATAAAGTATTGCTGCTAAGTCTCTTGTAGCATATGTTGTAGAGCCATTTGTTTTTTCTATAATACATGGTGCCATATTTTCAAATTCTATAATTCTTGCTCCTTCAGATTCTACTAGTCTTCCAGTCTTTTCTAATATTTCAACAATTTCTTGCATTTTGTCTGAATAGAAAGCTTCGCCATTCCATGAGTCAAATGTACTTCCTAACATATCATATACTCTTTGGAATTCTTTTAAACTTAACTTTCTGAGCCTTTCCCATATTTCTACGCAATATGGATCTTTGTCTTCTAATTTCTTAAAGTTATTTCTACAATTTTCTAGAACACTTTCATCTTGCTTGCAAAGTTCGTTTATACGAATATATATTTTTGTTAGTTCATCTATAGGGTTTGAATCTATATCGTATTCATCTCCCCACATTTTGTACCCCTCTATAAGTTTGCCAAATTGTGTTCCATAATCTCCTAAATGGTTTACACCTGTTACGTTAAAATCTAAGAATTGGTATACATTATACAATGCTCCTCCTATTACAGTTGAACGTAAATGCCCTATATGGAAAGGTTTTGCAATATTAGGTGCCGAATAGTCTATTACTACATTTTTTCCCTTACCTATTTCAGAATCTCCATATTTTTCTTTCTTTTCATTGTATTGGCTTAAAACATCTTTTACTAAAGCTGTGCTATTTGTATAAAAGTTGATATATCCACCAACAATTTCTACTTTCGAAAATATTTCTTCATCTATTTCTAATTTTTCATATATTTCTGTAGCTATAGCAGGTGGTGCTTTTCTTAGTTCTTTTGCAAGTTTAAAGCAAGGAAAAGCATAGTCTCCCATTGTACTATCTTTTGGAACTTCTATATAGTTTTCTAATTCTTCTTTATTTAGATTTGTTACTTTTGAAATTTTTTCTGCAATCTTTTCTTTAAAATTTAACATTTTATTTCTCCCTTTTTATCTTTTTAAATTTAACATTTGTCTTGCAAATTCTAGTAATTCATTTAAATGTTTTTCTATTACTTCTTTTAGTATTTCTTCATCTATTTCTTTATAATCATGTATAGCTATATTTCTAAAACCTGTCATATTTTACATATTTTTTGACACATCTTTTGAAATAATATTGTTTTCTTCTAATTTTTCTTTTATTTCTTCCATTGTTTAGCCTCTTATTTATTTTAACAAAAAAATCCATTTATTTCAATGGATTTTTTCATTTTTATTATATTCGTATTAGTCTCCTAGACAGATTCCTATGTCTTTTGCTGTTTTTACTAAATCGTGGTCCATAGTAACTACTCTTACATTGCTTTCTGCTGTTCCGCCTTGTACTGCACCTATAACTTTGTTATTTCCAACTACTTCTTCCAAGTCTACATAGTCTAATTTTCCATTTTTTAATACTGTTAATACATTGAATTTTCCTTCTAACGCAAGTTCCATTGCTTTTGCTCCATATTTTGTAGAAAGTACCCTATCAAATGCTGTTGGTGTTCCACCTCTTTGCATATATCCTAATACTGTGCATCTAGCAGTTAATCCTGTTAATTTTTCTAATTCTTTTGCAACTTTTTCTCCTGCTCCACCTAGTTGAATATTTATAACACCTTCTCCACCATCTCTTGTGTCTTGAACTGATATATCTCCACCTTTAGGAAATGCTCCTTCTGAAACAACTACTATACTGAAATTTTTGCCTATAGCTTGTCTCTTTTTTATTGCTTCTGCTGCTTTATTTATGTCATATGGAATTTCTGGAATTAAGGCTACGTCTGCTCCACCAGCTATAGCAGATTCTAGTGCTATCCAACCTGCTTCTCTTCCCATTACTTCTAACACCATTATTCTATGGTGTGTTTCAGCTGTTGTATGAAGTCTATCTAATGCTTCTGCTGCAACTGATACTGCTGTATTATATCCAAATGTAATATCTGTACATGCAACATCATTATCTATTGTCTTTGGAACTCCTATTACATTTATTCCTCTTAAAGAAAAGTCTCTTGCTGATTTTTGTGTGCTATCTCCTCCTAATGTAAATATACAATCAAATCCATCATCTTTTACGTTTTGAACACATTTTTCTGATAAATCTTGGTATGTTACATTTCCATTTTCATCTACTACTTTGTAATGAAATACATTTGCATTTGTAGAAGATGATATTATTGAACCACCTTTTTGTAATATTCCAGATGCTGTATCTGCACTACTTAATCTTATATAATCATTTTTTAGAAGTCCACGATATCCATCTATAAATCCATAACATTCTACACCGTTATTTTCTGCAGTTTTTACTATAGCTCTTATTACTGCATTAAATCCTGATACGTCTCCACCATTTGCTAGTATTGCTACCTTTTTTACCATTTTTTCTTCCTCCTAAATTTTCTTCACTTTTTTACATGTTATTTATTATATCAATAATTTATTTTTTTACAAGTAATTTAGGAAAAATTTTATTATAAAAATCTTATCTATTGCTTATATGGATATTTCCTATATCTGTTTGCATTTCTCTTTCTATAATATTTTGTATTTGTGCAATTTGCTCTTGTTCTAATTTGTCTATTCTTACTACAACACTAATGTTTTTTTCATTAACAAATATAACTAAATCTTCTATTCCTTTTGTTTTTATTAAGTTTTCACAAATCATTATTTTATTTTTTATATCATTTATATTTTTTATTTCTGTTTGTGCTATTGATTTCTGTGTTTCACTTATTGTTTCATTTTCTAATATTTTTCTATAACTTTCTAACATTTGTGAATACATTGTTTCTCTACTTAACCTTGAAGATGAAAAATATTCTTTTATTTCATTAGAAGTTGTACTGGTAGTTACACTGGTGTTTGTATTGTTGTTGATATTTGTGTTTGTGCTATTATCCTCTATATTTGTACTTGTTTCTTCCGAATTATTTCCTACTACACCTGTTTCTTGTACTTTTTCTGTTTCTTCTTCTTCATTTGAAACTAATGCTTCCTCATTAATGCCTTCTTCAACTCCATTACTACTTACCAATTTTGCATCTCCAATTGATGCTACATCTGCTTTTTCTTCTGTATTGGTACTTGTAGGAGTTGCTTCATTATAGTTTGCAGTATAGTTCAAATACCCTGCTGTTACAAGCATTAAAGCAATTACAATAATTATAATTTGATTTCTTTTTAAAATTTTCATAAGTTTCTTCCTCCATTCGCATTTTTTAATTAGCACAATAACAATTCCATTTACATTGTGCATATAAATTATTTTTTATATACTAGGAACCTTCTCTAACATATAAAAGGCTTTGCTAAATCTAATTTCCTACCATTTCAAAAACCTGTATTTTATGAGTTTCTAAACCTGTTGCCGCTTCTACAGCTTGCATTATGTTTGTTTTTATTTCACTATTTTTCGCTCCTTGTGCTGTTACAACCGCTCCTTCTATTTTAGGTTTTATAATACTTTGAGTTACTGGCACTTTTTCTCCATTTACTTCTTGGTATATAACTTCTTTTTTACTATTTTCTTGAGTTATTTTTCTATTTCCGTCCATCGTTATCACTTTCTTCTGTATCACTTTTTGTGCTGTCTTCGTTATACATTGCTATTACTTGACTTGTTTGTGAATATGTAATAAGTACTTTTACTTTTCCCACTCCCTGTATATTTTGCAGTATATTTTCTAGTTTTTGTTCTAATTCATTACTATTTTCTGTTTCAGCTTCTTCTTGTTCTTTGGCAAGTTCTTTTCCTACATTTGACTGCACATTTTCTTCGTTTTCTTTTTTATTGTCATTATTCCATATTGTATTTATTATAATTACTGTAATAATAAGTATAATAATGAATACTACTAAATTTTCTATTTTCTTTTTATTATTTTCTTCTTTACTAAGTATAAAATTTTCCTTTATTTTCTTTAGTTTCTCTTGTAACATTTTATCCCTTCTTTCTTTAGTAAATAATATTTTTTATAACCTTGTTTAGTAAATAGTAATTTGCTTTTCACTTATTTCATATACAGATGTCAAATATTTCTTTATTTTATTTTTCTCTTCATTGCTAATATTTTTTTCTTTTGTTTGGCTTAATTCTTCATTTTCAGAATTATTAAAGTTATTTTTGTTTGTTTCATTATTTTTGCTTACATTAATTTCTATTTTCTCTATTTCATTTATATGTATATTATTTTCTGTTTTTTCTTTATTGTTTTCTTCTTTATTATCACTTTCACTATTTACATATACTACTAATGATTTAATATCATAATTTTCATTGTCTTCTACTTGAATATCAACATCTTTTATTAAGTAATCTTTATCTTCTAATTTTGTTTTTATATCTTTTTTTAAGTTTGCTATATATATCTGTTTAATACTATCTTCATTTGTTTTATTTATATCTGTATTTTTTGAACTTGCTTCATAAGTTTCCATTTTTTTAGCATATTTATCTATATCGATTAGTGATGATACTTCAAAATTTGAATTAAAGAATTTGTTTATTACTGGAGTTATTATTTGAAATACTACATATACTCCAAGTACTACTTTTATATATTTTTTATTATTTCCATTTGGTAATATCATTTGAATTATACTGGCTATTACTACAGCTACTATTATTCCTTGTAACCATGTATTTAAAAATTCCATATTAAATTTATTCCTTTCTCTCCTTGGCTTAAATGCACTAATAATTATGAAAATTTTTTAATTTAAGTTACCTATACATTAATCCGCTATTAGATATTTTTATTACAAGTGTTGTTCCAATTATAAGCATAACTGCTAAACTGCATAGTATAGCAAGTAATACTCTAAATGTATCTCCTATTTCAGATAATAGTTTTACTATTTTTACATCTGCTATTGGTTCACAAATAGCAGAACCTATGTAATATGTAGTCATTAGCAGAACTAACTTTATTATAGGTGTAATGCAAATTCCTATTATAACAATTACTCCTACTATCCCCACTGCATTTTTTAGTATTGATGTGCAACCTATTACTGTATCTACAGCATCACCTAATATTTTTCCAACTACTGGAATAAAACTAGAAACTGCCACTTTTGCAGTTTTTGCAGTAATTCCATCTACACTACTACTTAAGCTTCCTTCTACAGAAACTAAACTTACAAATAAAGTGAGTACCACTCCTAAAATCCAAACAACACTTGATTTAAAAAATTTTGATAATTTGTCCAATTGCATGTAATCTGAAATTTTAGAGACTATTCCTAATACTGTAGAAGCTAGCACCAAAGGAATTACAATGTTTGAAATAAAATTTCCTATAAATGTAACCATAAATAGTAGTACTGGTTGCAGTAAATTTGCTGAAATTATATTTCCTGTTGTTAGAACAAGTGTGAGTAATAATGGTATAAGTGTATTTGAAAATGCAATTAAGTCATTTACAGAGTCTTTTATCATACTAATTACTTGACTAAAATTGTTCATTATAAGTGTTACTATTAATATGTACTGTACATAATAGCTAATTTTTGCTATTCCTTGATTTTCTAAACCTTCGCTAATGCTTTTTAATATGCTATGTATTATTATTACTATCATAATACTTGCTATAGTTCGAATAGAACTTAAAGTTTCTTTTCCTATTACATTTAGTATTCCTTTTCCTAATTTTTCGTTATCTATGTTTCCTGTTATTGCTGAATTTAATACTTCATTGTAATCTATATTATCAAATACATTTGATGTATATTTTTTAGCTTCTTCTATGAATTTGCCAATGTTTAAGCTATCTTTTTGAGTTTGTATTATTTCTTCTTGTGACACTTCTTTTGTTTCGCCTTCTGCATTACAAGCAGAAGGATATAATAATAAAATAATTAATATTAAATTTAAAATTATTTTTATTTTATTCATTTGTTTTCCTTTTCTTTTGGATTTTAGGGACGGGGCAAAAAATTCAAAAAATTTTATGAGTGAACTTAACAACTTTAAAAATTTAAATAAACCCTTAAAATTTTTTAAAGATTTATGGTAATATTTTTAATAAAGTTTCTAATAATCCTGCCATAATTGGTATTGTCATCGAAACCATTATTACTTTTCCTCCCATATCTACTTTACTTGCTATTGCTGTTTCTCCAGAATCTTTGCAAATACTTACTGCAAATTCTGTTAAAATTGCAATTCCTGTTATTTTTATTAGTAAAGTAACAAATTCTTTATGTATAGAAATCTTATTTGTAAGGTTATTTATAAGCTCTATAATTCCAGATATTTTTGAAAATATTAGTGCTAGTATAAGTGCACCTGCTAATAACGAAATGTAAATTGCAAATTCTGGCTTATATTGCTTTAATATTATAATTAGAATTAGCGAGGCTAATCCAATTCCAATAATTTTTATTATTTCCATATCTTTTTTCTCTTTTCTAAAGATTAAAAATAGTTCTAACTGTATCAAATAATGTGCTTATTTCTTTAATTACCATTGTAAGTACTATTACAAGTCCTGCCAAGGTAGTCATCATTGCCTGATCTTCTCTTCCTGCACGAACTAGTACTTGGTGTAATACTGCTACCAATATTCCTATAGCTGCAATTTTAAATAATAAATTAATATCCACTTTAATTTTCCTACCTTGTAATGATATTTAGGTTTTTGCAAAGGCTTTACCTATAAACCTATACTAAAACAATTACCATAGCTAGTCCTATTGTTACACCTAATACTTTGTACATTTTTTCACTTTTTTTACTTTCTTCTTCTGCTTTTTCTATTTGTATATTTAGAAAATTATCTACCAGTTCTATTTCACTTACTTGTCCTTCTAAATCCACTTTTCCCAGTAAATTACTTAACCCTTTTAGTACTTCTATGTCTTCTTTCTTAAAATTTGTATTTTGGCTTTCTAGTGCCTCTACCCATGCCTTTCCTGCTGGAAGTTCTTCCATTTTTTTTGCTGCTACTTTAAATATATTGTTTACATTTTTTACATTTTGGTTTTCTTTATTTCCTATTTCTAAAAATATCTCTGGTATTGGCTCATATGTCAATTTTATTTTTGTAGCAAAAATAGCAAGAGATGACTTCATTTCTTTCAATTCTCTTACTCTATTTTTATATTTCTTTGAAACTAATATTCCTATGTAACTGCTAGAAGTTAAAACTAGCAATAATATAATATATTTAATTATTTGCATATGTACCTTGTCCTTTTTTCTTTCGCTTTTTATATATGTATATTCAGTTCTTTTGTTTTTAGAACTTATTTTTTTATTTTTGGCTAATTTTTAGTATAAAGCATATATTGTTTTTCTATTTTATTTAAAGCATATACCTTTTCTATGTCACCTTTTTCTTTTGTATCACTTAAAAATATAATTCTTTCAAAGATCCAATTTTCACTTAGTTCTCTTAAAGTTGGATTTATTTTTATATCTTCTATAGAAGATCCATGTGCTGTAAAAATTCCTTTTATTCCAGAGCAAATTGCATTCATTATTGGATTTACTTCATCTTTATTTCCTATTTCGTCTGCAACAATTACCTTTGGAGCCATACTTCTTATAAGCATAGTTAAGCCTAATGCTTTACTTACATTATCTAGCACATCTGTTCTAATTCCTATGTCATTTTGAGGTACACCCCTATACATTGCTGCAATTTCTCCTCTTTCATCTACTACTCCTATATTTATTCCTTTGTATCTTATTTGCTCTATGCCATTACTCAACTTTCTTACTAAATCCCTTAATATAGTTGTTTTTCCTACTCCAGGAGGTGAAACTATTAAAGTATTATATATAGAGTTTTCGTCTTCTTTTATTACATATGGTATTAATTTTGTGCTACAGCCAATAACTTGTTTAGCTATACGAAAATTAAGGCTGGAAACGTAGTTTATATTAGCTACTTTTCCATCTTTCATAACAACATTCCCAGTTATACCAACTCTATGCCCACCTTGCATAGTAATATATCCATTACAAATTTGACTTTGATAACTATAAATTGAATTATCACAAATATGCTGAAGTGTTTCCAGTATTTCTTCTTGCTTAACAATATGTTCAATTTTTCTTTCACTTTGACCTATTTTCAAAATAATAGGTCTATTAGCACGAATTCTAATTTCCTCTAATAAATTTAGATTAATATTTTCAGATAAAAAATAGTCTTCAATTCTTTTAGATATTCTAATTGGAAAACATCTCAAAATGCTATTAATACAAACCATTTTTCCTCCTTTGACTCCTTTTTGGTCGTTGCCTCTGAATATTTTATTCGTAACTTGTTTTCGCTCAAACGACTAAAAAAACTTTTGGTTAATCTGACCCCTTTTTGCATCATATTAATATTTTATGCTTCTGTTTTTAGTTTTAGAACTTTCCTAAAATATAACTTAATTTTGGTGCAAAAAAATAAAGAAAGAAACTTTAATAATTTCTTTCTTTTTAATATTTATCTTTTATTATATTCTCATTTTATTCATCCCAGTTGTGGTAAACTTCTGATACGTCATCTAATTCGTCTAACATATCTAGTAATCTTTCCATTCTAGTTGCTCCTGCTTCATCTAATTCTACATATGTTGATGGTACCATTTGTACTCCTGACTCTAAAAATTCTAAGTTTTCAGTTTCTAATTTTTCTCTTACTTCTGAGAATGTTTCAGGAGTTGTTGTTATTTCATAAACTTCTTCTTCTGATGAAAAATCATCTGCTCCAGCTTCTATAGCAATCATCATTAAACTTTCTTCATCTAATGGACAATTTGATTTATCTATAACTATTACACCTTTTTTGGTAAATAAATAAGATACGCATCCATTTGTACCTAAGTTTCCACCACATTTTGAGAAAGCATGTCTTATATCTGCTGCTGTTCTATTTTTGTTGTCTGTTGCAGCTTCTACTATAACTGCTATTCCGTTTGGTCCATATCCTTCGTAAATTACTTCTTCGTAATTTTCATTGTTTCCTGCTCCAGCTGCTTTCTTTATTGCGTTATTTATTGTATCGTTTGGCATATTTGCTGCTTTACATTTTGCAATAACATCTTTTAATTTAGAATTTCCAGCTGGATCTGCTCCACCTTGCTTTACTGCCATTAGTAATTCTCTACCTAATTTTGTAAATACTTTTCCTCTTGCAGCATCTGCTTTTCCTTTCTTTGCTTGTATGTTGTGCCATTTTGAATGTCCTGACATATATCTCTCCCCCTCTTTGATTTCTCCTGTATTTTCAAGGTTTTTATCCTTTACCTTATAATTTTCGTCTTTTATTGTATCACATTATTTCATATTTGTGTAGTATTTTTTAAAATTTGTTGAAATTTATAAAATTAATTGCACATTATCTCAAAACCTAAAAAAGACTTTAAAAGAAAATCTCTTAAAGTCTTTTTTTTAGGTTTATGTGTTTAATTTATTCGTGCATTGCTTGATGTAGTTCTTTAAAACTACTTCTACGCTTTCGTTCTGTTCTTCCCCGATGCCTGCACTCTTGATTGCTTCAATCATCCATTGCATTGTACTTGATCTCTTTTTCTTTTTCAGGTTAATATCCTTATTGAAAGGTATTAATTGACCTTTTTCAAGCTCCTCTAAAGACACTTTTCCTTCAACACTTTGTATCACTATTGCTTTTCTAAGCAATTCATATCCTGGTATTTGAGAACTTATTCTATCCATCCGCAGGATTTCATTTGCTTTTGCATACAATTCTGGGTAATCTGCAATTTTACACATGTTTTTCCTCCTTTATACACATAGTTTTAATATAAACTGTGTATTTGCTACTTAAACGTTACTTTTTTAAGTATAACACAACTTATGTAAAATTGCAATAGTTTTTAAAATATTTTTTCCATTTTTTTGAAAATTATATTTTTATATGTATAGTAAATATCTAAATATAAACCAATATTGACAAATACTTCCAAGAAGTACAAATATGTGAAATATTTCGTGAAATCCAAAATTTTTTGTTGTAAATGGTGCTTTTTTTAATCCGTAAATTACTCCACCTATTGTATAAAATACTCCACCAACTAATAGCCATATTAATGAGTGCAATGCATTTAATTCTTTAAAAGTTGTAAGTAATGGGTATGCCATTACTATTACAAGCCAACCCATTGCTATGTAAATTGATGTTGTAAGCCAACGTGGTGCTTGTAGCCATACCGCTGTTAATACTATTCCAAGTATAGCTACCCCCCAGACTACTCCTAATATACTAAATCCCCATGGTCCTCTTATTGGGCCTAAACAAATTGGTGTATATGAAGCTGCAATTAATACATATATCATCATATGATCAAATTTTCTAAATACTCTTGTTCCCTTTTCTCCTATATTTAACATATGATATAAAGTACTAAAAGTATATAATAAAATTAGTCCTACTCCAAATATCGTAAATGATACTACATCCCAAGCGCCTTCACCATATTTAGCGGAATAAACAATTAAAAATACTAATCCTATAACTGATAAGACCGCTCCTATTAAATGAGATATTCCACTAACTGGATCCTTAATTTTTTTCAATTTAACTTACCTCCATTTTTTATTTTGCATTTTCTATAATCTTTTTTATTTCCTCATATCTTTTTACTTTAGCTGTAGTCGTTTTGATCATAGGTTCGTCTGTTACAATTATATTTTTAATATGTTGATATGTTGGTAGTTCTTCATTTATTTCTTTTATATCTTGCCATATTTTTTCTTTTAATTCTTCTTCTGTATAATTGTTCTTTTCTTTAAATTCTTTATTGTATACTATTTTCGCTGAAACTACTAAGTCATCTTCTTTTGGCATACCAAATACCATACTTTCTTCTACATATGGTAAATCATTTATTAATATTTCTAATTCTTCTGGATATATATTTTTCCCATTTTTTAGTACTATAACATTTTTCTTTCTTCCTGCTACAAAAATGTATCCATCTTTATCTCTATATGCTAAGTCTCCAGTATGAAACCAACCATCTACTATAACTTCATTTGTTGCTTCTTCATTTTCGTAATATCCAAGCATTACATTTGGTCCTTTTGCTATAATTTCTCCAATTCCTTTTTCATTTGGATTATCTATTTTTATTTCTACATTTGGCATTGGATGACCTATTGAACCATAACGTACACAATTTTCATTTTCAGCTGCTAAAACTGGTGAAGTTTCTGTTAACCCATAGCCTTGAACTGTTAATATTCCAAAATCATTGAATCCTTTTGCTACTTTTTTATCTATTCCTGATGCTCCACTTACTATAAAACGTATATTTCCTCCCAAGCTATTAATAACATCTTTAAATACTTTTCTTCTTATATCTATTTTAAATTTTAATAGAAAGTTTGTTATTGGTATAATTCTTTTTATTAATTTTTCTTTTCCATTCTTTTCTATTTCTTTCATTATTTTTTTGTACATTGATTCTAATAATAGTGGAACACATACAAAAGTAGTTACTTTGTATTCTTTAAGATTACTTTGTATATGTCTTATTCCGTCACAAAATACGTTAGTTGCACCATTTGATAAGAATAATAATAACCCTGTGCTTCCAAATGTATGGTGAAATGGTAAAAATGCCAAATTGACATCTGTGTCGTAAATTTTTTCTGTGCTATTTAAAGCATAAATATTTGAAGCTATATTTTTATGTGAAAGCATTACTGCTTTAGAAGCAGAAGTTGTTCCTGATGTAAATAAAATAATGCTCATTTCTTCTTCATTTATTTTAGCATCTATAAATCCTCTATAACCGTGATTTAACAATTCTTTTCCTTCTGTTAATAATTCGTTTATAGAAGGGAAAGTGTCATTTTCGTCCATACAAATAAATTCTGTTACATTTGTTGTTTTGTTTTCTTTTATTTGTTTCATTATCTTTTCATTCTTTTTATCGAAAATTACTGCATTTGAATGACTTCTTTGCAATAAAGATTCTATTTCACTATCTGGAAGCCCTTTATCTAATGGCACTAATATTCCTGTTCCGTTTAATACTGCATAATATGTTAATACCCATTCATAACGATTTGGACTAATAACTGCTATATGTTTATTTTTTAGTCCTCTATTTACTAGAGCAGAACCTAAAGAGTTTATTTGCTCTCCAAATTTCCTATATGTTATATTTGTGTACTTTTCTTTATTCTTATCATTATTTTTGATAATAAAAGCTTTGTTTTCTGGATATTTTTCTATAGAGTTATTTATAATTTCTCTTATGTTTTTAAATTCTTTTACATCATAAATTTTGTTTTTTGAATTCATATTTTTTCACTCCTAAATAAAATACTTATATAAATAGAATTCACATATTTCTTAGGAAATTCTTATTATGTGATAGTATTTTTACTATCTCTTTCCTTATTTTAACATACTAATTTTAGTACTACAACCAAACTGACTACCAGTTCAAAATTATATATCATAAAAATATGTAGCTTCTAGATCTGCTTCATGTACAAGTAATGCTATAGGATATTTTTTATATGCCATTCCTATTGTTCCATACAATTCTTTTGGCTCTGTAAATCCCATGTGCCAACGAATAGCATATCTTTCTTCTGGTGTTAATTTTATAAATTCTGAAATCATCATTACAGATTTTTCTCCGTGTCCATATGGTATTGTATCATCTACTGTATAGTAAGGAACTTTTTCCCATACGCCTTGCTCATTTTTTGCATTACGATAGTCTACTTTATAAAAATTAGCTTTGCATACATCATGTAATAATGCAATTATTTTTACAGAGTCTGAATCTTCTGTTTTAGTCTTTAATATTTCATAAACTTTCATGCTATGTTCTAAAAGTCCCCCTTTAAAACATCCATGAAATCTGGTACTAGCAGGTGCCTCAAAAAAGTCTGTGCGTTCCAAAAATTCTATTAGCTTGTTCATTCCTTCTCTATCTACTTGTTTTAGTAAATTTATAAATTCTTCTTTCATTATTTTTCCCTTCTTGTGGCAATAGGGACGCCCCTTTTTGCCACTTTTTATATTAGTTTGAGTAGTCATAATTCTTTTTAATTTTACTTTCTTATATCTTATGCAGTGTCAATTTTGATATTTATGTGGCATTAAGGGGCGTCCCTATTGCCACATCTTCTGTTTGATGTTTTAAAATTTTAACTAAATCGCCTCTCCATGTAGAATTAAATTTGTAATAATATGGCTTAATATCTCCAACATACATATCTAAGTATATCATGTTTCCATCTCCATCTTGAGTCTTTAAATTTGGAAATGTCATTATCATTTTCTTATCTCCAGCCCAACTCATTATAAAGTTATTTAATTCTTCATTTCCATATATAACATTATATGCTTCTTCAACTTCTTGTTTATTTAAAACTTTAAGATCATATTCATGCACTTTTCTAATTGTAAATAATTTTATTGCAATGCCAGTAATTATGCAATCGACCATCATAAAAATTATAACAATGGTTGTTATTGTTTTTAATTTTTTAATTGATATTTTTGATTTTATTTTATCTATTAATTTATCTACTCTTGGATTTGCATGAGTCATTAAATAAATTGCTAAAAACCCCCAGAATAATGAAAAAAATACGCATATTCTACCATTAATATTTAATGGCATATTTGAATAATCCCACCATTTTACATTTAAAAATATATCTCCATACCAACTAACAATATATTCTACTATTGAGCCTACTATAAACCCTCCAATAAATAAGGTATTGCAATTTTTATCAAAATATTGAAGTGATAAAATCATGACTACTGCACCTAATCCATATATTGCACAAAATGGTCCATATAAAAAACTTTGTCTACTTTCCCATACTCCTTTTGTCATCATTCCAAATACTGTTTCTATAATGTAACCTATTACACTATAGATTATGAAATATGCAAATATTCTCCAAATGCTCACTCCAAAAATTGTGAAAGATTTTTTTTGCTCTTTTTGTACTTTTTCGTTTTCCATTTTTATTCCCCTTTTTTCGACATTATTATACAATAAAAGTATAATATATAATTACTAAAATTTCAAATATTAATATTGCAGGAAATCCTATAACAAATCTCATCTTTTTTGTTTTGTGTCTAAATACATACATACCGGCTATTCCTCCAACTCCACCGCCCAAAAGCACTAATGTGAATAATACTGATTCTTTTATTCTCCATTTTCCAAACGTTGCTTTTTTCTTATCTATTCCCATTACCGCAAATGTAATACTATTTATTAAAATTAGATATATAATTGCATTTTGCAAATTAAATATTTCATTTAAATTAATAGCATTTTCAAACATAATTTTCTCCTTCTTTCTATTTTTATATAAATTCAGTCAAATTATACCATACTATATGAAATTAACGAGCCTAAGATTCTTCTAAAATTTATATCTGTTAGGAAATCTTTGACTCGTTTTTATTTTTATAAAATTATATTTTAACTCTAATTAAGCTCTTGGATGTGCTTTTTTATATATATTTTTTAATCCACTATCTTGGAATTGCATATATACTTGTGTTGAAGAAATATCTGAATGTCCAAGCATTGTTTGTATTGCTTTTAAGTCTGCACCATTTTGTAAAAGATGTGTTGCAAATGAATGTCTTAATACATGTGGTGTAATATCTTTTGTAATGTGTGCTTGTTCTTTATAATATTTTACTATTTTCCAGAAACCTTGTCTTGTTAATCTTTGACCATTGACATTAACAAATAGAGCTTCTACTTTTTCGTCTCTAATTAATACAGGTCTTGCTTCTTCTATATATTCTTTTAGTGCTTTTAATGATAGTGTTCCTAAAGGAATGTTTCTTTGTTTTGAACCTGAATGGCAAACTACATATCCTTCATCTAATTTTACATCTTTTACATCTAAAGATATAATTTCTGTAACTCTCATTCCTGTAGCATAAGCGAATTCTAACATTGCTTTGTCTCTAGTTCCTTTTAAGTCCACATTTTTAGGTTGGTTTAATAATAATTCTACTTCTTTTGCTGTTAAAACACTTGGTATTCTTTTTTCGATTTTTGGTGATTGTATATGTGCAGTTGGATCTGCTTTTACTTTTTTATTTCTTACTAAGAATTGGTAAAAAGAACGTATTGAAGCTAAACATCTTGATATTGTAGATGGCTTTTTACCTATTGATTGCAAATGTTCCAAATATTCTTTAATATCTTCTTCTTTAATTTTTGTATAATTTAAATTATTATTTTCTAAGTATTTGCTATAATATACTATATCTCTTCTATATGATTGTAAAGTATTGTCTGATGCTTTTTTATCATTTTGAAGAAATTCTAAAAAAAGTTTTACTTGTTTTTCCATTTTATTTAGCTCCCCTATCATTTATTTTTCTTTACCTTACGTAAACTGTATATGTTATATCAAATTAAACGAAAAATGTAAAGACATTTTTCTAAAAAAAATATAAATTTTTTATGTTATTTTTGTTTTTATTTCATTTTTCAACATTTGTGTTTAAAAATATTTTACACATACTCCCAGTAATGTATCTGATATATACACTTCAATAAATGAAGATAATATCAGGAAGCATAAAACAATAAGAGAAAATATTGTATGCCTTACAATTTCTATTTTTATGTTTTCTTTTCTTTTATCCTTTAATATTACTTTATATAGTTTTGTTCCACTTACTGATATTGCAAAAATACATGGTATTATTATTAAATTTTGCAGTAGTAAAGTTATTAAAGAAAACATTATTCCTTTCCATATTCCCAGTGCTAAAATAATTGTTGAGATTGTGTACCCTAATGAAAATCCTCTATATACAATTATTCCATATACAACAGGAATTCCTATTACAACACATCCCATAAACCATAATATAAATGCCGTAAATATATTATTTATAATAAGTTCTTTTAATAAATTTGCTTTATCTACTTGATATTCTGTTTTCAAACATTCTATAAAAGTAGTAATATTATTTCCTATTTGACTATTTCCCGCATTGTTATCATTGTTGATAAAAATTACTGCTATAATAATTCCTATTATAAATAATGCCGAAACAATTAAATATTGTTTTAAATTAACATACACGTGTTCTTTTACTATATTTTTTAATGTTCTAATTTGCCTTTTCTCTTGTTTTTTCATAGTTTCCTCCTTTTGTTTATACATAATGTGTATTCTATAAAAAAACTTTTTAGAACAATTTTAAATTCTTTTTTAAATTTTAAGGACGGGCTTAAAAATATAAGCCCGTCCCTAAAATTCTTGATAATAAGTTGTCTCATAAATCTTAATTTATTTAACTTTTCCGTAGACTCCACCGCCACCAGATTCTATTTTTACTTTTCCATCTCTTGCCTCTACTATTTTATTTGCTATTTTTTCTCCTACAACAGCCTCTATATCATCTTTTGAAAGTTTATGTAATATGTTCATTTCTGTATTAAATGCATCTAATAATTTTGTAATATATTTTGGTCCAACACCTGGTATAAATCCTAATGGCACTTGATATATGTATGGTGGTCTATTTTTAGGACTTTTTGTCTTTTCTTTGTCTTTTATTAATTCTATTCTATCAAAAACACCAAATGTAACTTTATCACTTCCACATTTTGGACAAACTTCTACTGGATGTTTTGTTTCTATAACAGATTCACAGTTATCGCAATATGTTCTATGGTATTTGCCAAGTTTTGGATCTAATCCATAGTTAGCAAGTACTTTTCTTCCTCCTTCATTTTTTAATGCCATAACTATTTCCTTAAATGATATATCTTCTACTTGTATTTTGTTGTATTCCCTCGCTATTTTAGGGAGTGAATGTGCATCTGAATTTGTTACAAATGTCATTCTTTCAAGTTCAGAAATTGTATCTGCTAAAAATGTATCTGCACTTAAGCCAAGTTCTACTGCAAATATTTTGTTTAGTTTTTCTTTAAATATATTTTCTAATCTGTCTGTGCAATTTCCATAGTAGCTTTTATGTGGCGTAAAAATGTGTGCAGGTATTAATATTCCATTGTATTTTTCTACTATGTCTATTAATTCATAACCAGATAAATCTGACCTTTGCGTGCTAAGTGTTATATTTTTTATATGATTGCTCATTTCTTGAGAAAAGCCTTTTATGTCTTTTAAATGTGGAAAGAAGCATACATTATGTGCTGCACCTTTATGTCCATTTCTACCTACTTCGGAAGTCTC
Organism: Lachnospiraceae bacterium; assembly: GCA_963621995.1. GTDB lineage: Bacteria > Bacillota > Clostridia > TANB77 > CAG-508 > UMGS1663. The sequence continues at coordinate 77,106 of CAVFFZ010000001.1, forward strand.
TACTTCACTTCCAAGTAATATACAAACTTTATCTTTGTATATTATTCCTCCATCTTTTATTTCATATGCTTCACCTGTTTTTAAGAAGTTTTCTATATCTTCTATTACATATGGTGATGCACAATCTATAATTCCTACTACACTTATTCCTTTCCTTTCATAACATTCTTTTGCTATGTTTGCAAAGTTTAAACTTCTTGCTGCTGTTATTTTTATTGGCTTTCCTTGTTCAGATCTTCCTATATGTACATGTAAATCTGCAAATATTTCGTTCATAATATTTTACCTTAATAAAAACGTTTCATTCTGAAATATTTTAATTTCAAAAAGAAACGCTTTATCCTTTTTACCTTTCTTCTGATTCTTTCATTCTTAATATAATTGGTTCTATTTCATTTGGATTAAATTCAAATTTTGAATTAATTTTATTTTTTTCTCTTAATTCTTTTTCTTTTTTCTTTTCTATTCCATGCTTTATTTGGATTTCTGAGTCTACTGCATATATTACAGCATTTCTACTATCTTGTATTTTATTAAATCCATTTGCTAAATAACTTATACTAGGACGTAAATCACTCATTATACATACACCTCCTGCATTTTTTTTACAAATTCAATAAATTTCTTTAAATACCTATTATCTTTTCCTTTTAAATTTCTATGTTCAAGTAGCACTAATGCTTCATCGACTTGCATACCTATTCTTTCTGGTCTATCTATAAGCATTCCTCCAAATTGATCAACTAATTCTAAAATGTCACTTTCTTTTTCTCTAGGCATACTTCCTGAATATCTATTTACTTCTTCACATATTTTACAAAATCTTTTATCAAATCCTAAAGTACTTAAATATTCAGCACCTTCTTTAGCATAAGATTTAACTTTATCTAAATCTATAAGATTATATGGTTTTTTGCAATTACAAAGTAAACATGCCGTTAATACTAAGTTTTTATCAACATCTATTTCCATTGTTTCTATAAATAATTTTGCAAGTTCTGTTTTTAATATAACTGATTTGTCAAAGAAAATACGTGTTTTTTTCTCTAAATAAAAAGCTATTTCTAATTTTCTTGCCCAATCTTTTTCATTTAAAATATATTCTGCAAATGTTTCTTCCATATTGCACCTCCTATAGAATTAAATATATTTTTCTTTATTATATTTAATATTCCGGCACAATTCAACAATGTAATGCAAATGTTATTTAATTGTAATGTTAATGTAACAAGCCATTCATATTCTTATGTATTCTTTACAGTATACATATTTACACAAAAAGACGCAAAAGTTAACATCCCCTTTGCGTCATTTTATTACTAACTTACTTGTATAATCTAGATTTGCCCATGAATCATATTCATACCCTAAAGTATATATATCTGTGGCAAAAATGTCTTTTTCTAACATTTCTTTTAGAACTTTATTTGTGCATTGATCTTGATATTTCTTTACCGAAGTAATCATTTGTATTTTTGGATTTATATTACATATATCTGATAACATTTCTTTTCCTATATTATTAAATCCAAGTACTCTTGCATATGGTACTACTTTTTTAGAGTTTTGCATATCTTTTTTAGTAATTCCAAGTAATGTATATACTAAAATTCTTTGTATTCTAGTCTGTGTATATCTTTTTGATTTTATAATATTTACTAAACTAATTAAATTATTACAAGATTCTGCAGCATTTTTTATTGTATGTTCTAGTCCTTCTGAAACATCTGGCAAATCTGCGATTTCTTTAATACTCATTTTTCTTAAATTATATATTATTTCTTTTTCATATTTTACTAAATCTATTACATAATTCCCTTTGCGTATTTCTTCCTTTAATAACATATATGAATTTCTTGGCATTACTTTTCTTAAGTCATCATATTGTTCTGTAGCAACTAATTTACGAATTGCTGTAGCACTTGCAAATTCATCTACTATTGCTTCATCATTGTAATATACTTTTTTACGCTCTACACAAAATGGTTTCATATCACTTTTTAATCTTTTTAGTGCTTTTAAATATTCAATTCCTAATATATTATTAGGTCCTGATAATATATTTGCATACCTTTTTATATTATTTAAATACATCATTAAAGCATTTTCTCTTGCCTTTGGATATGATATTCCTTTGCCAAGCTCATGGTTTAGAAGAGCAACATATTCTTTTGGTTCGTTATATAAAACGTTTGCTATGTTATTTAATGCTGCAAAATCTCCTGTTTCTGTTCCAAAGCAAAGTGTATCTACTATTTTTAGACTATCTAATATTTTTATTGCACCTTCGGCAAAATTTTCTGCACTTGACACGCTATATATAGTTGGAAGTTCTATTACTATATCTACACCATTTTCTAAAGCCATTTGTGCTTTGACCCATTTGTTTACCAATGATGTATTTCCTCTTTGAACGAAGTTGCCTGTTATAATTGCTACAACATATTTTGCACCTGTTTGTCTTTTGGCTTCTTGTATTTGGTAGAAATGTCCATTATGAAATGGATTGTATTCTGCAATAATTCCTAAGACTGTTGCCATTTTTGCCCCCCTCTCTTACCATTTTATATTATATATTTCATACTTTATTTTTTATCTCTTGTATAAATTTTATTTCATTGATATAATATCATAAAATTTAGAATTTTACAATTGAAAGGACAAATATTATGGAAGAAATTACAATATATACAGATGGAGCTTGTTCAGGTAATCCTGGGCCTGGTGGCTGGGGTGCTATTTTAATGTACAAAGATAATAAAAAAGAAATTTCAGGTGGTAAAAAAGATACTACTAATAATGTTATGGAACTTACTGCTGTTATCGAAGCTTTAAAACTTGTAAAATTTCCTTGTAAAATAAAAATTTATAGTGATAGTGCTTATGTTGTAAATGGATTTTTACAAGGTTGGATTTATAACTGGATAAAGAAAAATTGGAAAACTGCTGATGGTAGTCCTGTTAAAAATAAGGAGTTATGGGAAACTTTATATAATTTTACTAAAACTCATAAGATAGAATTTATTAAAGTTAAAGGTCATAGCGATAATGTATTTAATAATCGTTGTGATGAACTTGCAAGAAACGCTATTTCTACCCTCTAAACTATATAAGGCATTTTGGAACGGGTCAATTTAGTACTTTATATAAAAAGTACTAAATTGACCCGTTCCAAAATACTCTATATTATTTTTTTACATATTTAATATATTCAAAATTACTATTTTTGCTTCTAGCTACCATGCATTCATAGACTTTATTTCTTAATTCTTCTTTTTGTTCTTTAATGCTTAGCTCCTCATTTGCAAAGAATGGTCCATCTATATATGTAACAATTTTTAGTTTATTATTTTTCCCATGACTTTGATATGTATTTGTCATACAAAATGTTGGCTTTTTTAATTCTACTGGATATTTAAAAGATACTGATTTAAATGGTCTTATTCCAGTATAGTATGGCCATATATGTGCCTCTGGATATATTGTAATTGAATAATTTTTTTCGATTTTTTTGCAAATAGCATTTAAGAAATTTTTCATTGCTCCTTTATTTCCTGGAACAGGCAATGCTCCAAGCATTTCTATTATAGTTCCAAATGGTTTTACCGAAATGTTTTCAGGGTTTACTATAAAAAAATTTCTTTTAGGATATATTGGAATACTTGGTATAAATGTATCTGCAAATTGTTGAGTATGGTTTACATATACAAAATAACCTTCTTTTTTATATTTTTTTAATTTTTCTTTTCCAATATATTTTATTTTGAATTTAAATTTAGCATACCCTATTTTTATAGGCATGCTTAATATATTTTGAAAAATCAATGAGCAAAAATCCCACAAAAAGTTATGTTTGTATTTATAATTTTCATCAATAACTCTTGGTGTTATTTTTGCTGTTGAAAATTCATCATTTAGCTCATCTTCATAATAAATTACTTTCTTACTATTCATTAACGCTTTCCTTATTTTCTAAAGTATCATATTCTAGTGGCATTTTGTAGAAATCTTCATATATATTTTTCCAAACTTCATAATTTTTTTCTTTCATTGCTTCTGTATTTTCTTTTTCTGTTAAATTCTCGTCTGGATAAATTGGTTTTTCTATATTTACAGTATATGCTTGAACTGGGAAACCATCTTCCCCAATAATATCACTATCTTCCATTGTTATAAAAATAGGAATAACCGGTACATTATTTCTGGCTGCAAAATTAAATGCTCCGTTTTTTAATGGCTTTGGTTTTCTATAATTCCACCACATACTTTGTTCTGGATATATTAATATAAAGTCTCCTCTTTTTAATATAATGTCTACTGCTTTTACAAATTCTATCATTGTTCTTTTACTAGAGCTTAATGGTAATGTATTGCAGTTTCTAAAGAAGAAGCCATACATTCCTGGGAAATTTGTATAATTTCCTTCTCTTATTACTTTAAATAATTTTCTGTTTTTGTTTTGTCCTGCTAACCTAAATACTTTTTCAATTGTAAATGAATCATATGGATTAAAATGATTACATGTCACAATTGCACCTGTTTTCATGTTTTTTAGGTTTTCCATTCCATTTATTTTCTTTATTATTAGCTTGTTATCTTTTAGCAATTCCTCCACAAACCATTGTGCTATTCTATATGCCATTCTACTCTTTATTTTGCTTTTTCTACTTGTTCTTAAATAGTCTACATCTCCAGGTGTTAGTGGTACTGTTGGTGGATCGTCCTCTACATCCACATCAAATATACCATTTTCTTCTAATTCTTTTATTTTTTTTAAAACTTCAAGTCTTTCTTTTGATTTTTCAATTACTTGAACTTCTCTTTTATAATTTCTATCATCACCTACACAATCTGCTTCTTTTTGTGCTAATTCTTTAAGTTTTTTAAATTGTTGCATATCTTTAAATCGCTCTTCTTCTGAATAATTTTCTTTTATTTTGCATATTTCATTGTAGTATTCTGTTTTTTTAGCATATTTCCAAAAGTAATTTTTATACCTAATATTATCATAATGCCATGGTTTATCTGCCAAATTATAATGAATAATTTTTAAGTCTTTTTCATCAAAATCATCATTACCTATAGGCATTTTATCCCAGCCTTTGTCTATAATTTTTACTTTTCCTTTGCACAATCTGTTTAAGTAGTCTTGGTCTTGTGCTACTGTAAATTTTATAGTTTCTAGCAAATATAAAAATTTGTCTTGAAAATTAAATTTTCTAAATTCATCTAAGTTCATTAAAAGAATTCCAGCATTAAAGTAATTTCTATAGTCTGCAACACCTACAACTTTTTCCGCATATTCTTGGAATATCTTTATAGTTTGAATAACATCATCTGGTGCTGCTGCAATTAAATTATTTCCTATATCTTGATTATATAGCTCTGCTATATCACCTAAAACCACAATATCGCTATCTAAGTATATAGCTTTATTATATTGTGGATATAAATTAGCTATAAATAGTCTAAAATATGTTGTATTTGTGTAATAGTCTCGTGTATATAATTTATCTTTTACTTTTTCTATATAGTAATTTAAGTCTACAAATTCAATGTTTACATTTTCCCTTTTATATTTATTTATTTTCTTTTTATTTTCCTCACTTATATTTGTATATAATACCTTTATTGAATAATAATATTGCTTTGATGAGTTTTCAATTAAAGATTCTAATGCAACTGCAAAAAATGGTATATATCCATCGTCTATTGCAAAAAATATTGGTATTACATTTAAATTGTTTTCCATTTCTTTCTCCCTTTTATTTATACATTTCTTCTGTATTATATTTTTCTTTTAATTTTAAATATTCATCTAAATCTTCATCAAATGAATAGCATTTTAAAACTTTATGAACTTCTTTTACGTTCCATTGTTTAAAGTTTTCTGTATGAGGATATGGTAAGAGCATAAGTCTTTTGCAAAAATGGCAAACTACTGTATCTTTTTTGTTAAATTTAGATTGCTCATTAAATATGCGTGGAAGTAGTAGTTTATTTGTTGTTGACCTAAATATTGCATCTTGGTCTGCAAATAACATTTTTTTAGTTTTTATTAAATATCTTGCTTTTTTTAGTAATCCGGTTTCTTTGATTTTATCCATATTAAGTAGTAGCATTCCTGCATTTATATAATCAGGTCTAATAATCCAAGAGCCATATTTTTCTTTTACTGCTGCATACTCGTAATTGGATACATCTATATTATACAATTTTGTTATATCATCACCTATCATTATATCTATATCTAAATATAACAATTTACTTGGCATATTTGGGACTAAATCTGCAAGTAATCTAAGTAAAGTGTATGGAGTACAATATGCATTTTCGTTTGCACAGTTTGCAAATTCTTTTTCGTATATTCCGAGTAACATCGACCTTTTCTACAATATTATTTGGATTTTTAGATTTTACAACTTCATTTAAAAAATCTATTTGTTCATCTTCAATACATGTAAAATCCGGATTTAATCTTGATATATCCATTGTAAATATGAAACATCTAATATCTTCTTTTGTTCTGTTTGTCATTGATATAAGTTGAGTTAGTGTTCCATCAAAAACTTTTTTGTTTCCACACAAAAGTATATTTACCATATTTTTTCCCCTTTTTACCCTATTTGGTACATATTATATATTATTTTTTATTTTTTTACAACACTCATGACTAAAAAGTCGAAAAATAAGTTACAATTAGGGGCAGTACCTAATTGTAACTTATTTTTTTTCTTTATTTCGTTTATCTTGTATTATTTCCATTTCTTTTTCTGTAATTAATATAATATTATTTTCTTTTGCCCATGATACACATCCCTTTAAAACTGTACTTAAAAATACTCTTGGCACTTTTACTAATTTTGCACACGCTTCGTCTGTAAATTTTACTTCTGGATCTATTCTTGAAGCTGCATATTTTACTGTATCTAGACTAATGCCTTTGCTTGCTGGAATTGGCTCTGATATTGGTCTTTTAAATCTCGTATACCAAAAATTCTTATTGTCACGATATCCATAATCAACTGGTACTTGTGGGAAAGAATAACTATTTACTCCGTCTACAATTGCATCATAATATTTGGGCTTCATTAAAATGTGGTCTATTTTTAAAATGAAATGTGCACCAAACTTACTTGTAATTCCATTAAAGTCATGATATGGTGGTAAATACTCTTCTTGCACTTTATCATTTTCGGCTCCATCTAATTCTTTTACCCATGTACATTCAAATACTTGAAATGCTTCACTAATTATTTTAGGAAATTGCTCATTAGGATTTTCTCTTGCTCTTTTCCCATCTACTAATGTAAATATGCAGTCTTTCATTTTTTCTTCGGTTGTTTCTCCTGGGTAGCCAAGTCTAACTGCTTCTTTAAAATATTTTCTTTTATCTGTAATAAAATTGATTGAGCATTTGCCTGTTCTTAATATGTTTTTTGCTGTATTTGAACTATTTCTACAGCAAAGTACCATTGCATAATAATCCTTTCCTGCAATATAGTAAGGGAAGCATAATGAATATGAACCTATATTTGTTTGCCCAGACTCACTTAATGTTCCTATTTCTGTTGTTGGCATCGGAAAAAAGCTTGATGTTTGATAAAAGTTATCAACTATTCTTAAATCCCTAAAACCATTTAATTCTTCAATTTTCTTTTCCATAAAAATCAAATCCTTTCTTTTTTTACTCATTTCTATTATTTTTAAGCTAAATCCTGTACTTTTATAATTTTCATAATAAATTTCCAATAAATTATTTAGTAATAGTCAAATACATATATTTTACAGCTCCATCAATTTCATAGGAAATTCTATATTTAATAGTTCCAGATGTTGATGAACTTATAGATGATAACACAACTGTTACATTTCCATTAGACTGTGAAGCAACAGTGGCATCCAGAGTTTGTGAGCTTGCAGTTAGCCCACTATTTTCAGCTATTTCTATTTTTCCATTAGTAAGACTTGATGCATTTTTATTTGTAAATGTCATTGTTAATGTTACTTTTTGTGTTCCCCATCCATTCGTAATAGTTGCACTTACTCCAAAAGTATCATCATCAAATTTACTAGAACTTTTAATTGAAGCTGGACTAATATATGCCAAAATGCTTCCGCTAGCACTTAATGTAAGTTGTTGACCATTTGATTCAACAATTTCCAAATTTTCTAATTTAGGTTCCTTATATTTTAAAGTAACATTGCCATTAATATATAATTTAGAAGTATAAAGTGAATAGCCACTTCCAATTAATATTAAAATTAATATAAAAACAAATATAATAAATTTTGTGCTAATTTTCTTTGTTCTTGCTTTATGTTTTCTATACATTTTTGTTCCTTTCATTTACATTATAAATTTTACAAAAAACAGTTAAAAGATTATTCTTCTAACTGTTATCTTTATAAACAAATCTGTAAGTTATTTCTCCACTTATAACATTAAACCATGCCTCGTCATCATCTTTAGATTCCCAATAAATAATTGGTTTAAATAATTCGTCTGAAGCTTTTATAATTTCTTCAAAATCTTTAACATCTATAACAGTATCTAGCTTAATATCTGCCTTATCATTAATTTTTATTATCTTATCTTGGCAAATTCTTAGCATTTTGTTTAATTCATATCTATAATAATTTCTAATCTTATTTATTATAACTATATTTGTATGAACATAATATAAAATAATGCTTGAAAATATTATTAATATACAAGATATTCCTAATTCACACATGTTAATTTTTTGTTTTTCTTCCTTTTCATTTGTTACATATGTTGTTTTTTCAATATTATTTTCGCCATTTATTTCTGTTGTTTTTTCACCTAAATCTATAGATATTGAAGATGAATATTCGTTATCTACTGTTTGACCTTCAATCTCTGTTTTTGTTTCTACCTGAAATATCAAAGTATAAGTAGTATCTAATGACATATTCATTTCCTGCTCAAAATCTGTAACAAGCTTATTCTTTTCCACTAAGTTTAATTTCAAAGGTTCTTGTAATTCAATTTTATTAGATATAATTTCTAAAGTTTCACTCTCTTTTAGAGTTTCTTCTTTGTCCCATATTTTTTGTTCAAGCCCATCTTTTGTGTAAACTGCTTGTAATTTACCAATTATCTTATAACTATATTTTATGTTTGTTTCACTACTTGCTATATAATTATAATTAAAATTAAAAACTGCATTATTAATTAAATCCGTAACATATACTTCATTCATTGGTAAAGTTTGTTCTTCAATATATTTATTCGATTTTAAATTTACAATATAATTATAATTATATTGATTAGTATAGTTATATATTTCTTCCTTGCTTTTTATTATTTCATTTTTAAATATTACTTGAATAAAACTGCTAGCCCCAATTACTAACAGTGCTGTTACTATAACTATAATAAAAAATCTTGTTGATTTTCTCATTTTTATCTTTTGCTTAGCTTTCATTTTATGCTTTCTTCCTTACTCTTCGCTTTATTTCCCTGTTTCTACTTCTACTTGTTCTTTAGCCTGTAATTTATTAATCCAAATAGATGGATATCCTAAATATTTAACCTTAAAAATCATTTTTCCTATTAGTTGTGATTCAGAAACTTCTTTTGCATCTTCTGCATCATTATTATCACCTTTTGTTACAAAAAAATACTCTCCTTTTTTCTGTTTTTTCTCCATTATTCTGTGAATAACAGTATATCCTTCCATTTGATATTCTATTATATCACCTACCTCAACATCATTCGCATTGCATTTTTTTATTATTGCAATATCTCCTGTATATAGTTCCTTTTCCATACTTCCTGAAGCAATTGCAACAGGTTTTATAGAAAAAATTCCTATGCCAAACCATATTCCTAATATTACTATTATTAAAAAAGGCAACACATCTTTAGGGTTAATTGCATCAATTTCTTGCTTGGATTTTAATGTTGAATTTTTATAAATTATATATCTAGCATATAAAAATAAAATTATTGGAATTGTTGAATCAATAATTGCAGTCATAACCCATGGAGCATTTGGTAATATTGGAGATATCCATAAATACAATTTTGTTACCATTTCATATATTAATGTTGGCAAATAATTAGAATTCATTGATATATATGAATACAATATATTCTTTGCTATTAGTGGTATAATAGTTTGACAGATCTCTTTTACCATCATTAGCATTGAAAAGCTTGCTGATATATATTTATTAATTCCTATATCAATTATTATATATACAATTGATATTAAAACTGCTATTTTTACTTTATCTTTTCCGTAGACATTGTTTATTAATTTATATCTTATAAATTCTTTAGCTATTATAATTGTTCCAAGAATCCATAAATTTATTATAAATCCTTTTATTGTTGTAAAATATGGATTTTTTCCAAATGTTAAAAACAATCCTGATATCATATATATCATTACATATATTATTGCACAAATTATTGCACAATAAGCAATTTCTTTTTTTATTTTTAAACTCCTATATACATCATTAATAGTATTTTTTAGGAGTACTGCTAGTACTATCCAAAATAATGGATTAATGTAGTATAAATAAATAGTATTTATTTCATTTACCAATTTTAAATTAGCCAATAATCCATAAAACAGTATTACAATAATTACTATTATTGTTAGAATCTTTGATTTTTGCATATTACTCACCATATAAATATTCTAAAAGGATAATATTAAATATTATCCTTTTATTCTAGACTTAAGTATGTGCATTATGACTTGGGTTTACAGTAACTTCATCTGTTGCTTGTTCATAGTTAAGTTCTATTGTGAACTCTACTGTTTGATTTATTGTTGTACTTGTTGTTGGAGCATCAGACTTCCACTTAACACCAAATGCGTATGTACAAGTTTGATTAGCTTTAATTATTTCTGAACCATCAGTTGCTAAAGTTGGTGTTGTAATTTCAAGATAATCGTTTGAAATTGCTTTTCCATCTTTATCTTTTACAGTAAATCCAGTTAATTTTGCTGGTATTGTTCCATTATTTTTTATAGTTGTAGTTATAGTATGACCATCTCCTGGATAGCTCAATTGTACATTTACAGTTACTTCTGTTTTATCTGTGTTTACTGTTGCTGAGCAAACTTTTGCATCCTCTGTACTTTGATCATTTATCTTGGCTGTTTCAAAGTGAACATCCCATTCTCCAACAGCTTTTGCTGTTCCTGTAATTTTCAAACTTTGTGAAAATGCTGCGTAACCAACAGCAATAGCAATTAGCATTATAACCAATACTATTAATAAATAACTTTTTTTGTGTTTTTTCATTTTAACTCCTCCTTTTTATATTATAACTTATATTTTCAATTAAATCCATTACACTATCATTACATTTACGTTACTAATATGTTACATTTTTCTTTTAATTTTACTTTTTTTGTAATATGAATATAATATTTGTGTAATGGTTTTCAAGCAAATATTATGTTATTATATATATAGTACTTTATATATGGAGGTTATAAAATGGAAATAACAAAAGATAATAATATTTTACTAATTTCTGAAAATTCACAAAAGGTATTTTTACCTTACAAAATAAAACAGCTTAATGATTATTTATTAAAATTTCCAAATAATTATGATTCAGTTGAAGATGTTGTAAATAAAGAATACATTTTGCCTTTAAAATATTATATTTCTTCACCTCATCTTGCAAGATTTAGAGAAGCTTTTTCATTAAGTAGAGATCGCGAGGCAAAACCATTTTTGGAAAGTCTACGATATGCTTTTGATATAATGTTTAATAATAAATTAAATCCTGCTATAATAGCTGCTTGTAGGACACAAGAACAACTTTCAAATTATATAGAGTGTTTGGAAAATAATAAATTAAGCGATTTTACTGATTTTGAAATACGTTTTGAAATATCTCCGCTTTAATTTTTCAGAAATAAATTTTTATCTGATGAATGTGTATCAAATTTTCAAAGAACACATCCTGTCCCAGCTAAAATAAAAGGAACAGGTTGAAAAGGATTAACTCCCTCTCACCTGTTTCCTCACTAAAACGCAAAATAACAACCCTAAATTTTTATTTTTTTAAAATTTCTTTCAATTTTTGTATTGCTTGCCTTAAATTTTTATTCACTGCTTGTTGTGTTGTATGTTCTTCGTTGGCAATAACATACTCACTTTTATCATCAAAGAAATACTTTTTAACTCTCCTTTTTTGAACCTCTGGTAATAAATCTATTGCATTTTTCAATTCTTCAAATGTAGCTTTTCTTATAATCTCTTCTTCTATACTTAAAGGCTTGTCCTTTGCTCTATTTTCAAGATTATTTTCAAATATTTCAGAGTGTTCAATATGTCTATCATATTCATTTAACTCTTTAATATCTTCTAGTTCAAATTCATTAAATGCTTCATATATTTCTTTTGTTAGTTCTACAATTCTTGTTATTCCAATACCATACGAAAAAAATAATACTATTAAAAGATAAATTATAAGTTGTAATTGGAATTATTCGTAAATTAATAATATTATTTAAAGGGGATGGAAATCTACATAATAGAATTAATAATACTAAAAACCAATACTTTCATACCAAATTATAGATGCTTGATGATCTATTATGCTTAATAATTCATCATCAGCCAATTCGATATTTGGATTTTCTTTTTTATATTCATCCAATATTATATTCTTTTCTTCATCAGTTAGAGAGAACATATTAAATGGTCCTGAATAAAATGCAGATTGGTTAGTAGAATAGTTTTTCTTTATAAAATCATGAATGGAATTTTCTAAATTTCTTTTGTTTATTGTTTGTGTATAATTTTCATCTAAATATTGCTCTAATACATATTGATACACATTTACATTCACTCTAGCTGATTTTCCGTTTATTTTTATATACCAATATGTTGAGTACGAACTAAAAGAATTGCTGGCATTATTTTCCGCAATTGACTTTAATTTGTTTTCTGTTTTCTCTAAATCGAATTGTGAAAGTGTTTTGATATATTGGCTTGTAGAAGGATCTCTTTTGCCTGTGATTTTATTTTTATATGAACTAGCTTGATATGTATATATATCACCATTTTTATTTATAAGATAATGTACAGGTTGTGCACCTAAATATAATTTTTCATTTAAACCACTTCCTTCGGAATACAAATCGATATCAATCATTGAGTTATCTCTCCATATATCTATGTAAGCCTTTTTTATCAATGCATCATTTACTGTACTAGCATTTTTTCTTATAAAATATATTCCAACTATAATCGAAATTATTAATATAATGATTACTTTTTTATTTAATTTCATATATATTTACTCCTTTTATTACTTGCTAATAATATACTATAAATATTTTAAATTTTCAAGCTTTATTAGATAAATTAAATTTTACCTTTCTTTAAAATATTTGTCATTTCTAGTGAATCATATACTATTGGTGTTAAGTTATCTACTTCTGTTAATTCAATATGATATTCAGTTTCATCTAATACATATTCATCATCAGTTTGAACTTCCTTAACAATATACTTTCCAAGTGGTAGTTTTTCACTTATTGCATAACCATTTTTATCAGTAGTTATTTCATCAAACTTATCTCCATTTGGATAAAATATTTCAAATGTTATTCCTTTTTCTGCATTTAAGAAAGTGGTTTGACCATCAACATAATCATATTGTTTTAAAATACTAACATAGTTCTTTACCACTGTTTCAAATACATCTAATTTTTCATTATCTTTGCCTTTTAAATCAAAATTATACTTTGTATTATCTAATAATAGCCATTACTAGCACTTATTTCTTGAAGATAATAAGAATTATATGAAAGTACATTTGAACTTTTACCATATCCGTTCTCATCAGTACTAATTGTAGTTACAAGTTTTCCTGTTGATTGTTCATAAACTCCATATTTAGCATTTTTTAGAGTTGCTTGTCCTTGTGGATTTGATTGTTCAGTTTGTTTTGTACTTTGTGTTTGATGTTGTGCAGTTTCATTTGGTTTGCTACTACTTTCTTTGCTTTGTGATGTTTCTTGTTTAGGAACTTTACTAACTGAAGAACTAACTTTCTTTGTTGAATCTGATTTAGTTTCTGTTTTATCATTTTTTGCAGTTGTACTTGAGTTTTCTTCTTTATTCGTTTCTTGAATTTCCTCATCCATTACTGCTGTATCATCTGTTTCTATTTTCTCATCAACTTTCTCAATTTTGGTTTCTTGTTTTAGTTGTTCCTCTGATTTTTCATTTGATTGTGAGTTATACATTGAATTGAAACATACAACGCCACTTGCTAATACTGTGCATAATATACTTAAAATCAATTTTTTCATTCCAATCACACCCCCTTGCTTAATTTTAATCTAGCATAATTTTTAATTATTTTCACTTATGCGTTTTACTAACTTATATATACTTTTTTCAGTTAGTAAATAAATAGTTAGTAATAATACTAGGGAGGATTGTAAGGAGGGATTTACGGAATACAAACTCCCACTATCTTTCACCCATAGACTTCTGTCTTTGAAGATGTTTTCCATAAAATTCAATGGCTTTAACAACAAAATCTTCAATTTTTTTCTCCTCAACATTCTTTGGGAGTACATTTCTAATTCTGTCAGCATTAAATTTCATTTTGGGAATCTGGTTTGGTTTTTCCTCTGATAAAATGTCTTCTATTTCATCAATTGTAAGTGTTCCCTCTTGACTCATTTTTTTGAGTCTTATTGCCTGTGCGTGAGATGGCGTTGCCACATTACACTCAATGCAATCCAATACTGCAAATTGTGTTTCTATTTCCTTTGGAAGATTAGTTCTAGAATAAACTAAGGTTAATAATGCTCCTTCTATTTTTAGTGTTGGATTTATTTGTCGTCTAACTTTATTTATTATCTTAAATAAATCAGTCATACCTCTTAAAGCAAAGTATTCACTTTGTACTGGTATGATAACACTATTTGCACTAGCAAGAGCATTTATTGTAAGCATACCTAAACTTGGTTGACAATCTAAAAGTATATAATCATAATCATCTTTAATACTAGATAAGCAATTCCTTAAAGTATATTCTCTACTCATTGCATAGGTTAGTGAATTTTCTAATGCTGATAAAGAAAGATTAGATGGAATTAAATCCACATTTTCTTTATGGTGTAATATACTTTCTTTTGTTTTAATTTCTTCATCATTCATTGATTGTTCCATTAAATCAGATAAGGTATATTTCAACTCATTTTCATCATACCAACCTGCATAAGTAGTTAAATTACTCTGAGGATCAACATCTACAACTAACACTCTTTTTCCTTGTTTAGCCAATGCTACACCAAGATTAAAGGTTGTTGTTGTTTTACCAACTCCTCCTTTCTGATTTGTGATTGCAATTACCTTGCACTTACTTTCTTGCATATTCTCGCCTCCTTTCTTTTAATTTAGCCACCTTAATTTTATAAGATGGCTATGTATTCCATTTCTGGCATAAAAAAAGAACTGACCATTTTTAATCAGTTCAAATATGTTAATAAATTTTATTTAATTTTAAAATTAGTTCATCAATAGGTTCTGTATAGATACCTTGTTTTAATTTATCATTTTTAAATTGTATTAAGGCATTTAAAATTATGTTAGTTTCTATATTCTTAATAGGTAGTTTTATTTTTTTCATTATAACCACACTCCCTCTGTTTGTTATCTATATTATATAAGAATAATTTATATATGTTAAATATACAAATAAATCGCACATTCATTATAAAAAAAACGATTAGTATATGTTTCCACATACCACTTATATCAGCGTCGTGTACATATCATACTCAAACAACCCTCTGAATATTTTTTGATTTTTTATCATTTTTTACAACAAAATATCACTTTTTTTAGTTTTACTAAAAATCAAAAAGCCTTATTTTTCAAGGCTTTTTCGATGTAGTACTGAAACACATTCAACGTGGCTTGTAAATGGGAACATATCTACTGGTTGTATATTTCCTATTTCATAATTTTCATTAAGCAAATTTATATCTCTTACCATAGTTGCAGGATTACAACTTATATAAACTATTTTTTTAGGCTTAACTGCTAAAATATTATTAATTGTATTGTTATCTAGTCCTTTACGTGGAGGATCTACTATTATTACATCAGGATAAATTTGTTTCTTTTCCATCAAATTAGAAAATGTTTTTTCTACATCTCCTACAAAGAATTCTATATTCTCAATATTATTTATTTTCGCATTTTCTTTTGCATCTTCAATTGCTTGCTCTACTATTTCTATTCCATAAACTTTTTTAACATAGTTTGAAGCAAAAATTCCTATTGTTCCAATTCCACAATATAAATCAAATAATATGTCATTTTTGCTTAAGTCTGCCATTTCTATTGCTGTATTGTATAAAATTTCTGCTTGTACTGGGTTTACTTGATAGAATGACATTGGAGAGATTTTAAATGTATAATCTCCCAATATATCATAAATATAACCATCTCCATGAAGAACTATATTTTCATAGCCTAATATTACATTTGTCTTTTTCATATTTATATTTTTTACAATTGTCTTTACATTGTATTGTTTTACAAGCATTTCAACCAGTTCTGTTTCATATGGTATTTTTTTACCATTTACAACTAATATACACATTATTTCGTGTGTACGAATTCCTACTTTTATTACAATATGGCGAATTAGACCCTTTAATGTTTCTTCATTATATACTGGTATATTTTTTTCTATTATAAATTTTTGAATAGAAAATGCTATTTTCTGTGCTTCTATATTTTGAATAAAACATTCTTTTATTCCTATAATTTCATGTGTTCTTTGTGCAAAAACTCCTATTTGTACTTCACCTTGTTTGTTTAGTCCTACTGGGAATTGTGCTTTATTTCTGTAGTTATATGGGTTGCCCATTCCTATTGTTTTGTGCACATCATTTTTTTTATCTAAAGTTTTATTTACTAAATTTTGTACCATTTTTTGTTTTATATTTAATGTTTCTTCATAGTCAATATGTCTTAAATCACAGCCACCACATCTTTTATATGTACTGCAATCTTCTTCCACCCTAAAATGAGATTTTTCTAGTATTTCTACTACTTTTCCATATCCATAAGAAGAAAGTACTTTCACTATAATTATTTTTACTTTTTCGCCTTTCATGGCATATGGAACAAATATGGTAAAGTCATTTATTTTAGCAATGCCTTCTCCATTCATTCCATAGTCTATAATGTTTACAATATATTCTTCATTCTTTTTTATTTTTTCCATTTGTATTCTCCTTAAAAATAAGTCATTAATTCCTTATTTTATTAATATTTTCTTATTTCTTCTTTCATATTTATTTTTCTAGTATTTTTAATCTCCATTTATACTGTAACATAAAATAGGAAATCTGACAAGAAGTAAAAAAATCAACCAGATTTATTTTCTGATTGATTTTTTTATTCCTCTGTTCTAATAGTTCGAACAGAAACGTCATTGGTGCGGATGAGAGGACTTGAACCCCCACCCTTTCGGACTAGATCCTAAGTCTAGCGCGTCTGCCAGTTTCGCCACATCCGCATTTCCCATCGACAATATTTATATTAGCACATTTTGCTCTTTATTGTCAATAGGTATTTTCAATTTTTTCGCTTTTATTTTTTCCTAAATTGCCTTGTCAATTTCCCAAAATTTTCAAAAATACCTGGCTCTTTGTGGATAGTATCAATTTATTACTTCACTCATTACCTTTGCCAAATATTTCATACTATTTAAACATTGGTCCATTGTATTACCTGTAGCCCCTACTTCTATTATACATGCTGCTTTTGCTAGGTGTTGATTATACCTACTATTCCTTAATATTATTGGTTTAAATAATCCTGGATATAACTCATTTGCTTTTTCTTGTACTTTTATAGCAAATTTTAGATTATCATTCCAATTTTCGTGTTCCAACCCTCCTCCATCTGTTCCTATTACAAACATAATTTGTGCGGCTTGTTCTTCTCCAATTTGAACAGTTGGTGCATATGTATAATCGCCTATTGCATCTCTATGTAAATCTATTACAATGTCTGTATTATCATATTGTTTTAATAAATTCTTAACTGTAGTTAATGACCTTTCATATGACCCATTATATGCTGGATAATCATGATATGTATTATCATGAATTACATTATATCCATAACTTTTTAATTGATTTGTAAGTTCTGTTCCAACCCTTACTACATTATAGTTAAAATCTGTTGTTCTATATGTTCCTGTTTGTTCATACTCAAAATTCTCACTTGGTGTATAGCTTTCGCATGTATGTGTATGAAATAATAAAATGTTTTTATTATTAATTGTTATATCTGGTTTCAACATTTCTTCTGTTAATTCATATTCTGTTTCATTTCTAACTTTTACTCCATTATATTCATTTGTAAACTTGGTAGGTACGTTATTTTCTACTACTTTTGTTTCAAGTCCTGTTTTTGCTTGTTCTATTACAACATCATTATTTTCTTCTTTTATCTCCTGATTTTCTGTTTTATTTTCCTTTGGTATAATTTCGTTAAGCATTGCTAATTGTTTAGACACTGTATATTCTATCAAATCTATACTTTCAATTTTTTCTTCAAAATCCTCCATATTTCCATTTACTTGTTTCATCATTGGTATATTTTCCTCTAAACAAGATTCTAATTTGTCTTCGCTTAAAATTCCTTGTAATTTTATTTCTTCTTTTTGATTACCTTGTTTTATTATTTTTACAAACATAAATAGACATACAAGTACTATTCCTAACTTTATTCCATATTTTAGAATGTCTTTTTTATTTAGAATTGTCACATTTACCATATATGCTTTTCCTTTCGTACAAACCTATTATATATTAGTATATGCTTATACTTAGGAATTTATGCTAACAGAAATAGAAATTCAATCACATAAAGTAAATTGGAAGGCTAATATATTTATAGTATATTAGAACAAAAGAGGCATGATTAATATTTTTAGACATTTTAGAAAATTTTCCTAGAATATAATAAAAAGTATATATATTTTAAATAATATATATACTCCTATTTAAGTACTGTTATTTAATTTTCTTTATTGCTTCTTCTATTTTTAAAGTTTCTTGTTCTCCTGTTTGCATGTTTTTTAAAGTTACTGTATTATTTACTATTTCATCTTCTCCTATTACTATAACATATGGAATAGCAAGCCTATCTGCATATTTGAATTTAGCTTTTATTTTTTTGTTTTCTAAATAAACTTCTGCATTTATATTTTCGTTTCTTAATACTGTTGCCACTTCTAATGCTTTTGAATTATCTTTTAACATTGAAATTACTAGAACTTTTGCAATTGAATTTTGTTCTTCTTTTAATGCATTTAGTTCATTTAGTTTGTAGAATAATCTTGTTAATCCTATAGAAATTCCTACTCCGGGTAATTTTTTATCTGTATAATATTCTGCTAAATTATCATATCTTCCGCCTGAGCATACACTTCCTAGTTCACGATATTCATTTAAAAATGTTTCGTAAACCGTTCCTGTGTAATAGTCCAAACCTCTTGCTATTGTTAAGTCTACTTTAAAATTAGAATTTGGAACGCCAAAAACTTTAACATATTTTACAACTTGTTTTAGTTCTTCTAAACCTTCGTTAAATATTTCGTTAGTATAATTTAATTTTTCTAATGAATTTATTTTTTCTTCGGTTGTTCCATTAATTTCAATAAAGTCTATTATTTCATTTATTTGATTTTCGCTTAACTCTAAATCTTTTAAACATTCTATAACATTTTCTTTGCCTATTTTTTCAATTTTATCTATTATACGCATAATGTCTACAGATTTATCTTCTAAATCTAGCTCTTTGAATAGACCAGATAATAATTTACGATTATTTATACATATTGTAAAATCTTCAAATCCTAAATTTTTAATTGTACTATATATTACAGCTGGCATTTCTGCATCATTTATTATGTTTAATTCTCCATCGCCTATAATATCTATGTCACATTGATAAAATTCGCGGAATCTTCCTTTTTGTGGTCTTTCTCCACGATATACTTTTCCTATTTGATATCTTCTAAAAGGAAAGCTTAAATCGTTATAATATTCAGTTACATATTTTGCAAGTGGTACTGTTAAATCGAAACGAAGTGCTAAATCATTATCTCCTTTTTGGAAACGATAAATTTGTTTTTCTGTTTCTCCACCAGCTTTTGCCAAAAGTACATCTGAAATTTCTATTATTGGTGTATCTATTGGTAAAAAGCCAAACTTTTCATAAGATTTTTGTATTTTTTCTCTCATTTTGTTAAATAGAATTTGCTCTTTTGGTAGCAGTTCCATAAAGCCTGGCAATGTTCTTGGTTCTACTTTGTTCATTTTATTTCCTCCTATTATGAGCTATTATTGTATTACTAAAGGGGGCGTTCCTAAAAGGTTAATTTGTCCCTAATAGTACAAATTTTAATCTAAACGTGGTTTTAGTTCTAAATATATTGGTTCTTCTTCTCTTATTGTTGTCATTCTTCCATGACCTGGATATACTATTGTGTCATCTGGAAGTATTGTTAGTTTGCTTGTTATAGATGCTATTATATCTGGAAAACTACTTGTTGGTAAGTCTGTTCTTCCCCATGTTCCTTTAAATAATGTGTCTCCTGAAAATAGTAATCCTTCTTCTTTACAATATAGACAAGTTCCACCTTTTGTATGTCCTGGTGTATGTATTACCTTGAATTCTAGATTTCCTAAATGGATTATATCTCCTTCATCTACTCTAGAATCCGCTTCTAATTCTATATCATCCATTCCTATATAATAAGTAAGACTAATTGCAGGATTATATAATCCCTCTGCATCGTCTCTATGAATCAATACTTTTCCACCTTTTTTTTCTTTTAATTCTAATATTGCTCCAAAATGGTCTCCATGACAATGTGTTAAATATATATATTTTAATTTGTCTATACCTAATGTATCTAACATATCTATAATTTTGTCTGCTTCTCCGCCTGGATCTATAACCATTGTTTCTTTGCTTTCTTCATCTTCTACTATGTAGCAATTCGTTGGCTCTCCTAATGCTGTATTTACTTTTAATCTTTTTAATATCATTTTTTCCCCTTCTTTTGTTTTTTCTTTTAAAACAAATCAAAAACGAGTAGTACTAGGCATTGAAAGCTGAAAAGACGGAGGCGTACGTGTTGTACGTCGAGTATTTTTCAAGTTTTCAATAACGAAGTAATACGAAGTTTTTCATTTGTTTTACCTATTTTTTACGTTTAACTTCGTAAACACTATCAACTTTTCTAATTGCCTTTAACACATCATTTAATTGTTCTAAATTTTCTACTTCTACTGTTATTTCTGTAATTGCTATTCTTTCTTTGTTTGCTCTACAATTAACTGCTATTAGTTTTATTTTTGTTGCACTTATTTGAGCTATAATGTCTGCTAAAAGTCCTGATCTGTCATTTGCGAATACTTCAATATCTACATTGTATGCTGCTTCTTTTTCTGTGTACCAGTAAACATCTATCATTCTACTTTCTTCGTCCTCAAATAAATCTTTCAAGTTTTTGCAATTTGCTCTATGAATAGATACTCCTCTTCCTCTTGTGATATATCCTACTATATCATCTCCTGGTACAGGATTGCAACATTTTGAAATTTTTACTAAACAATTGTCTATTCCTTTTACTACTATACCAGATTTTGAAGGTTTTGCTGTATTTTTTTCTTTGCTTAATTCTTCTAATTTTTGCTCAACATTTTCTTCTTTATGAACTTTTCTGTATTCCTCTAATATTCTTGCTATTAATTTTCCTGAAGTTATTGCTCCAAATCCTACAGATGCATACATATCTTCTATAGAATTGAATTTATATCTGTTTAATGCCCCTTGTATAAATTCTTGCCTAAATAATTCATCATGGTTCATTCCTATACGTTTTATTTCTTTTTCTATTAAGTCTTTACCTTTTTCAATGTTTTCTTCTCTTTGATTTTTCTTAAACCATGCATTTATTTTATTTTTAGCTGTTGAACTTTGTATAAATTTTAGCCAATCTCTACTTGGTCCTTTACTATTTTCCGAAGTTATTATTTCAATAATATCTCCATTTTTTAGTTTTGTTATTATTGGCATCATTTTGCTATTTATTTTACATCCTGTCATATGATGACCTATTTCAGCATGTATACTATATGCATAATCTATTGGTGTACTACCACTTGGAAGTACTTTTATATCTCCTTTTGGAGTGAATACATATACTTCATCTTCAAATAATTCTGTTTTTAATGTATTTAAAAATTCTTGTGGATCTTGCATATCTTTTTGCCACTCTAATGTCTCACGTAGCCATGCTAATTTATCTTCTGAAACTTTTACATTTGCCTTTTTTCCTTTGGCAAAGCTTGCTTCTTTGTAAGCCCAGTGTGCAGCAATTCCGTATTCTGCAATTCTATGCATATCCCAAGTACGAATTTGTACTTCAAATGGTGTTCCTTTTTCTCCAATTAGTGTTGTGTGTAATGATTGATACATATTTGGTTTTGGAACTGCAATATAGTCTTTAAATCTTCCTGGCATTGGATTATATAATTCATGCACTACACCTAAAGCTGCATAACAATCTTTTACTGAATTTACAATTATACGAAGTGCAAATAAATCATATATTTGGTCTAATGTGATATTGTCTCTTTTCATTTTTCTATAAATACTATATAAGTGTTTTGCACGTCCTGTAATTTCTGCTTCTATTTTTTGTTTTTTTAGTTCTTGTTTTATTTGTTCTTCTATTTTGTCTATAAATTGCAAACGTTCTTCTCTTTTTCTGTCTATTCCTTCTACTATTTCTCTATATTCTTCTGGATATAAATATTTAAAAGATAAATCTTCCAATTCCCATTTTAAAGAATATATACCAAGTCTATTGGCAAGTGGTGCATATAAATCCATTGTTTCTTTTGCATTTGCTATTTGTCTATCCCTTGATAAATATTTTAATGTTCTCATGTTATGAAGTCTATCTGAAAGTTTTATCATTATAACACGTATATCTTTTCCCATTGCTAGAAACATTTTTCTGTAATTTTCAACTTGTGCTTCTTCTACAGACTCATAATTTAATTTGCTAAGTTTTGTTACGCCATCTACCATTTCCGCAATTTCTATTCCAAACTCATTTATTAAATCTTGATGTGTAACTTCTGTGTCTTCTACTACATCATGAAGAAGCGCAGCACAAATAGTTGCGTCATCTAATTCCAATTCTGCTAATGTATAAGCAACTTGAATTGGATGAATTATGTATGGTTCCCCTGATTTTCTTAATTGATTACCATGATTTTCTTTCGCATAGTTATATGCTTTCATTATAAGTTTTATATCTGACTTTTTGTTGTTCTTTTTCATTTTGTTCACAATATCTTCTATTGTGTATTGCACTTTTGCTTCTTGCACCTTAATTCACTTCCTTTTTAATATGACTTTCTTAAGTCTTTCAAATTAATTTGTACACTTTCTCTTCCATTGAATCTATTTATTTCAAGTGAACCAACCGCATCCACTTTATCTCCAATTTGATATTCTTCTGCTAAATGTCCTAAATTAAACCCTATACTATCAATGTGAAAATTGTTATCTTTTAACGTTAGTTTTATGTGTTTACCTTCCGATAAAGTTCTTATTGAATGTATTTTCAAGTTTTTATACATAAACAATGGCATTTTATTTGCCTCTCCAAATGGCTCTAACATGTTTAATTCTTCTACTGCTTTTATATTAATATCTTCAAGTGTTATTTTTTCATCAATTTTAATAATAGGCATTATATCACATATATTGCTATTTTGTGCATATTTTTCAAATTCTTCTTTAAATTTTTCAAAATTTTCTTTTTTAAGTGTAACGCCTACTGCCATAGAGTGTCCACCAAATTTTTCTAAATTTTCACTACAATTTGTTAAGCTTTTATAAAGGTCGAATCCTGGTATACTTCTTCCAGAGCCTTTTCCTTTGTTTTCTTCAAAGCAAATTAATATACTCGGTTTAAAATATAAGTCTGTAATTTTTGATGCAACAATTCCTATAACCCCATGGTGCCAATTTTCACTGCCTAATACTAGTACTTGTTTATCTGTCTCACTTTTTTCTATTTTGTTTACTGCATCCTCATATATTATTTTTTCAATATCTTGCCTTTCTTTATTATACTCGTTTAACTTTAAAGCAATTTTCTTTGCTTCATTTTCATCTTGTGTTAAAAATAAGTTTAACGCTTCTTTTTCTTTGCCCATTCTTCCACATGCATTTATTCTTGGTGCTAGTCCAAATGAAACTGTAAAAGAATCTATTTTTTTGTAACCTGAAGCTTCTAAAAGAGCTTTTAATCCAACATTTTTTGTTACTTCCACTAGTTTTAATCCAAGTTTTGCTATAACTCTATTTTCATCTACCAATGGAACTATATCTGATATTGTACCTATACATACAATATCTAAATATTTCAAGTATTCTTTTTCCTCTAACTCTAATCTTTGAGCTATTGCTTGAATTAATTTAAATCCAACTCCCACACCTGCTAATTCTCTAAAAGGATATGTACTGTCTTTTCTTTTTGCGTCTACAACTGCTATTGCATTTGGTAAAACTTCTCCTACTTCGTGATGATCTGTTACAATAACTTCTAATCCTAAAGAATTTGCATAATTTACTTCTTCTATTCCTGAAATTCCACAGTCTACGGTAATTATTAGATTTACACCGTCATCTGCTATTTTCTTTATTGCTTCTACATTTAAACCATATCCTTCATTTAATCTATTTGGAATATATTGTGTAACAATTGCACCTCTTTCTAATAAGAAATTTTCAACTACTGTAATACTTGTAATTCCGTCTACATCATAGTCGCCATAGATTAATATTTTTTCTTTATTATTAATAGCTTTTATTATTCTATCTACAGCTAAAGCCATATCTGGCATTAAGTATGGATTGTGAAAATCGTGTCTTGTTGGTTTTAAAAATAAATCAATATCTTCTTTTTGGGTTAAATTTCTATTTACTAAAATTTTAGCAAGTAAATTGCTTATTCCATATTCATTTTCAATTTTTTCTACATTTTTAATTTTCTCATTATCCAATTCTATACATTCCCATTTTTTGTTCATATTTTACTTTTTCCCTTTTTTGCACTTTTGTACTATTTTACAATATTTTTCATAATTTTTAAAGTCTTTTTTTAAATTTCTAAGCTCGTCCCTAAAATTGAAAAGACGGGTCTTAAATTTTTAAGCCCGTCCATAAAATTTAGATTTTTAATACTCCTCCAATTGTTCTGTTCATAGCATCTTTTTCTATGTCTTTGCTAGATACAATTGAAGCTCCTCCTGCTATAACTACTATATCTCCTTCTTTTACATAACCTCTTATTTTTGCTTCTTCTATTCCTGCTGAAATTATATCATTTGGTTTTGTTTTACCTTTTATTAATATTGGTGTTGTGTTCCATGAAAGCGCTAATTGTCTATATGTTTTCTCATTACTTGTTAGTGCATATATTGGACAGCTTGGTAAGAAACTTGCCACCATTCTTGGTGTATTTCCTGTTTCTGTATATGCAAATATTGCTTTTGCATTCATTTCCATTGCTGTTCCTGTTACACTATGGCATAAATTAAATTCATAGTCTAAATTTGATAAATCATATTCTCTTCTAGTAAATCTTTTCCAGTATTTTATATTTTGTTCTACTGCTGTTGCTATTTCATTCATTGTTTCTACGCATTTTACAGGATATTTTCCCATTGCACTTTCTCCAGATAGCATTATTGCTCCTGTTGCATCAAATATTGCATTTGCAACATCACTAATTTCTGCTCTTGTAGGGTTTGGATTTTCTGTCATAGAGTCTAACATTTGTGTTGCTGTTATTACCATTTTTCCTGCATTGTTACATTTTTGAATAAATTTTTTTTGCATAATTGGTACTTCATAATATGGAATTTCTACTCCTAAATCGCCACGTGCTACCATTATTCCATCACTTAATTCTATAATTTCATCTAAATTATCTATTCCTTCTTGATTTTCTATTTTTGAAATTATTTGTATATTTTTTCCACCATTTTCATCTAATACTTTTCTTATTGATTTTACATCTTCTGCACTTCTCACAAATGATGCTGCCACAAAATCAAAGTCTGCCATACATCCATCTTTTAAATCCTGAATATCTTTTTCTTTTAATGATGGCAAATTAACGTGTGTTCCTGGTAAGTTAATGCTTTTTCTATTTCCAAGCATTCCGCCATTTGTTACTTTACATACAACATCTTTACCTTTTATTTCTATAACTTCTAATTCTATTTTTCCATCATCTATTAATATTTGTGTTCCGATTTCTATATCTTTATATAATTCTTTATATGTTACACTTACTTTTTCATTATTGCCAACAATATCTTCATTTACAAGTGTAAATATGTCATTTGCTTTTAATTTTACTGGCATTTGCTCTAATACACCTGTTCTTATTTCTGGTCCCTGTGTATCTAGCAACAATGCTACCGGCACATTTAATTCTTCTCTTGCTTTTTTTACATTTTCTATATATACTTTTTGATCTTCGTAATTTCCATGTGAAAAGTTAATTCTTGCCACATTCATTCCTGCTAATATTAATTTTTTTAATATTTCTACTTCTCTCGTAGCTGGTCCTATTGTACATACTATTTTTGTTTTTCTCATAAAATCTTTTTCCTCCTAAAATCTTTTTACATTATTATCACACATATTATATCATTAAACATTTACGTGTTCAATAGAAAAGAACTAGATTTTCTAGTTCTTTTAATCTATTTTACTATCCATTTTGTTAAATTTAGATTTTCACTATCTAAAAGCATTTCATGTTTTGGCATAACTCGGAATGTGTAGCCATAGTCTCCACCTGTTGTTAATTCTATTTTTGCCTTGTATGTGGCTGTTCTTTCTTCTTCATCATAGTCTACCATTAACATTGGAATAACAGCTATTTTTTCTACTACTCCATTCTCTTTTATTCTTCCATAATACACTTGTGCTTCTATATTTTCTGGTTCAATATTTGGTAATTTTACTTTGCAAGATACTTCTATGTTATTTCCTGCATCCATTGTTATATTGTCTAAATTGTTTTCTTCTGTTATTACTATATCTTCCCAGTTATTATATAGTTCTTTTTTCCAATTATTATAATCTGCAACTTCTTCTAAGTTTTCATAGTGTTTATGGTAAAGGTTAGCAAGTGGCATATAAAGCTTATTTGTGTAGTCTACAAGCATTCTTGCTGTACTATATTTTCCACCTGTAGATATTATAGAATTTTTCATATATTCCATCCATTTAGCAGATATTCCTTTTTTATCTTGTTCGTAATATGCTGGAACTATTTTATTTTCTAATGTTTGGTAAATGCTTTCACTATCACAATTATCTTGAATATCATAGTTTTCATATTCTGCGTTTGTTCCTATTGCCCAACCATTTTTTTGATTATATCCTTCTGCCCACCATCCATCTAAAATACTAAAGTTTACTGCTCCATTTACAGATGCTTTTTGTCCACTTGTACCAGATGCTTCCATTGGACGTCTTGGAGTATTAAGCCATACATCTACACCACTTATTAAATAACGTGATAATTCCATATTATAATTTTCTAATAAGAAGACTTTTCCTTTAAATTGTGGTTTCATTGATATTTCATGTATATATTTTATTAGATCTTGCCCTTCTTTGTCCGCTGGATGTGCTTTGCCAGCTATTAATATTTGAACTGGTCTATTTTGATTATTTACTATTTGTGTTATTCTTTCTAAGTCTCTAAATAATAAAGTTGCTCTTTTATATGTTGCAAATCTTCTTGCAAAGCCTATTGTTAATACATTCGGATTTAATTTCGAAGTAATCTCGTTTATTTCTTCATAACGATATCCGCTTCTCTTTAATCTTTCAGTAATATTTTGTTTTGCCTTTTCCATTAATTTTTGTTTTCTTAGCATATGTGCATTCCATAATTCTTCGTTTGGAATGTCATTTATTTTTTCCCATGTTTCATCTTCATAAATATGATCTTGCCAATATGGCATTAAGTATTCGTTATATAATTCTTTTAAATTTGGTGAAAGCCATGAACATGTATGAATTCCGTTTGTTACATATGTAATTGGAGATTCATCTGCTGCAATTTCTGGCCAAACATCATTAAACAATTCTCTTGATACTGCACCATGAAGTTTACTTACTCCATTTTTCTTACCTGCTACTTTTAAGGCTAGAATTCCCATATTGAATCCTGCGTTTGGCTTAGGATTTGGCTCCATTCCCATTTTAAAGAATTCTTCTTTTGAAATTCCAAATCTATCCCAATAATCTTTAAAATATTTTTCTACTAAACTTAATGGGAAAATATCATTTCCAGCTGGAACTGGTGTATGTGTTGTGAATACTGTTTTCGAAGATACTATATCTTTTGCCATTTCAAATGATATTTCTTTTTCTTTCATCATATTTTTTATTAATTCCAAAATTAAGAAAGATGAATGCCCTTCATTCATATGATATATAGTTGGATGTAACCCTAATGTTTTTAGTAATCTTACACCTGCCATACCAAGAACTATTTCTTGTGATATTCTCATTTCTTGGTCTCCACCATATAAAGTAGTTGTAATATCTCTATACTCTTCATGGTTTTCTTCTATATCTGAATCCATTAAGTATAAAGTTACTCTACCTACATTAACACTCCATACTTTTAAATATAGTCTTCTTTTTGGAAATTTTACATATATAATTAAGTCTTTTCCATCTTCACCCTTTACTGATTTTATTGGAAGTGTATTTATATCTATTCTTCTATATTCTGTTTCTTGGTCTCCATATCCATTTATTTTTTGGTGGAAATATCCATTTTTATATAATAACCCTACTGCAACTAGTGGAATTCCTAAATCACTTGCAGATTTTAAATGATCACCAGATAAAATTCCTAGCCCCCCTGAATAAATAGACAAAATTTGATCTAGTCCATATTCAGCTGAAAAATATGCAATTATATCATTTTTATTTTCTGGATAATTTTTAGAAAACCATGTAGATTTGCTATTTTGATAAGATTCAAAGTTTTCTACAACTTTATCATATTGTTTTAAAAATTCTATACTCTTTGAGGCTTCTTCTAGTCTTTCTTGAGAAACTTGTCTTAGGAATCTAACAGGATTTTTTTCTACTGTCTCCCATAAATCTCTATCTATTTGTTTAAATAAGCTTAGAAATTCTGTATTCCAAGACCACCATAAATTATTAGCGATTTTTTCTAATCTTTCAATTCTTTTAGGTAATTGTGGATTAACAGTTATTTTGTTAAACACGTACATTTTATATTTTCCTCCTTTGTAAATTATGAAATTTTATCTTTTATTAATTCATATTTTATTATCTATTAACTTTATTTATTTGTCAAATATTTTTTACTTTTTTATAAAAATATTTATTAAATTTATGTTTTATTAAATACAAATTATCATTTTTAACCATTATAAGTTTTTATAAGATTTCTTTTTGGCTATATTCTTCTGGCTTTAATCCTACTCTAGTTCTCATATAATCTAGTAATAGTACAAATCCAGATGTAAATATGCAACCTATTATAATAAGTGTATACGCAGTTGGTATGCTATCTAATATATATGAAGCAGCAAAAATAAGTATTGATGCAATTGCATTCTCAATTATATTATTTGCTGTGGAAATTCTTACTCTCTTTTCACTGTTTGTAAAATTATTAAAATATTGCTTTATTAATACATAATAAGGTCCTTTCATCACATATTGTATAGTAGATAATATTAGTGTTAATATTATTAATGCTTTTATATTAAAGTTACATAGTAGTATAACTCCTAACATTAAGCACGAAACTGCCATTGGTATTGATAAAAATGCTAAAGTTCTATTTCTATATTTTTTATGAATTCTACCTTGATTTCTTGCAGCAATTCCTGTTACAATTCCAAGTACTGCAAATATAACCCCAAAATACTGTTCTGGAACGCTTATATCTATTAAAACTGTATTTCTTAGATTTTGTAAAATTTTTAATAACGCTACAAAAACTGCATTAAATATTAATAAGCATTTTAGTCTTTTAGATTTTAATATATTCTTGAAAGAAATTCTTATGTTTGCAATTTCTTCTCTTATTTGCATTTTCCCTTTTTCATTATGAAGTTCTTCAAATTTTGTAGATGCTATAAATGTTATTAATAATATTATAAAACATATTATCATTGGTATATATGGATTTACAACAAATAAGAAACTAGACAATATAGCTGAAATTGCATCTATATAATAATACCTGGAAAATGCTTTTCCATCTATTTTCGCAAATTGCACCCCTCTTTTTTCTCCATGTTCTAATGAATCATATAGCATATCGCTTTCGCATGTTGCCTTTATTACATATGAAAATGCACATAACACTTGTGATACTAACAGCATATTAAAACTTGTTGAAAACATTATTATTAAAATATGTATTGCTAAAATGAAGTTTGCTAATATTAAGCTCTTTCGTTTTCCTACTTTCTGTATAATTAGTGTAGATGGTATTTGTGTTAGAAATTTAAATAATATATAAAACGCATCAAATTGTAATACTTGTGCTGGTGAAATTCCTTTTTCTATTGTTAAGAATAAATATATTATTGCATAATAAAATAATAAATCCCATGAAAAAATGCGATATATTTTATATAGTTTTATATTATTTTTCTTTTTTTCTTGTAATTTAATTTCTTCTTTTGTCAGTTCTTTCGTTTCTTGTAGTGTTTCCATCATTTTCTCCTATTTTCATTTGTTTTTTGTATTATATCAAACCTATTTTTTTAGTGCAACATTTTTTCATTATATTCCCTTCATTTTTGCTCTAACAATTTAAAATTGTAACATAACTCTTTAAAAAACAAATAGTCACTATGTTTCGTATTTTCTAATTTCATAAGTTTCTTTTTATTTCTAAAATTCTTCTAATATGTCTTGCATACATGTTACGCATTTTGCTCCTTGCTTTATCAATTCATTTGTTCCTTCTGAGTTTTTACTTGTTATATTTCCGTGGAATTGTAAATATATTTTTACCTTGTTCTAAAGCAAAGTCAACTGTTGTTATTGTTCCACTTTTCTTTTTAGCTTCTATTACTATAACACCATTTGATAATCCACTTATAATTCTATTTCTCGCTGGAAAATTCATTTTTTCTGGCTTTGTTCCGAGAGGATATTCACTTACTATACACCCTCCATTATTTATTATCTCGTCTACTAAGTTTTTATTTTCATAAGGATATATTATATCTAAAGAACTTCCTATAACTGCAATCGTCTTTCCTCTATTTTTTAATGTTGCTTTATGACAAATGCTATCAATTCCTCTTGCTAATCCACTTATAGTTACTATATTATTTTTTACTATTCCTTTTGTGACAGCTTTAGCTACTTCTTCTCCGTATTTTGAATTCTGCCTACATCCTATTACAGCCAAAGAAAAGCTACTTAATATTTCTACATTTCCTTTTGCATATAAACTAATTGGTTTATCATATATTTGCTTTAATTTTTCTGGATAGTTTGCATCATTTATGTTTATCAATTTAATATCTTCTTTTTTCATTTTGTTTTCTATTTCTTCTAATCCTATTTTATATTTTGGGTTTAATATTTCCTTTGATACTTTTTCACCAATTCCATCTGTATCCATTAATTTTTCTTGTTTTAAATTCCAAATTTCTTCTATTTTATATTTTTTTAATAGTTCCTGTTTTTTTATGCTTCCTAGATTTTTTATTCTAGAAAACCATATCCAATATTTTGTTTCTTCCATTCTTTCTCCTTTTTTCATATATTTTTTATTTGTTATTTTTAGGAGAAAAATATAAAATTTTCAAAAAAGCGCATTGAAAGTAAGTGAGTTAGAAAGTATTAAGAAATTTGTGGAAAGAGTTCATTTATAATGGAAGGGTGCCACAAATTTCGCTTATAATTTCTACGATACTTAGCTTGAACGAGCATTTTTTTAAATTTCTATATTTTTCTCCTTTAAAACTTCTATAATAAAAAAGAACTTAGTAAAAACTAAGCCCTTTATAATTTATTTTTATTCCAAATATTTAGCTGCAATTACAACATTGTGAAGTAGCATTGCAATTGTCATAGGTCCAACTCCACCTGGAACTGATGTTATGTATGATGCTTTTTTACTTACATTTTCAAAATCCACATCACCAACTAAACCCGTTTCTAATCTGTTAATTCCGACATCTATAACAACTGCCCCCTCTTTTACCATATCAGCTGTTACAAATTTTGCTTTACCTATAGCAGAAATTAATATATCTGCATTTTTTGTTATTTCTTCTATATTTTTTGTTTTAGAATGGCAAATAGTAACTGTAGCATTTGCATTTAACAAGCATTGTGCTAAAGGTTTTCCTACTATATTACTTCTTCCTAATATAACAACATTCGCACCACTTAAGTTTATATTATATTCTTCTAACATCTTCATAACACCATGTGGTGTACAAGATATAAAAGTTTGTCTCTTTAGTGTTAGTCTTCCTATATTTATTGGATGAAAACCATCTACATCTTTTCTAAAATCTATTGTTTCAAATGCTGTATATATATCTAATGGCTTTGGAATCGGACTTTGAAGTAATATTCCATGTATATCTTCTCTTTCATTTAAGTTCTCTATTACTTTTAGTAATTCTTCCATTGAACATGTTTCATCTAATAAAAACTCCTCATATTCAATTCCTACTTCATTACATGCTTTACTTTTATTTCTAACATAAACTTTTGATGCTGGATCTTGTCCAACCATTATAACTGCAAGTTTTGGAAATATATTTTTCTTTTTTAATTCTTCTACTTCTATTTTTACTTGTTCTATTATTTTTTTTGAAAGTTCTTTTCCATTTATAATTGTTGCCATATCTATTTCTCCCTTTATTTTTTGTATTATATATTAGAATTTTTTATTTTACAATATTTTTTATAAACTTATTAATTTTAATATTCTTCCTTATTATTTTCTCTCCTATGTAGCTTGGAAGAATCCCTTCTTCCAAGTTTGTATAAATTTTAACTAAAATTCACACTATTAGCATCTTCTCTTACAGCATATTAGCATTATAATTCTTATTATTATTAAGATTCCAATTAAAATAGCTAAAACAACAAATGCCCCTAAGCCTAATGTTGTAAATATTGTTGTTTCTGCTCCTATTATAATCCCAATTACAAAAGTAACTAATAATCCTAATATAAATATTATTATATCTACGCAACATCTTTTTGTTCTTTTGCAACAATTATCTTCTTCAAACATACTATTCACCTCCATAATAGTACATATAAGATACTATTAATATATAATATGTTCTTCTTCTACTTTTTCCCACTATTTTCTTCTTTAAATTTTATATTTTTATCAATCTGCATTTTACCTGCTCTTGTAATAGCTTCATATCCATATTTTTCTTTAATGTTATCTAATACTGAATCTATTTTCTTTTGTTTTTCATTTTCTACATTTTCAAATAAAGAAATTTGTCTTTCTTCTTTCTCTACCAGTCCACTTACACTTACTCCTATTAATCTTATTGGAGTATTATTATAAATTTCTGTTAATAGCTTTTTAGCCTCTTTTCCAATAATTTTAGTACTATCTGTTGCAAAATCCAACTTTCTTTGATGTGAAAAAACTTTAAATTCATTAGTTTTTATTTGTACATTTACAACATTTGCAAACATTTCTTGATTTCTTAATCTATAGCTTACTTGTTCTACCAAAGCAAGTAAAACTTCTTCTATTTTTTCTATATTGTTATAATCATATGGAAGTGTTATAGAATTTCCTATATTTTTAGGTTTTTCTTTTATATAGTTTACTTCTTCGTTATCTATTCCATTACTGTATTCCCATATTATTTTTCCATATTTGCTAAATTTTTTTATTAGCAATTCTTCATCACTTT
Source organism: Lachnospiraceae bacterium (assembly GCA_963621995.1). GTDB lineage: Bacteria > Bacillota > Clostridia > TANB77 > CAG-508 > UMGS1663. Next base: position 111,206 of record CAVFFZ010000001.1, read on the forward strand.
TAGCCAAATCTCCAATAGTTTTTATTCCCATTTTTTGAAGCTTTGGCAGACTTTTTCTACCTACCATAAAAAGTTCTGCTACTGGAAGTTTCCACATTTTAGTTTCTATTTCTTCTTTATATAGAGTATGAACTTTGTCAGGTTTTTCAAAATCTGATGCCATTTTTGCTAAAAGTTTATTTGGTGCCACACCTATATTTACAGTAAAACCTAATTCTTCTTTTACTCTTTTGCTTATTTCATTTGCTATATTTATTAATTTTCTTGTTTTTGGAATATAACCTGTTAAATCTAAAAAGCATTCATCTATTGAATAACGTTCTATTTTATCTGTATATTCCAATAATAAATTATATAATGCATTTGAATATTTCCTATACACATTAAAATCTGATTGAAAAATTTGTATATTAGGGCATTTTTTACGTGCAAAAAATATTGGTTCTCCTGTTTGAATTCCAAATTGTTTTGCAATATTACTTTTAGCTAAAACTATTCCTTTTCTTTGTGCTTCGTCTCCACCTATAACAGCAGGTATAGTTCTTATATCTAAAGTTTCTCCTTCTTTTATTTTTTCTACAGCTGTCCAAGATAAAAATGCATTATTTACATCCACATGTAATATTTTTCTTTCCATATTTAACACCTATGGTTATTATAAAACATATGTTTTGTATTGTCAAGAAAAATTGTTCGTCAAATTTCATCATTTTTCTTCCTTTTTATTTACAATCTTATTATTTTGCTATAAAATACTAATATACATTAATTTTAGAAAGGCATGAGTTTTATATGGAAAAGTTTATATCAAAAAGTGAACAAGATACAATTGATTTTGCAAAATCTTTTGCAAAGAACTTAAAAAAAGGTGATATTATAGTTTTAACCGGTGAACTTGGTTCGCGGAAAAACTAAATTTACTCAAGGCGTGCTTACTTATTTTGGTCTTGAAAAAGAAATTTCTAGCCCTACTTTTACTATTGTGAACGAATATCATAAAGATAATGTAAATATATATCATTTTGATGTTTACCGTTTAGAAGATACTGACGAATTCTATGCTATGGGTGGAGAAGAATATTTTGAAAATGGTATTTGTATTATTGAATGGGGCGAGCAAATTGAAGAAATTTTACCAAAAGGATATACTAAAATAACTTTTTCTAAATTTGAAGAAAATGAAAATTACAGAGAGTTAAAAATAGAGAAAATGTAAAATAATATATTTGTCACACATTTGTAAACTTTATTTTCTTTAAAAAGGTTTACAAATCTTGTCTATTAATATAGAATAATGTTGAATAATTGTAAAAAAGAAGGTAATCAATTTTGAAAATTTTAAGCTTAGATACTTCTTCTAAAATATGTTCTGTTGCTATTTTAGAAGATACAGATATAATAATTGAAAAACATATAGAAAATGAACTTACTCATTCACAAAAACTTATGCCTTTAATTGACGAAATGTTAAAACAAACTAATCTTACTCTAAAAGATTTTGAATTTTATGTATGTTCTGTTGGACCCGGATCTTTTACTGGTGTACGTATTGGTGTATCTACTGTAAAAGCATTTTGTGATGTTACAAATGTTCCTATTGTAAGTGTAAGTTCTTTAGAAAGTTTAGCTTATAATACACTTTCATCTAATTTCACAAATGATGCCGATTTGGTTTGTCCTATTTTAGATGCTAAAAATGATAATGTTTATTTTGGATTATTTAAAAAATTGAATAATCATTTTGAATTAGTAGAAAATTTAGATGCTAAAAATATTGATGAAACGATAGCTTTATTAAAAAAATACCACTCTACTCCTATTTTATTTGTTGGAGATGGCGCTGAAAAGCATCAATATAAATTATTAGAACATTTTTCAAAAGCTACTTTTGTTGAAGATGTACACAATAGACAAACAGCAAATAGTGTTGGTATAGCAGGATATTATCATTATAAAAACGGAAACTTTGGAGATTCAAACTCTATTACTCCACTTTATTTAAGAAAATCCCAAGCTGAACGAGCTTTAGAAGGAGAAAAATAGATGATAGATATTACAAAGATAGATATTTCTACAATGATGCTTAATGATTTGGAACAAATTAAAAAAAATTTACAAACGGATTTTGATGATTTTTGGAATTTTGAAATATTTAAAGAAGAACTTGTAAATAATAATTCTATGTATTTAGTTTTAAGATATGAAAATGAAATCGTTTCATTCGGTGGTATTAAATTCATATTAGATGAAGCAGATATAATGAATATAGTAACTAAAAAAGATAAAAGAAATCAAGGTTTTGCTAAATTTTTATTAAATGAACTAATTACTATAGCAGAAGAGCAAAATTGTAAAACAATCACTCTTGAAGTAGATGAAAATAATTTGCCAGCAATTAAACTTTACAAAGACTTGGAATTTAAAAAAGTTGGCAAAAGAAAAAATTATTATAAAAATGGTAATACAGCTATTTTAATGACATATACTTTTTAATTTTTTATAACAAATGATATTGTATACAAAATTTATATACTTGTAAAATTTTTTTACAATTTGAAAGGAGAAACAAATGAAAAAGAAAAATGAATTATCTTACAAAGATTTAAAAATAACATGTAATCCAAGCACTTTTAAATTTAGTGACACTTCTGAACTAACACCTATTGTTACAGGTATAGGTCAGGAATGTGGAATTAAAGCTCTAGAGTTTGGGGTTAATGTAGATATAAAAGGTTATAACTTATATCTAGAAGGGCCTAGTGGCGTAGGTAAAACTATGTATGCTAAAAATTATTTAGATAAAATATCTAAAAAACAAAAAACTCCTTTTGATTGGTGTTATATTTATAATTTTGATAATCCAAACGAGCCTATAGCTGTTTCTTTCCCTGCTGGACAAGGAAAAGAATTTAAAGAAACTATGGACACATTTATTAAGGAAATAAAAAATGATATTAAAAGCACATTTAATAATGATGACTTCGAAAAAGAAAAAAAATTAATTAAACAAGATTTTGAACAAAAAAGAACTTCTTTATTAGAAAAATTAAATGAAGATGCTGGTAAACACGGTTTCCAAGTAAAATCTGCACAAAATGGTATTTATATGATGCCTGTTATAGATGGCAAAACTATTGAAGAAGAAGAATTTGACAAATTAGATGATGATATAAAAAAACAATTTGAAGAAAAATCTGGAATAGTTCAAGAACAAATTATGGAAGTAATCGCTAAAATTAAAGAAATAGAAAGAGCTTCTGATAAACATTTAGAAGAATGGCAAGCTAATATTGCTCTTCTTACTGTTAATTCACATATCAATTACATTAAAAATAAATATAAAAGAAATAAAAAAGTTAATAAATTTTTAACAGATATTAAGCAAGATATATTAAAAAATATTTCTATATTTACATCAGATGATTCTAAAAATCAAGTTCAACAACAAGCTGGTCCTAGGCAAGAATCTCCAAAGCCTTGGCTTAACTATCGTGTAAATTTATTTGTAGATAATAGCAATTTAGAAGGTGCTCCAGTTATTATGGATTCTAACTATTCTTATCATAATATTTTCGGTAAGTTGGAATATGAAAATTATTATGGTGCATTAAAAACAGATTATACAATGTTAAAACCTGGTTTACTTCAAATTGCTAATGGTGGGTATATTATTTTTCAAGCTAAAGATTTACTTGCTAATGGTATCTGTTATGAATCTTTAAAGAAAGCCTTACGTATAAAGCAACTTTCTATTGAAAACACTGCAGATCAACGTTCTTCAATGGTTATGATTTCTTTAAAACCTGAGCCTATTCCACTAAATGTAAAAGTAATTATGGTTGGAAATGACTCAATTTACCAATCTTTACTTGCTATGGATAGTGACTTTAGAAAATTATTTAAAGTTAAAGTAGAATTTGCAGAAGATGCTCCTTTAAATGAAGAAAATATGAATAAACTTGCACAATTTATTCATGGTTTTTGTGAACAAGAAGAACTTCCTCATTTAGATAAAGAAGCTGTTGCAAAGGTTGTAGAATATGCTTCTAAAATTTCAGGAGATAAAGAAAAAATTTCTACTAGATTCACAGATATTTCGCAAGTTGTTGGTGAAGCTGCTACTTGGGCTCAAATGGATAAAAAGAAATTAGTAACCGCAAATTATATAGATATTGCTTTAAAAGAAAGAATTGAAAGAGTAAAAAAATATGATACTAAATACATGGAAATGATAAAAGAAAATACTTTGCTTATTGAAACCACTGGAAGTAAAGTTGGTCAAATAAATGCTCTTACTGTTATGACAATTGGTGATTATACTTTTGGAAAACCTGTAAAAATTACTGCTAACACATATATGGGCAAAACTGGAATTGTAAACATCGAAAGAGAAGTTGAACTTTCTGGTTCTTCACATTCTAAAGGTATTTTGATTTTAAGTGGTTATTTAGGCGAAATGTTTGCTCAAGATTTTCCCCTATCTCTTACAGCCAGTATTTGTTTTGAACAATTATATAATGGTGTAGATGGTGATAGTGCTTCTAGTACAGAATTATATGCAATTTTATCTAGCTTATCTGGAATTCCTATTAATCAATCTATGGCTGTTACAGGTTCTGTTAATCAAAAAGGTGAAATTCAACCAATTGGTGGAGTAAATGATAAAATTGAAGGATTCTATCAAGTATGTAAAATGAGAGGCTTAGATGGAAAACATGGTGTTATGATTCCAGTACAAAATGTACAAAATTTAAGCTTATCTAATGAAATTATAGAAGCTGTTAAAAATAAAAAATTCCATATTTACGCTATTTCTACTATTGAGGAAGGAATTGAAATTTTAACAGGCGTACCTGCTGGTAAAAAAGATGCCACTGGTCACTTTCCTGCTGGCTCAATAAATTATTTAGCATATGAGAAGTTAAAGAAATATGCTAAATTAAGTAAAGATATGTAATATAAGGCTTTAATATAACAAACCTAAGATTTTCTAATAATTGTAAACTTTAGGAAAACCTTAGGCTTGTTTTTTTATTGCTTTCATTATAACTTATTTATAAATTAGTATTTTTTATATTTCAATTCTATCTGTGAATTTCTTACTAACTAGTACTCTTAATGGTTTATTTTTTTCAAGTTCTAATCTTGGATCTTCTTGTTCAATTTTTATTGCTAAACTTTGTAACATCTTTAATGTATGCATATCTTCAAAAAGATTTGCTATTTTTAGCTCTGGAAGTCCATGTTGCCTTGTCCCAAAAAACTCTCCACTTCCTCTTAATTCTAAATCTTTTTCTGCAATAACAAATCCATCATTTGTTTCTTGCATAGTCTTCATTCTTTGTCTTACTACATCAGACTTACTATCATATTTTAAGATACAATAAGACTTATATTCTCCACGTCCTACTCTTCCCCTTAACTGGTGAAGCTGTGCTAATCCAAACCTTTCTGCATTTTCAACTACCATTATGCTTGCATTAGGTACATTTACACCTACTTCTATAACAGTTGTTGAAATAAGTATGTCTATGTTTCCTTCTTTAAATTCTTGCATAATAGCATCTTTTTCTTTTGGTCTCATTTTTCCATGAAGATATTCTACTCTATAATTTTTAAATATTTCATTTTTGTACTTTTCTGTAAGCTCTAACACTGCTTTTGCATCTATTTCTTCCGTTTCTTCTACCAATGGGCAAACAACATACACTTGTCTACCCTCATCTATTTGTTTTTTTATAAAATTATTAATTCTATCTTCCATAGATTTTGTAACTGCATATGTATCTATTTTTTTTCTGTTTGGTGGAAGTTCGTCTATTATAGATATGTCCAAATCACCATATAAAATTAATGCTAACGTTCTTGGAATTGGAGTTGCCGTCATAACTAATACATCTGGATTTTCTCCTTTTTGACTTATAGTAGCTCTTTGTCTTACTCCAAAACGATGTTGCTCATCTGTTACAACTAAACCTAAATTTTTAAATACTACATTTTCTTCTAATAAAGCATGTGTTCCAATTAATACATCTATTCCCCCATTTTTTAGCTTTTCTAAAATTTCTTCTTTTTTCTTTTTAGTAATACTTCCTATTAGTAGTTCGCATTTTATTCCATATTTTTCTAATATCTCATTAAATGACTCTAAATGTTGGCTTGCAAGTATTGCTGTTGGTGCCATTATTGCTACTTGATATCCACATTTTACTGCTTTATAAGCTGCACACATTGCAACAACAGTTTTTCCGTGATCCAACATCTCCTTGCAGAAGTCTATTCATAGCTTTCTGACTTTCCATGTCATTATCTATTTCTTCTAAAACCTTTAATTGTGCTTTTGTTAGTCTGAATGGTAAGTCATTTATTACTGTAGATATTTTTACATCTTTACTAAAACTAATACCCTTTTCTTCCTTTGTGTACCTATTTTTTAGGCTTATTAATGCTAGTTGCATAGAAAGTAATTCTTCAAAAACTAAACGTTTTCTTGCTTTTTCAAATTCTGTAAAATCTTTTGGAAAATGAATTTGATTAATTGCTGTATTAACATCTTCTAATTTGTATTCTTCCATTATATAATTTGGAAGAGTTTCTTCTAATAATTTTTCTTCGTTTACTACTTTTAGCCCATTTTCCATAACTTGTCTTATTGTTGTTTGGTATAAGCCAAATGTTGCTGGGTAAAGCGGTATAATCTTCCCTGTATTCTTATTTGTCTCTTCACTATCATATACAGGTGAATTCATTTCTATCTTTCCATATTTGATAGATACTTTTCCATAAAATTTATATTTTTGTCCTAGTACAAATTTATTTTTTAAATAACTTTGATTAAACCATGTAAGAACGCAAGTTCCAGTTTCATCTCTCACTATTAATTTATAAATATTCATATTTTTACGAATTCTTTGTTCACTCATTCTGCTTACTACCATTACCTCTATTAGTGCTTCTTCTCCATCAACTAAAGAAGCAATCATTTTAGGCTTGCTTCTATCTTCGTAATCTCTTGGATAATATGTAATTAAATCTTCTAAAGTATTTATTCCTAATTTATTTAAAAGTTTTGCTCTATTTGGACCTACTCCTTTTATAAATTGAATTTCTTTTTCTAATTCTTGCATTTCTATCTCCACTTTTTGTTTAATTGTATCATGAAGTTTATAAATTTAAAAGAGAGAATTGAATTTTTATTTAAATTTCCTCTTCTGATAATCTTTTCCAAACATTTCCATATAATATAAATATATTGCTTTTTTAATTTATTGTGCTATAATGAATTTATAAGTGCAAAAGAATAAATAATAAAAGGAGTTTTTAAAATGTCTTCAACTCTTATAAAAGCTGATATAAATGAACATATTGAATTTTATTCTCTTGTTTCAGATATTATTTCAAATGAAACTGTTCAAGAGATGAAAAAATATAGACAACATTATAATACTAGTACATATGAACATTGTTTTAATGTTGCTTATGTAAGTTATAAAATTTGTAAAAAATTAAAGCTAGATTATGTATCTGTAGCTCGTGCTGCAATGGTTCATGACTTGTTTTTATATGATTGGAGAGGTGGAAAAAAAGCTAAAAATTTTAGAGATTTACATGCTTTTTCTCATCCTAGAACTGCACTAGAAAACGCTTCAAAATTATTCGATTTAAATAATAAAGAGAAAGATATTATAGTTAAACACATGTGGCCCCTTACTTTAGCTCTTCCTAAATATCCCGAATCTTTTATAGTCACTTTTGTAGATAAGTTTAGTGCTTTGCAAGAATCTTTTATGTTTTATAATAATTTTTTACAAACTAAAAAATTATATAAATATGCATATGTATTTCTTTGTTTACTTATTTTAGCCTAATATATAACGCTATCAATACTAAAATTGATAGCGTCTTTTTGCATTAACTTTTAAAATACATTTTTTATTTCTAATTTAAATTTATCTTTTATATGGTTTAATATAAATATTGCTTTTTCTAGCTCTGATACTGCTTGCTCATATTCTCCTACTTCTATATTTGCTTTTAACCCTGTAAGCTCTGTTTCTGCCTTTTCTAATTCATCATGTTCTATAAAATATGCTAATGTATTAAATTTCTTTTTCCACTTTTTCATAATACTTTCCATATTTTCTTGCAGTTCTTCTTTATTTGGATTTTCCTCTTCTAATTTTTCTTTTAATTCTTCTAAGTTTTTATTTATTTGTTCTACTGATTGTTTTGTATAATTTTGAGTTATAATATTTAAACTTATTACGAGTATAATGATTATAATGCATACAATCCATTCTTTAGTCATTTTTTACATTCCTTTCCTAATTCTATATCTACTTATTTCTAATTTTTCTTTTTTCCTTCTTTTTTTTGACAGAAGAAATTTCCTTTTCCATCAATTGTTGCTATTAATGCTTCTTCTGGCTTTATTCCAAAAGGCTCAACTTGTTTTAATAGCCAATTGTAATCTTTGCCCAATTTTTCTAAATTTTCCTTCATTATTTTTCCATCTATTACTAAATCATAAGCTATTCCTTCATATTCTGGCATAATTCCAAAATCTTCTGGTATTGTATTTCTTTTGTTCGGCTTTTGTAATATGCTTATTTGTCCACTTGTTTCTAATATCGCGTATTCTACATCTCCTATATTTGTAACATTATAGCCTCTTAATCTTTCTTCTAATTCATTTATTGTAAATCTCTCTTTTTTCATTGTCTTTTCTTGTATTTTTCCTCTGTAAATTAATATAGCAGGTTTTCCACAAATAATTTCTCTCATTTTTATGCTTTTTAAATTTATGACAGAAATTGTTAAGTGCATTACCAACAATCCTAATATTGGAACAACCCCACTTGAAATTGGTATTCCTGTTTCTGCCATTGGAATTGTTGCTAAATCTGCAATCATAATTGAAATTGCAAGTTCAAATGGTTGAAGTTGCCCTATTTCTCTTTTTCCCATAAAACGCATTACTATTAATACTAGTATGTATAAAATAATAGTTCTTATAAAAGTTAATAACATATTTTTTCATTCCTTACATTTTTATTTTTTACTTATTTTTAACCGATTTTTAAGCTTTTATTCATTTTTGGTATATTTCAAAAAAAATTGTGAATAATAACATTATAAAACCATTTAAATTGCGATTTTAAAATTTTCAAAAATAAGGAGGTTTTCATTATGTCAGAAAATCAAACTCGTAGTCAATCTAAAAATGGAACTAGCACTGTCTGGCAAATTGTTGGAAGACTTATAGTTTCAGCTATAGTTCTTGCAATAACTGCTTTCTTTACACCTGGATTTCATATTGCTAACTTTTGGACATTAGCTGTTGCTGCTATTGTTCTTGCTGTAATAGATTATTTAATCGTTAAATTCACAGGTCTTCATGCTAGTCCATTTGGAAAAGGTTTTGTAGGTTTTGTACTTTCTGCTATTGTTTTATATGTAACTCAATATTTTGTAGCAGGATATACAATTTCTTGGATGGCTGCTATCGTAGGTGCCTTAATTTATGGTGTTGTCGACTATTTCTTACCTGGTGAACAACAAATGTAGCCATAAACAACAAAAAAACGGATTAAGAAATTATTTTTCTTATCCGTTTTCTTGTTGTTTATTTTATAAAATTATACAGATTAATCCTCCACTTCCCTCATTTACTATACGCTCTAATGTTTCTTGTAGTTTTTCTTGTGCATCTTCTGGCATTCTACAAAGTTTGTTTTGTAATCCTTCATTTACAAGTTCATGTAGACTCTTTCCAAATATATTAGATTCCCATATTTTTTGAGGGTCTGACTCAAACTCTGATAATAAATAATTAACTAACTCTTCAGATTGTTTTTCGCTTCCTACTATTGGTGATACTTCTGTTTCTATATCTGCTCTTATCATATGTATTGAAGGTGCTTTAGCTTTTAGTTTTACTCCAAATCGAGAACCCTGTTTTACCATTTCTGGTTCATCTAATATCAATTCTTCCATAGAAGGAGTTACTATCCCATAACCTTTTGTTTTTACTTCTTCCAGTGCATATGAAATTTTGTCGTATTCTTTTTTAGTATTTGCTAGATTTGTAATTGTTGCAAATAAATCTCCTTCATTGTCTATTTTTACTCCAGATATTTCGGTTAATACTTTATAGAACAATTCATCCATAAGTTGAACTGATATATTAACTTCTCCAGTTCCAAGTAATATTTCATCTACCATTGTCTTATTTATTATTTCTGTTCTTTGAATCTTTTGAACGCAACTATTTACTTGATTTAATACTCTTACCTCTTGGAAACTATCTTTTATTTCATTAAATAATTCTTTTTTTAGCCAATGATCTTGATTTAATCCATCTATCCAACGTGGTAAATTAAAGTTGATTCTTTCTATTGGAAATTCATATAATATCTTGTTAAATATATCATTAATGTCTTCCAAATTTAATGTTGTACAATCTGTAGGAATAACCGGTACCAAATACCTATCCTCCAAAGTTTTAGCAAGTGACCTTGTATAATCTGAATTAGGATCTGCTGAATTTAAAACTATTACAAATGGTTTTTTTAAAGCCTTTAACTCGTTTACTACTCTTGCTTCTGCTTCTACATAATCTTCCCTTGGTATATCTGTAATAGTTCCATCTGTTGTAATTAAAATACCAATTGTAGAATGTTCTTCAATTACTTTTTTGGTTCCAATTTCAGCTGCTTGTTCAAAAGGAATCTCGTTGTCGTCCCATGGCGTTTTCACCATACGTGGCATATCATCTTCCAAATACCCAATTGCATTATTTACTAAATATCCTACACAATCTACCATACGAGTTTTTAATTTTATATTTTCTCCTAATGTAATTTCCACAGCTTCGTTTGGAATAAATTTGGGCTCTGTAGTCATAATAGTTCTTCCAGATGCACTTTGTGGTAATTCATCTAATGCTCTTTCTCTTTTGTATTCATTATCTATGTTAGGAATTACAAGCAAATCCATAAAACGTTTAATAAAAGTAGATTTTCCTGTTCTAACAGGTCCCACAACTCCAACATAAATATCTCCATCGGTACGTTTTGCTATATCTTGATATACTGATAAATTCTCTTCCATGAAAATAGATACCTCCTTAAAATGTTTGTACTAATAAACTTTAATTAATGTATATTAGACAAATTTAGGACTTATGACTAATTTATTAAAATAATTGAACAATTTTATTAAATATGTTAATATGATATAGTATTAATAGAAAAGAGGTAAATTTATGAACAAATACGAAAAAGCAATTGAAATTTTAAATAAATATAATCAGCCTAAATTAAAAAAAAAATTAGAAAAAAATAAAAATGAACAATTAATAGATCAAATACTTTCAATAGATTTTGAACAAATTGAATTAATAAAAATTCAATTTGGAAAAGAAAATAAATTTTCTAATGATGTAATTGAAAATATCCATTATACAGATCCTTCTAAAATTTCTGAAGATATGTTACAAAACTACAAAGAAATCGGAGAAAATATAATTAGTGCAGGTCATTATGCAGTAGTTACCATGGCTGGTGGTCAACGGAACAAGACTTGGTTACAATGGTCCAAAAGGAACTTTTTTAATAGATGTAAAACCTAAACCTAAATATATTTTTGAAATTTTGGCTAATACTTTAGAAACTGCCAATAAAAAGTATAATACAATAATTCCTTGGTATATAATGACAAGCAAAGAAAACAACAAAGATACAACTAACTTTTTTGAGGAACACTCTTACTTTAATTATCCAAAAGATAGTGTTAAATTTTTCATTCAAGGTGAAATGCCTTTGTTGGGCGAAGATGGTAAATTTTTATTAGATGAAACTGGTAAAATTCAATTTGCATCTGATGGAAATGGTAGTATCTATCGTTCTATGAAAAATAATAATATATTGGAAGATATGAAAAAGAAAAATATCCAATGGGTTTATATTTGCTCTGTTGATAATATTTTACTTAAAATGGTAGAACCTACTTTAATTGGCTTAGCTATTAAGGAAGGAAATGAAATTGCATCAAAAACAATTGTAAAAAGAAATGCTAAGGAAAAAGTTGGTGTATTTTGTTTAAGAAATAAAAAACCTTCTGTAATAGAATATAGTGAACTTCCTGAAGATATGTCCGAAAAAGTTGATGAGAATAATAATTTAGTATTTGGTGAATCACATATTATGTGTAATTTGTTTTCACTAAATGCTTTAGAAAAAATTGCAAATATTAAACTTCCATATCATATAGCACATAAAAAAATTGCATATTTTGAAAATGGATTTAAAATAGAACCTAATGAGCCTAATGCCTATAAAATGGAATCTTTTATATTTGATGCATTTGCTTATTTTGATGATATTTCTTTACTTAGAGGAAAAAGAGAAGAAGATTTTGCTCCTATAAAAAATAAAGAAGGTTCTGATAGCCCTGAAACAGCTATTGAATTATATAATAACATTCAAAAAAGAATTTCTACATTTAATGTGTAGAAATTCTTTTTGTTTTACTTTAAAAATATTTAATTTTACTCAGTTAATTCAATATTCTATATAATATATTTCTATTTTACATAGAAGCTAATTCTAAATCCTATATCACTATTTGCAGTATTATCATTATACGCATAACGAGCAGCTGCTAATTGCCCTATTGTTATTCTATATGCTCCTCCTCTTACTACTTTTACGGCATTACCTGCATTTTCCATTGTCCATTCATATGCATTTCCTGCCACATCATAAATATTTTTAGCTTTTGTTTCTTCACTACTTCCTGTTTTTATTAAATATACTTCTCCGCTTTTCTTTAAATATTTATTTCCTAGTGAATCTGTATAATTTAATTCAGATGTAGTATAATTTCCCCATTTTGTGCTGTCATTTACATTGTTTTGCTCACTTACTATAAATCTTAACATTGAATCCCATTGTACACCATACATAACAGATGTTTTAACTGTTTTGTATTCGTTTTGTTCTCCAAATTTTATTGCTAATTCTTGTGCTCCTATTACCTCTTTTTTGTTTATTGTAGACAATTTAAATGGTACATAATTATAAACATTTAGATATTTTCTTACTCCTATAGAATCTGAATTTCTTGTTGCATCTCTTGGTTCTTGTGCTGTTAAATCTCCTGTTTCATAACGTCCTACATAAAAACCACCATATTTTTTAACTTTATAGTACATTGTATAGTACTCTTCTTCATCTTCTTTTGTAGGCTCTGTATATGTAGAGTCTATTGATTCTTTTGGTGCATTTTTTTGCCAGTCTGTAGTCTTAAATATATTCATATTTTCTACAGGTACCCATACAAATTGATTACCATTTTTGTCTTCTATAACTAATCCATATAAGTATGCGTTTTGCTCTCCCCATTTAGCATTTGTATCAATCGTTTTATCTTCTTCAATTCCTATTGCTTTAAATCCTTCTGGAATTACTGGATTATAAAAACATGGTGTTCTACCATCTATAGTAGAATTTGTTGTTGCAATTACATTTTTTTCTACTTTAGGTAATTCTTGTTTTGCAATTCCTTCATCTAATTTTGTATAATCTTCTGGATTTGTTTCTTCGACTATATTTTGTTGTTGTTCTTGAATATCATTTACTTCACTTTCTTCATTTCCAGATGTTCCTATAATAGCTATTGCTACAATTATTCCAACAACAAATACAACTGTTAATACAATTATAACTAACCAAATACGTGGTATTCCTTTATTATTCATATTTAATCCCTCTCTTTCTTTTGTTCTTTTAAATTATATATTATAAATATATATTTTTCAATTTAAAATAAAGAATTTTTTAAAAATCTTTTTCTTTTTAGAAAAGTATAGTATAATATATTTGTAAATAATGGAGGTAACAAATGAAATTTATAAAAAGATTATTACTTCTTATTTTAATTATTCTTATTATAGTAGGAAGTGTTATATTTTTAAATGGATACAAATTATATAAAACTACTTTAAGTAATTTAAGTCTTTCAAATAAAATTAGTGAAATTAAAAATAAAGATTCTTATGTTTCTATAAATGATGTTTCTAAAGATTATGTTAATGCTGTTATTGCTGTAGAAGACCACCGTTTTAGAGAACATGGTGCTATAGATGTTATTGCACTTTTAAGAGCTACCGTTTCAAACATTCAAGCTAAAGAATTCAATGAAGGTGGTAGTACTATTACTCAACAAGTTGCTAAAAATTTATATTTTATTAATGAAGATGATGTTGTTTCTAGAAAAATAGCAGAAGCATTAGTTGCTTTTGATTTGGAAAAAAACTATTCTAAAGATGATATTTTAGAATTTTATATGAATACTATTTATTTTGGTGAAGGCTATTATGGCATTAAAGAAGCCGCAAATGGATATTATAAAAAAGAACCAAAAGATATGAATTTAGATGAATCTACCATGCTTGCTGGTGTTCCTAATGCTCCTTCTGTTTATGCTCCAACTATTAACCCAAATTTAGCAAAAAGTAGACAAGGTAAAGTCCTTAGTTCTATGGTTGAGTATGGATATATTTCACAAGAAGAAGCTGATAAAGTTTTAAATAAATAATTAGTAAGGACAAATGGTTAATATTTTTATATTCTGGGAAAGTTTGGGAAATTTTCCTAAAATATAAAACAAAAAAAGGGAATTTTAAAAATAAAATTCCCCTTTTGGTTAAAACTATTAAGTTTTAAATTTTTTCAATTGCCTTAATGATAATCGTCATACCATTAAAGACAATCATTTCATTAATATACCTACCAAGTAACGCCTTTGCCATTGGTGTGCCAAGCGAAATCACACCATTTTCTACATCTGACTCTTTTTCACCCAGAATAGTTAGGTTTTCATTTTCCCCGTCAATTGTAAATTTAACTTTTGACCCAGGTATAACTTTGGAGCCATCAAATTCTTTAAAGAACTGACAATCTTCTATAATCATACACTCCTTCATTCTTTTAAAAATTTCTTCTTTTTTGTCTGGCAGAGTGCTGGTCACATTCTTCCATAACTCATTATATTCAAGATTTTCTCTCCTTCCATTATTCTCCAAACTTTCAACCATTTTCTTTTTTGCATTCTCTATCTCCTGGTTTACTGCTTTGTATTGCTTGCAAAGTTTCTCATAGCCTAATTTTGAAATAAGTTCCATAGTACATTCCTCCTGTTGTTGTTTTCCTTTGGTTTTTACATTAATAATGTCATTTTTATTTATTAATGTAAAAATCATGAACTATCCAAAAATGTTATCTTGATAAGCATGACCCCTCCATAAATTTTAATTTAAATCTATGTTTATAAAAGTCTACATAATTAGTATATCATATATTTACAAATATTTCAACCCTCTTCCATTTATTTTCTACATATCCGCTTATTTTTTTTATAACAGAACTATTATTGCTCCTAGTACAATAAATATTCATTTCAAAAAGATATATAAAAATGCAAACATAAAAGTAATTACAACTAAAAAGTAAAAAGGAATTGATAAAGATGGTAACGACAAATTTGTTAATTTGAAAACAAGTAATGTTAAGACATACATATGCAACTCGTTATATTGAAGCTGGTGTTCCTGCAGAAGTTTTGCAAAAGCTACTTGCCATAAAAATATTTCTATAACAATTAATACATATACAACTATATTTAATAAATTTAAAGTTAATGCATTAAATAACTATATAAATTACATTAATAATATCTAGTTGCATTAAAATTGCATTATAAAAATCGTAGATTTACTGATTTTTCAGTATTTCTACGATTTTTATAGTGGTGCCAACGAAGTAGATATTTACAACTTGTTAGCTCTCTTGACGATTGATACAAATATCAATCAATTCATTATTAATTTAACATATTTTTTTGCTTTTATCAAGAGTTATAAGAAAAATTATTTATATCCTTGAATTTTTTCACAAATCATATTATAATCAGTATACTTTTTATTCTAAAAATTTTATTTCGAAAGGAGACTTTATTCGTGAATGATTTTTTCAATTCTTTAGGCAACTCTTTATATGATAATTTATGCAATCTTGATTTATCACTTCATAATACAAAATTAAAAGATACTTTTGTAGCTGACTTTATGCATGAATTACGAGATTATTTAGTTAAATCTGATGTAACTTATAGATTATCTAAATTACCACAAGATACATTGCTTGATATTAACGAAATCGAGAAAAAATATATTCAATGCTATCTCGATCATGAAGAATATAATATTCCAAAAGAAATGGTTTATAAACCTGATTTAGTAGGTCTAGTTAATGATGGTTGGATTTCATTACAACTACAAAACGATGGCTTATATCATGTTATTAAATTTGATAAATCAACTGGCAATCCTATTAACTGTAATTAATGTAGAAAAAAAGAAAGCATATAAATACTTTCTTTCAAAAATTGCTGCTTGCTTTCTTCCTGTTCCATCTAAATTATACTTTAAAGAATTTATTTTAATTTCTGTTCCTTCACTTGTAAGCCATATTGTTTCATTCTTATCTGTTCTATATGTTTTTATTTTATTATTATTTAATCTATCTATTATATCGTTATCAGGTAAATTGTATGAATTGTTAGCGCCAACAGAAATTATTGCATATTTAGGTTTAACTCTATCTAAAAATTCTTGACTTGTACTACTATTAGAACCATGATGTGCAACTTTTAGTACATCTACTTTATTCAATTCTATCTTTTCTTCTATTTTAGTACTTGCATCTCCCATAAATAGATATTTAGTTGTCCCATAATCCATTTCAATAACTATAGATGAATCATTTAAATCATTTCCATCATTAATGTTTAACACTTTCCACTTGGCATTTCCTAAAGAATATTGCTGTATAAATTTTGTATTTGTTTTTAATTTGCAACATTGTTGTTAATTGTAAGTGAAAAATGGACCAGTTTATAATTCGATTTTTTAGATAACATAATAATTTTTACAAAGCTCTTAACTGATATAAATTAAAATTTCTTATAAATGTCAATACTTGATTTATCAATTTATTTTAGTATTGACACGTTAAGAAATTTTAATATACTAAAAACATAAGGTTATGTAATCAAGTGGTCCAAATTTCAATTATAAAACGGACCAAAATTGGACCATTTTTCATTTAGAAAATACATTAGCAAAAGGTTGACTAAAATTGCTCACCCTAAATTCTATATTAATGTTGTAATATATGTTAATCCTAGTGCCAAAATATTGTATATATTTAGTTTTTCATTTTTTCTCTCAATTCCATAAGTTTTTCTTTATCTTCTCTATATTCAAATCTTGGTTTTACAAAATTTTTTGAACCTCTCTTTTCAAATGAATATCTTGGGATTAATTGTAAATGAAAATGATTCATCGGTCCATCACACATTGTACATAAGTACACACTTTCAGCATTATATGTTTCTTTTATCAAATGCATTAATTTTTTCGCTATTATAAATATTTCTTTACATGTTTCATTATCAATTTCCATCATATCCTTAAAATGTTTCTTGGTGCTTATAGCAACATGTCCTTCAGCTCGTGGATTTCCCACAAAAAAGCATTCAAATTTATCATTCTCATAAATCATTTTTTCTTCATTTTTTCCATATAAAATATGATGATTTTTCTTATCAAAACAGGTAGGACATATGCCAGAATCAACAATATCAGCGACTTCTACTTTACCATTTTTTATTAATTCTACAATTTCATCATTTTTTAATTTCTTTAAGTTATCCATATTTCAATATTCTCCTATAAAATAAATCTATTATCATTCTCAATAATATCAACTGTTTCATCAACTGTAAAATTTGATGTATCCAATATATTTTGTTCATTATACCCATTATTCTTAAAGTTGTTTAATAAAGTAATGCAACGTTCTTTCATTTGACAATCTTCAGGTCTTTCTTTATCTCTTAAAAGCAACGTTTTTTCATCCACTAATAATACAATAAATTTTATATTATAGTTCTTAAATTTTTCATACATTTGCTTTAAAGGTGCAGGTGTTACAATATAATTAAATATAACATCATATCCATTTTCTAAATAAGTTCTAATTGTGCTTATGCATACTTTCCAAAACACATCCAAATGATTTCCTTCTTTCCAAGCTTGAACATATCCACCAATTACTTGATGATAAATGTCATCTCCTTCTATCAAAACAGATTTTTTCTTTGATTCTGCAATTTTTTTGAAATTGTACTTTTTCCAACCCCTGCTGGTCCAGTAATTATATATAAATTAGACATTTTATTTTACTCCTCTTATACATGATTAATATATTTATTAAATTCCTTAAAACTAACTCCAACTGGTATTTCATAAAATTCTTTTGTAGGACTATCTTTTCTGCCTCTTAACTTTATACAATAATCTACTATACTTTTTATTGCATCTTCTTCTGAATTGTACTCGTAAATACCTTTTTTCTCAAAATTAGGGTGTTCCATATGATAAACTTTATTATTTTCATAATATAGTACAAAACAATGCATATGTTCTTCTTCCTCTAAATTGCCATAGTCATCTGGTTCAAAAATTCTACAACAATACATTTTATTTTTTGTATTAATTTTATTCAATAAATAATGCATTAAATTAACCTGCTCAATGTATATTGTTAGTCATAAATTTATATACATCTTGTGAACATTTAATTTCATTTATTTCCATATCTTTCAAACTTTTCTCCTATTTTATTAATGTATTGAACACCTAAGTATTATTAATATTGAATTTATTATTAACATTTTGAAATAAATTCCTTAAACAATTTATTTGGAAATTCATCCTCTAACATCAATTCTGGATGCCATTTTATTCCAATTACAAATTTTTTATTATCCAATTCAAAACCTTCCACTAGGTCATCATATGATATAGCTGATATTCTAGCATACTTTTCAACATTTTCTTTAGGTGCTATCATACTGTGAATACTATTTACACTGTATTCTTCTTTTTCTATTAAATCAAATAATTTTGTCCCTTTAATTATAGATATTTTATGTCTATATTCTTTATTATATATATCATGACTTTTGTTTTTATCTTCAATTACATCCGTACCTATTGCTCTTAAAATATTATTAAAACCTGCACAAATTCCAATAAGTGGTTTATCTAATTCAATAATTTTTTTTGCCATTTCTATTTCATAATTTGCACTATATAAGCCACCTTGCAATATAAAACCATCACATACATCTATTTGTCTATATAATTCATCTTTTTCTTCATCACTTAAAATTGTATTATCTTTAATATCATTATCATTGAATTTTAAAGTAGCTTCTGTTGGCAACAACATTATCGCTGTTCCACCATTTTTTACGATTAAATATCTTATTTCATCAACTTCATCAATTCTATGCCAAATATCTTCGCCATATTGTGGCTGAACTTTACCTATTATTCCAATAAGTGGTCTCTTCATTTCATCACCTCAATAATGTATTTCTTTCTATCATATTTTATTGTCACATAATATTTAGTACTAATAATATTATTTTTGATTAAAATCAAATAGCTTGTACTATTTTGTAGCCGTTATGCCATAATATCTTCTTATTAGTAAAATTCCTTTTTCACTTGTATTTTCTTGTATATATTTATCTAACAAATTCATATTAATTTTATCATTATTATAATTATTTTCTTCTATTTCTGAAAAAACACTTAATATTGGTGTTTTTAATAGTAATGCTAATAAATCATCTTTTGTTTTATAATATTCTCTAATATGAATTGGAACTAATTCGACATTCTTAAATCCTGCATCTAAAATATTTTCATAATCAATTAAACTTATTGGCTTATCATCTTTAAATGCTTGACCTTTACCATATAAATTTTTTAATTGCCAACAATCTAATTTATCAACTCCTCTTAAAAGAAGTTTACCTCCAATTTTTAATGTTTTATATATACCATTTGCATCTATACAAGTATGTCTTGCAATAACCATATCAAAATAATCATTAGGTGTACTCATATTTAAATTGTCCATTTGTTTAAATGTAATAGGTTTTTGCTAAATTCTCATCTGCTGTGTTTATCATCTCTTTAGAAAAGTCTGTTGCAATTATTTCTTTAACAATTGGAAAGTTTTTTAATACTTTTTCACCTCCACCTGTTCCTAAATCAAGAATTTTATAATTTGGTAATGCAAAATCATTCAATATCTTATATAAATCCCAATCTGTTAAATTTTCTTCTATATATTTAATCGTACTAAAATCCCAATTTTTTATTCCATCATAAAATTCTAACTCATTTTTCATATAACATTTCTCCTAAACAATAATTTCTATTCATACAACTCATTCAAAATCTAATTCTATTTTATACAAATACCCTAAAAAATCTATTTCTTCTTTTTAGACTTTTTATCCTCAATTAATTTTTTATCATCTATGTATTTATAATTCAAAGCATTTTCTTTGCTAATAACTGATTTTCCCAATTCTTTTTCCAAATTATCGCGTGTGTTCTTTGCAATTTTTCCACCACGTTTTGCCATTTCTCTGTTTTCTTTTAATCCATAAGGTTTATGCTCTTTTACAAGTTCTCTTGTTGCAATTTCTCCTAAATCTGCTAAAGTAACTTCAATATCAGTCATATTATCCCTTAAGGATTCTTTTCTTAAACCTTTATATTCTTTATATTGTGATGCTTTCATTCCAGACCATTCTTGATAAATTTCATTTGTAAGTATTCCATATTCATAATTTTTTGTTATACCACTTTCTTTCCAAACATCAGTTAATTTATGCCTATCTACAACACCAGTTAATCTTTGTTTAATCCATTTATCGTCATATCCGTTTGCTTCTATAATAATCAACAGCTCTATTAACAGCAAGTTCTGGATCAAAAACTTCATCAATTCTTTCTTTTCCCATTTGTGCTAGCCAAAGTTTAAATGGTTCTGCATTTTTACTTGGAATTGACTCAATTAATCTCAAAATTCCTTTTGTATCTAAAACATCTTGATTATAATATTTGCCATCACTAGATTTTAATTTCAGTTGACTACAATTTGTAGTCAACTGGCTACCTTCTTTTTTTAGTCTTGTTTTTAAAACAGACCAATATTTTCTTGGCTCATTACTATCAGTTAAAGCATTAATTACATCAACTACACTAAAAAAATATTCTTCTTCTTCACTATCCCAAATGCTTCTTATCTCTTTACCTTCAAACAAATTTGTAATTGTATCTAATTTATTATTATCCATATATTGAAATACCTCCCTGTAGAAATTTTTTACTATTGGCAATATATTATCATAAAGCCTAAAATTTTACAATTTTATTTCAATATTTTCTTGATTTTTAAGACATTTCGTGATACAGTATAGATGTCATTAGAAATGACACTGAAAAATTGAATATTGATATTCCTCTTGTAATAGAGGAGCCATTAGAGTTAAAAGTGCCCGAATTAGTATATGTTTTGTTTGAGGGCAATGAATTTAATGAATAATAAGTACTACAAAATATCATGTTTGATTTACTTAAAAAACACATTTAAAAATGAATATCCTTAAAATCTGCTAAATTTTAAGGAAAACCGAGATTGCCAAAAGCAGTAATGTTTTAGGTTTGTTAAATAATGCTAAAAATATGACTTTTATTATTTGTTTTTTACGTATTATTTGTGTCTGTAAGTAAATCAAACACCTTTAATCATTTAATGATTAAAGTGATAACGGAAAATTATTATGCAGGTATGCTTATATAATTTTTCAGTTTGTAGAAAACGAAACTTATTATTATTAGATATCTTATGGTAATAAATATATAAGGTTTCGTTTTGATACAAAAAAGCGAAGCCTTTTTTGTATGCCCTCCGCTAAGGAGCCCACGACATCTTTGCAGACGATAGTCTGAAAGTGTCATAGTGGGTTACACACTTTGAAAAAGTTGTGTAACTGCTTCGCAGATTTGCTTTTAGCAGATACTTTCCTTAAGCAAGACAGAAATTAGTTCTTTGAAAAGGCTTTATAAAAAATACCCTCTCTTGCATACCTGCAGGAAAGGAAATGCACTCATGGAAAAAACAAACTACTCTGTTGCAAGAGTTGTTACTTATACAAAACAAAATATAGGTAAAGCAGAAAGACACATTGAAGAATATAAAAAAGAGTTTAAATATAAAGAAAAACTCAATTTTCCTGAATACAAGAAAAGGAGGACTGATAGAAATGCAAGATAAAATTAGAATTGAACTTACTGAAAAAGAAATAGATTTAATAAATAGTTCAGTAGATGATTTTATAAAAAAATTAGATACTATGAAAAAAGATGAAAGATTGGCATATTTTAAAGAAATGTGTCCTGAAAATAATTTGAACTTTGAAAAAGAGATAATTTATGAGACAGCAAATAAACGATTATGAAAGAATTACTGCTTTATACTGCCGTTTATCTAGAGATGATGAACAGCAAGGAAAAAGCAATAGTATAACAAATCAAAAACAAATATTAAGTAAATATGCAGAAAGTAACGGATTTAGAAACACAAGATTTTTCATTGATGATGGATTTAGCGGAACAAGTTTTTCAAGACCTGCATTTATGGAAATTATGGATTTAGCAGAACAAGGTAAAATTGGAACAATTATAGTTAAAGACCATTCAAGACTCGGAAGAAATAGACTTGTAGTTGGACAACTTCTTGAAGAAGATTTTATAAGATTAAATATTAGATACATTGCAATAATGGATAATATTGATTCTAGTAAAGGTTTAAATGACTTCTTGCCTATTCAAGATTGGTTTAATGAAATGCACGCTAAAAATACCAGTGAAAAAACAAAAGTTGTTTTTACAAATAAAGGTAATCAAGGACTTCCATTATCCACTATTCCACCTTATGGTTATATCAAAGATAAAGATAACAAATACAAGTGGATTGTAGATGAGCCTGCTGCAAAAGTCGTAAAACAAATATTTAAATGGTGTATTGATGGATATGGAACCCTGCAAATTGCAAGAATGTTAAAAGAACAACATATAATGACACCATCTGAATATGCGATTGCAACTGGTAAGCCTTGTAATCATCAAAAACCTAAAATTGAAAATGACTGGAAAGAAAGAACTGTTGCTTCAATATTAGAAAGACTTGAATATACTGGTTGTACTGTTAATTTTAGAAGTACCACTCGTTCATTTAAAGACCATAGGAAAATTAATATCCCAAAAGAACAATGGAAGATTTTTGAAGATACTCACGAGCCTATAATTGATGAAAATACTTTTGACTTAGTGCAACAAATACGAAAAAATAGACAACGACCCACTAGAACAGGAAGAAAAAGTATATTTCAAGGTAAAGTTTATTGTAATGATTGTAAAGCAAAAAGGAAGAAAATGAATTAAAATCAAAAGTAGAAAAATTTACAAAATATTTATCGGAGATACACGATTTTCATAAAGGCGATGGTAAATATGAACGTAAAATTGACATTTATTATAATGGTGTTGGAATAATTGGTGTTCCAACTACACCAGAAGATATGGAAGAATTATATCAAAAATATAAAAAACAAAAAGAATTTATAAAAGCATCATAATTACAGCAAAATGGCGACTCCAGTAATTGTCCTTATTGGATGTCGCCATTAGCTGAAGAGGTATTTACATCATCCCTATCGCATACCAAATAACAATGATGTTCTTCTAGCTCTGAAATTAGAACTTCTAAATCTCTTACAGACCTTGTAACTCTATCTAGTTTATAAGCTACAATATAATTGATTTTGCCTGCCCTCATATCTTCTAGCATTTGCTGAAAAGCTGGTCTACCAGACATATTTTTTGCACTAATTCCTGCGTCTTTGTAAACTTTATAGATTTTATAATCTTTATACTTACAAAGACTTCTTAATTTTTCCTCCTGCTCTCCTAAACTAAATCCCTCGCGTACTTGATCTTCTGTACTTACACGAATGTAAATTCCTGCTACTTTCCTTTCTTCATTCATTTTTACATATCCTCCTTCCAAATTTTATGAATAGAAAGGCAACTAAAAAAGTGCCACATAGCATAGTTTTAGCTATTAGCACTTTTAGAGTTTTAATATTTATTATTACTATCTCTTTAATTCTCTTTTTATAACACAAATAAACCAATATAGTATAATTTTTAAAAAACTCTAAAATGCTTTACCGCTCTATGTTATGTATTTCCGCTGATATGTTCTTGTAATTTGGATAACGGATATTTTGTACTTAAATCATTTACATAGAAATAATCATGTTCATTAAAGAATAAGTACAAGCTATCTTTAATAATTACTCTATGTGGCTCTAAATACGCTAAATTTGTATGCTCAATAATTTTTAGACAACCATTGATTATTTGTGGCTGTTCCTTTCCTTTAAATTTTAAACGGCACGCCCATTCGATTTTAGAGAGTAATTCTTTACTCATATTGATTTCTTTTTTAATTATATGTAACATAATACCACAAAAACCTCCTTTTTCCAAGACTTTTGGTCAAAAAAAAGACCGCCTCATTTTTTGAAACGGTTTAAAGTTTTTGTGTTGCCAAATTCTCATAATCTTGAAATTAAGTTATATCAAGTATTATAGAGAGTTCGACGAAAACTTGTCTTGGTGTGAACAGCGTAGTTATCTACAACTTCCTGGCTCTCATAACAATTGGTACAAATATCAATCAACTTCTGTAATTAATTTAGCATAAAAGTTATAAATTTTCAAGTAATTATTTGGAAAACATAAAAGAACTGTTAAAGTGTTAAAGACAAAGGAAAGGTACAAAGACACTTTACCTCTGATATCTCTTTTTCATCTATTAGAACTCCTTTTTGCTTTTTATATAATCACTATATTTTTTTACAAGTATGTTATTTATTTTTTTCCAGAGTTTATATTTACACTTTTTCCTTGCAGGGCATTTCTTACAATTTGGACATTGTGGCGCTTTTATTTTCTTCAAAAACACATCCGTATTAAATACAATATAATTTACTTCGTTTATTTTTTTACTTTTAGATTTTTTACTAATTACATCTTTTAGCTCATTTAAATAAATTTTTTCAAATTGGTCGATATCACTTTTTAATTTTTCATCTATGTATTCAATAGTTTCTTCATATCTTTTTAAGTTTATTAAATAAATAATAAAAACGTAAAAATAATCCAAAGCAAAATACTCACCTTTTATCAAGCAATTTATTCCCATCAAATTACTAGGTTTAATTAAATCCATATATTTTATATTTTTTGAACATTCATAAAATATTTTCTCAAACTCTATATTTTCTTGTTTTTCAAATAGATTGAAATATATATTTTTAATTTTCTTCATATTAACAGAAATTCTTAGATTAATTGGTTTAATAGTTTCTATTTCTGAAAAATTTGGAATATAAACCTTAAATGTGTTAAATCCCATCATTGAATAATCTTTAATATATATATTCATTTTATTTTTCTTTGCAATCTCTAGGATAGTTTTTAATGCTTCCTTATTACCTTTTACATTCTTAAAAGGAAGCTCTTTTATATCTATTTCATTATCTACAAACATGCTATTGGGATGAATACCAGCATTTGATGAATAACATTTCAACCAATTATTTTGTAAAAATTCTTCACCATATTCTTCTTTATATTTTTCATAACCATTATTTATATTTTTCATCTTTGCTTCAATGTTTTCTTTTTTTAACCCTTGAAATGCTTCTGTAATACATCTTTGTAAGGCAATATTAAAATTTGGATCCGAACCAACCGTAAATAAATATTTTGTGTTTCCTTTAAGTAGCATAAGACCAACAACAGGGAATTTACCACCTAATGAGCAATCTTTTATTTTATATTCAAATCCCATGTTTTTCAACTCTCTTAATTGCTCACTTATCGGATACTGTTCTGAGTTTTTTATCATAATATTTTTTACTTTTATTTCTTCAAACATTATTTTTTTATAACAATATCTTTCAAATATTTCGCAAATTCCTTGTACTAATGCTTCTTCCTTTGAGTTTCCTGAGCAAAGACCATTAGAATGCGTTAAAAAATTAATTAATCTTATTGGTAAATCTTCTTTTTCATTATTTATTATATTTTCAAACGATGTATAATATCTATACTTATCATTATATTTTATTAAGTCATTTAATGAATTCACCTCAATAAATTCAGAAAACTTATTGTAAAATTCATTATGTTCAAGATATTTTTCATCTTTATAAATTAACATATCCTCTTTATTTAAAAATGTTGATTTTAACAAGAAATTTGCTTGCAATCTTTCCATAAATTCTGCATATGCACTTGCTAACGCATATTCTTTGGTTATGCCTTTACCATTTGTTCCAATTTCTTTTATTTCTTTTAATTCCACCCTAGTTGAATAAAATGAATTATTAATATTAATAATTTCTTTTTCTACTACGTTAATTTCAAACTTTTTTAATATTTTTTTTATTTTTTTTACTGTTTCTTCTGGTTTACATTCTTTTCTATTATACATCTTTTAACTCTTCCCTTTATAAAAATAAGAGAAGCCTATTCAATTAGACTTCTCATGTTTTACTTAGTCTTGGCAATAGTTTCCGCCTAATTCTCTAATCATTGTTTTGTCATTTGCCTTTTCATTAATGACCATTAATGGAGACTTTTTACTTTTCAAAATCTTCTTTATAGCTTTTATCATCCTTAATCACCTCCTTTTCTTTTTTTTTTGTTTTTTCATATATTCTACTTGAACATACTTCACCTGTAGTGCCATTTACATAGATTTCATTTTCGTCTCGCAAAGCTTTTAAAGCCTTCCTCCCAACTCCAGTTACACAAGGAATTCCTAATTCTCTAGCAATAATAGCTGAATGGCATAACATTCCTCCTACAGCTGTAACCAAACCAGATGATCTAGACATAATATCTAGCCAATCAGGATCTGTAAACATTGATATTAATATATCTCCATCATTCCATTTTTCTATATCTTTTAAATTTCTATAATAAGCTGATTTTCCTATTACTTCTCCTGTTGATGCTGGAGAACCTACAAAGATTTCTTCATCAGAATTTGTTAAAGTTTTATTTTTCTCCATAGAAACTTCTCTTGTAACAGGTCTGTATTGCAATAATATCAATTCTCCATCTATAACACACCACTCCATATCAGCCGTGTCTCCATTAAACTTAGCTAGTGCGTTTTGAATATCTAATAATTGCTTTCCTATATAATCGTTAGTTTTTATTCCATCTTGTGTACCATTAGTTCTATTCCATTCTTCTCTTATTGGAGTCTCTTTTCCAGAAACTAATTTTTCGCCATTTCCTTTTTTCCATTCTAAAATACCTTTATCTTCACTTTGTCCTATCCAAACTCCTGATATTTCTGGCTCAATAAATTCTTGTATTATAACATTCATATTTGGTTGTTGTAAGTTATTTATTTCAATATATTTTTTTACCCTATCATTCTTTACAGATTGCTTTACATCTCTTACTCTATCTATAATATTTTTCTTTTCAACATTTAAATATGAATCAAACATTCCAGCAAAAGAGTGTATTCCACCATCTTCTGCATTAGCAGAACTTCTAACAGCATATTTTTTATTTTCATCAAGTAAATTTTTAATTTCATTATCTTCTATTTCAACATAATAAGGTATAACATAAGTTTTAGGTATCTTAATTTCACTTGCTCTTAATTTTGCCAATCCCAATGCTTTTCCACCTATCATATCTTTCAATTCGTCTTCCAAACCTGATTCATAAAGCTTTGCCAAATATTCTATTGGTACAATTTTCATTTTTTTCAAATCTTCTTTTGCTCTTTTTACTAGTGTTTTTTTATGTATTAACATTAGGTTTTGATCTGGTTCATCTATATATTCTAATTCTAATGGATAAAGAGGTCTAATTCGTTTCATAGAATAAAGTCTTTGTTCATCTTGCCATTTTTTCATTACCAAATACTTTTTCATTTCTTCATCATTAGGTAATTGTAGATTCTGTTCTTTTAATATCGTTTTTCCATCGACTGATAAATATGCTCTATCTATCTTTTTAACAATATCTAGATAATCTTTTCCATATTTCTTTTTTATATCTTCTATTATTTTTTCACTAAATGAACTATTTTCATTTAGTGCTTCTACTAAGCAAAAATACGCCAAACCTCGTAATGAATAATTTACTTTCTTTTCATATTCTTCTGCCTTATCTCTCAATTTAAATTGTCCTTCTGCCTTTGCTCTCAGCATTTGAAATAATTCGTCTATTTCTTTTGCAGTTCTTTCTTTGCTAACATACTCAATTATAGAATTTACTTCATTCATATAATCACTATCATGTATAGCTTCCATTAAATTTCTGAAATAAAATGTTTCAGCATCTTTTGTTATAAAGTTGTCCACTTTTTCTTTAAAAAGTTTAAAATCCTCTACACTAACTTCTCTCATACTTTCCTCCTAATTATATATCAATTATTTTATCTCTTTTTAATGCAATTAACAATTCCTTTGTTTCATTATAAAGTTTAGGTTTAATTTTTGCAATATATTCTCCTGTATAATTTCCATCAATAATTTTTAATATATTTAAAGTTGCTTTATTACATTGCCTTAAAGGATGTGCTATTAAAATATAACGATTATATTTTTCTTTTCTCACATTTTTTATTTTTAATTTTAATTTTTTGTTTTTTATTTCATTCCATATTTGGATTTCATTTTTTTCTAATAACTCATCGCAGGATTCTTTCCAAAATTTGCCACTTAATTCTGCTTTGCACCCTCCTCTACATTTTAATAATTCATTACAGTTTTTGCATCTTAATGGTAACCAGCTCATTTTTTGAAATTTTTTATTTTCTCTACATTTCCATATTTTTTCAAATTTATCATTTTTCATATTTCCCAAAACAAAATTTGAGCTTGCACAAATCTTAACATCTCCATTAGCCTCTATAGCACAAAATTTATAGCCTGCTCCGCAACCATGGCATAAATACCTGTACTTATCTTCTAATTGGCAAAAAGCAATACAATTACTTATTTTAATATCAAAGCCTTCATTATTTAGTTGATTTACTATTTCAATCATATTTTTCAAATTATCCTTTGTGTAGTTTTTTCCATTTCCGATATAATTTAGTCGTGCAACTGTTAGTTTCCAATTGTATTTTTCACACAATGTTGCTAGAGACTTTATATTATTATATTCTGTGTTTTCTGGAACAGTAGTACAATTTATATTTATTGATATGTTTTTAAAATCTTCTTCCACATATTTTAACCCATTAATAATTTGTTTGTAGCAATCCTTTTGAGAAAGTTTATTATGTGTTTTTTCGTTTCCATGTATAGATACACCTAATGAATTAATATACTTTAATACTTTTCTTATATTTTCTTGTTCTAATAATACACCATTTGTAATTAGTATCTGATTAAATCCTAATTCATATCCATACTCTAACAATTCTTCTAAGTATTTATATAATAATGGTTCGCCACCAGTATAATATATATTACATACACCTATTAATTTTAATTCTTTCAATATTTTTTTTGCAAGTTCAAAATCCATGTCTACACAACTATTATTTTCTGATTGAGAACAAAATTTACAGCTTAACATACATTTACTAGTTATTTTCATATATACAGATATTGGATTTTTTAAGGTCTTTAAATTTATTTTTTTCCTTGTATCAACATTTCCATATTTATATATTTGATTCATTATAATTACCTTTCTTTTTCAATTTCTCTATGTGTGAGAATCTCATAAGTTTTATATTTTTTATCATATCTAATTCTTCTTTTGATATTTCATTATTTTTAGATAAGATCCTTAATTTTTGCAATATATATAACTCTCTTAAAATTTTTTCTTCATTGTCATCTGGCGAATGTATATAACTTAATGTATGAAATTTAAATATTCCTTCTCCACTTATTCTAGAACTTTTTCTAAGATTACCGTGACTTATCCTTCAAAATAATTTCACTAGTTTTTGTTTTATCAGTGTTTATTTCTTTTACTTTTGCTAGATTTATTAACAAATATAATTTATCACTTTCACTATATTTCTCTCTAATTTCTTTTTTAAACTTTAGAATATCTTTTTCAAAATTTTCATTGCCATAAATGTTTTTTATTAAAACTACGATTGCTTCATTTCCAAATAAATAGTTTATCATATTTGCTAAAGACTCAAAACTTGTTTCAAACTCACTATTCGTTTTTAGCTGATTTTCATAAAGTTTCTTGCATCAATTACTCCATATAATTTTATACTTCCTAATTTACTTCTTTGTATTTTATCATATATCTCTGGAAATTTTTTTTGACTTTCTGGTTTTAACATCAAATAATCATATTTTACCATAACACATTTTACTTATATATTTTAATAAAACTCTATTGCATTATATTCTGTAATAGCTCTTGAATCGTTAATTAAAATTATTCTTCCTTTCCATTTTTTATTTTTATTCAAAAATTGTTCAATTATTTTTTGTAAGTTTTCTTTACTTAATGGTTTTAAACTTTTATCTCTTCGTTTTTCACCACAT
This sequence comes from Lachnospiraceae bacterium, assembly GCA_963621995.1. Classification (GTDB taxonomy): domain Bacteria; phylum Bacillota; class Clostridia; order TANB77; family CAG-508; genus UMGS1663. The sequence continues at coordinate 141,836 of CAVFFZ010000001.1, forward strand.
AAATTGTTTATTTTTAAATAAATTCTATCTCCTAATTTATCTAAGATATCAGCAAATTTTTGCATATCTTCATAATTAAAATTATTATACGCCACAAAAGTAACAATTGTTCTTACACTTTTATATTTAGATGATAAAGCAATAGTTTTTAAAACATTGTCCCAACATAAATTTGAATTTTTTATTCCTGCTGTAGTGATAGCTTCTTCTTTTGTTAATCCCTTTAAAGAAACTCCTAAAACATCAACTAAATTTTTCTTTAATAATTTTTCTACAATAGCTGGTAACGAACCATTTGTATCTAAAAACACAATTCCATTATTTTGTTTAACAATCTGTAATTCCTCTTCTAAATAAATATTTAGACAAGGTTCTCCACCAGTAAATTTAAACATATTTCCTTTTTTTATTAATTCTAATACTCTTAATCTAAAATCTTTAATTTCCATATAATTAGCTTTATGCTCTGTCTTCACTGCATATTTACAAAATGCACAAGAAAAATTACACTTGCTATATGCCATTGCATGTGAATTTCTAGTATCGAATTTTTCACTTCTGTCTATGCACTTAGGAGCAAAAAAATTTTCACCTATACTTACATCAATTTTCATTTCCTTCTCCATAATATTATTTTTTACAATAAAAGACAAGGGGACATATCCACTTGTCTTTTGTTGTTTTAACTATTATCATCGATTACTATATTAACATAATTTTATTGTATTGTCAATATTTTCAATTTATTAGTTAATATCTCTCTTTTTGTTCTTATTCGCTTTGCTTTCATCTGGTATTATTACCTTTCTATAAATATTATTAGCTATTTCATTATCGTTGTCATCAAATATTCCGTTTCTATATAAATCATCACTAACAATTTTATAATTTTCACTTTTATCATAGCAAATTTTTTTGTGAAAGTGGCTCATAATACTATGCCAAAAGCTTTTGAATCTCTGTAATTCTTGTTTTAGTTTTTCTTTTTCAGTTTGTAACTTGCCTATAATCTTATCTTTAGTAGATAGTTCCTTTTTTAAATTGCCGATTTCATTATCTTTTAGTCCTATTTCATATTTAAGTGAACGGTTTTCCTTTTCTATTTCAAGGCTAGAATGTTCAAAATCTTTAATTGCCATATTTAAGCCATTTACATTTCTTACTGTCTGGGTTATATCTTTTACATCTTCTGTATAATTTTTGATTTTTTGAACATCTTCATTTGAAATAAGCATATTGTTTTTCTTTAGTTTAGCAGGCTTTAAATTATTTAAAATCTTATCTATATCCTTACTTGTATTTTCAATCTCTCTAGTTTGAATATTAGCTTTTTCAAGTCTTTGTTCTTTTTGCCTTAGTTGTTTCTTAATTTTTCTATAATTAACCATTTCATTAACATTGATGTCTTGATTTCTACCTTTTTGCTTTTCTTTTAGTCTAGTATTAACCTCATAAAACTTGTTATATGACTTAATACAAGCATTTCTCATTTTATCTTGTATTTCTGTTAAAGATGTTTTTGTAAATAGCTTAGTTTTCCCAACCAATGAAATAATCGTTCTAAATAGCTTGTATCAAGGAATACAGGCTATCTTATTATTCTTCACTGTTTATATTTTTGAATAATTTTAAATATTTAATTTTCACTAGAGTACCAATGCTTTTCACGATTTTTCATTTTTCTTAATTTTTAATTTTCTAAACTACCAACTAAACAAGCGACATTATTTTTTTCTATAATTAAATTTTGTTTATTTGATAAAGTGATTTTTTTAACAAATTCTTATTTTTGAAAAATACGAAACTCATATATACTAGATATATCAATGACTTACGAGAAATAAATTTGTTTAGTTGATAGCTTGAAATTTGTAATAACTTAGTAATTATCTTTCATTTTCAATGTTATTTTCTTTGTTTTTTTCACTTAATAAACTGTTTCCAATTAAATTCTCATTTAAGTAATATTGATTTACTTTGTCAATTTCTCTTTCCTTATATTTATCAAAAACTGACGTATATGTATTTAATGTAACACTGATGTTTTTATGACCCATTAATCTTTGAACTACTACTGAAGCGACACCACTTTCAATACAACGTGTTCCAAAGGTATGCCTTAAAGAATGACTAGAAATATCAGTAACATTAAATTCTTTTTTGAAAATTCTTTTTAACTCATTATTTATAGTAGAACGTCTGCAATATTTACTATTATAAGGTTTAAAAAGTAGTTTTTCTTCATTATTTATTTGAGTGTCTGCAATTTTCATTTGTTCTATAATATAAGGATAAAGAAAATACGGAATAGGCAATATTCTTTTTCCTGCATAAGTCTTTGTTTTATTTCCCATTATAATATTACCTTTTTCGTCTGTTGTTAATGTTCTATGAATATTTATCCTTTTATGTTGTAAGTCAATATCGTGTATTGTAAGTGCCAATGCTTCGCCAATTCTTAAACCTGTATACATTTGAATTAAAAATACATTTCTATACTTAAATTCATTTATAGGTTTATCAATAAGAAAATTTGTAAATTGCTGTTGTTCTTTTACTGTTAATGCACGTACAATTTTATCTTCTTTATCACTTTTTGGTTGAATAACATTTGCCATAGGGTTTTGTGTTATATATCCCTTATTCATTGCAGTAGTAAAAGCCTGATTTAATTGTTGATATGCCTTTTCTATCATTGAATTACTTAAATGCTTTAGAGAGTTTAAGTATTCTTGTAATTCGTCTTGTTTTATTGTATCAATGTTTTTATTTCCAAGTGATAGTTTTTCTAATTGCTGTATTGAGTGCAAAGTACGTCCATATTGTGCTGGAGAAATTTGATTTGTATTATATTTTAAGTTTAAATTTTGCTTTAAAATCTCACATAGTGGTATTCCGTTGTGTTCAATATATAATGGGTTTTCTTTTTGATACATAACAGTATCTAAATATCTTCTTGCATCTTCTTCGGTTTTAAAACTTTTAGTTTTTAACTGCAATTTTCCTGTCTTTATGACATACTCTCTATATTGTGCGTTCCAACATTTTCTTTGTTTATTAAAAAATACATATCCTTCACTACTTCCTTTTTCTGCCATATTACACACCACCTTTTTTGTTCATTTTCCAAAGTAAGTATGCTGCCAAAGTAACAACTTTTCTTTTACCTAAAAGTACAATACGAGTACTTTTGACATCTCTTAGATCCGTTTAACAAAATACAATATAATTGTAATATAATATAAATTTTTCAAAGTGCTCGTAAACATATAGCTTTTGACGAACAGCTATATACAATTAATTGGCTATATTATATCACGATTTCAAGAAATGTCAAATATTTACAAATTTATATTTTTTTCAAATATTCTTCTAACTCTGATAATTTTATCTTTTTAGATAAGTTTGAAATATACACATCATTTGAATAATTGAAAACTAAAAAAGTAATACTTTTAATAATCACTTTATGTGGCTCAATATATGTAAGATTAGTTTTTTCTAATTTCCTAATGCTACCATTTATAAAAGTAGGGGTAACTTTAGCAAATTCACATATAAATTCAAGTCTCTGTTTTAGACATTCTTCAAATTGTAATTCTTGTTTAATTATTTTCAATTTATACACCATCCTTTCGTTTGGATGATTTTAATATTGTTTTTAGACAACAAAAAAATCAACCAGATTTATTTTCTGATTGATTTTGTATCAATTCTGTTCTATTAGTTCGAACAGAAACGTCATTGGTGGGCAGGGATGGATTCGAACCATCGTACTCGTATGAGAACAGATTTACAGTCTGCCGCCTTTAGCCACTCGGCCACCTACCCATATATTAAATTGTATATAAATAAAATGGTGCTCCCTCAAGGATTCGAACCTTGGACCCACCGGTTATGAGCCGGTTGCTCTGACCAACTGAGCTAAGGGAGCATGTGTTTAACACAAGTTTGATTATACAAAACTTTTAACTTGTTGTCAATAGATTATTTAAATTTTTTTATTTATTTTTTACTTTTTTTATTATAAACTAATTTTTTATTTTTATAATATTATAAAGTAGGTTAGAAACACTAAATCTCTAACCTACTTTTGACATTCACTAATATTAAGATTTATATTATCTTTGTTCTCCTTTACCTTCTGGTAATGCTGGAACATCTAATACAACTCTAATTTTGAAAGCATATCTAATAGCTCTACCTATTTTGCTTTCTTTAATTCTTTGCCATAAAGATGGTTTAACTTCAAATCTAGTTTCTTCTATGTATTGTTTATTTTCTTCTACTGCTGGTTCTTCTGCCATTTCTTCAATTTCTACTGTTTCTTCTTGTGGTGTTGGAATTAATTTTAATGCATCCGCAATTTCAATTCCAATATAGCTTAATGCTTTTGATCTATCTTCAATTCTTTCCATATCTATTTCTATATGTAAGTTTGATTCTAGATTTACAATTCTTGCATTTACTAATTTAACTGCATCTTGATAATTTTGAGATGTCTTTGTTCTTGCTTTTCCTATTATTTCTAATGTTTCTACTATATCTTCTGGTAAATTTTTAGAAGCTTCTTTAAATTCTTGTTTCCATCCGTCTTCTTTAGCTGTTGCTACTTCTAAAGCTTCTTTTAATTCTCCTGCTAATGCAATATTTGCTTCTCTTTGACGAATTAATTCTTCTATTTGTTTTGTATTTTCTTCAAATTGATTTGTAGCATATTCTACTAAGCCATAAGCAGCTTTATATACACTTGCTGGGAAATTCTTTTTCTTTGGATATTCCACCAAATAAGTTTTTATTGATTCTATTAAATCTTTAAAATATGTATCATCATCTAATTGGATAATTTGTTTTTTACTTTTTGGATTAATTAATTTTTGTACTTTATCAATATTTGATAACATCTTTTCTTCTGTGATTACCATTCTCACATTTACTATGCCAGATCTAGACATTGTAAACTCCTCCTTTTTCCTACGTATTGCTATATTATATGTTTTTCTACAAAAAAACACAATAGGAATTATAATATTTTATAATTTAACTTCATTTTTATTTTAATACAATATATTACAATCTGTCAATAGCAAAATTGTTATTTCCGTAAATATTTTTTTAATTTTAGGAAATTTTTCCACATGCTATTTTTATAAAATATTAATTTATTTATCTTTATTCATTTCCACATATCTTTTAATTTTCATTGTAGTTGTTTTTGCGAATTCATCTTTCTTTATTTCTAGTTTTTTTATTGCTTTATATGATGTTAATTTATGATTTACTTCTTTTATTTTTTCCCATATAATATCATGAATTTGTTCATCTGTTAGTTCACCTTTATGTTCTTTTTGAATTTCTTCTAGGTTTGGTATTACTTTTGCAGTAATAATTAATTCTTTTTCTCCTTCAACTTCTTTTCCATATACCATACATTCTTTTATTTCTGGTATATCACCTAACATTAATTCTATTTCTTCTGGATAAATATTTTTTCCATTTTGAGTTACTATTACATTTTTTATTCTTCCTGTTATATATAGGAAACCATCTTTATCTAGGTAACCTACATCACCAGAATGGAACCATCTATTTCCTTCTTCATCTGTTTCTATAACTTCATTTGTTGCTTTTTGGTCTTCATAATATCCAAGCATTAATGTTTCACTCTTTATTAATACTTCCCCTTCTCCTTTTTCGTTTGGATTATCTATTTTTAATTCTGCACAAACAACAGCTTTTCCAGCTGAACCTACCCTTGAATCATATTGTGGTGTAAGTGCTGCTATAGGCGCAGTTTCTGTTAGACCATAGCCTTGAAGGAATATTATTCCTAAATCTTGCATCCATTTTCCTACTTTTGGATCTATTGGAGCTGCTGCTGAAACAACAAATCTTAATTTTCCCCCTAGATTTTCATATATTTCTTTAAATACGGTTTTCTTTATATCTACTCCAACATTTTTTAATGCATTTGTTATTTGCATCATTGAATTTACCATTGCTGTTTTTCCACTTTTATCTATTGTTTGATTTATTTTCTTGTAAAGGTTTTCTATTAATAAAGGAACTGCAAGTAATGCTGTTGGTTTTGTTTCTTTTAAGTTAGGTACTATATATTTTAGTCCTTGACACACTGCAATAGAAGAACCTCTTGCAACTGGAAGCAAGAAACCTATTGTAGATTCATATGTATGGTGTAAAGGTAATATAGAAAAGAATCTATCTGTTTCATGTATTTTTACATATGGATTTACTGCATTAATATTTTGAGCTAAATTTTTATTACATATCATTACACCTTTTGAGTTAGATGTAGTTCCCGAAGTAAATATTAACACTTTAAATTCTTCTGGATCTATTTCTATTTTAGTAAAAGAGTTATCGCCTTTTTCTATTATTTTCTTTCCTTGTTCAACAATTGTATTAAATCCTACTTCTCTACCAACTAATTTATCATCTGAATTCATTTGTATAAAGTATTTTACTTGTGGAAGTTTATCTTCAACTTTTCTTATTACATCTGATTTTTTAGTAGAATATATAACTGCTGTTGCATTAGCACGTTTTATAACATTTTCTATTTCATTTGTTGGCAATTCTTTATCAACAGGTACTGCAATTCCAACACCACAAAGCATAGCCATGTATGAAACATACCAATGATATGTGTTTTCACCAATAATAACTACTCTTTCATTTTTTAGATTATATTTTTTAGTTAGCGCTGTTCCTAATGCTATTACATCATTTGCAAATTCCTTATATGTAATTTTTGTAAATTCTCCCTTTGGTGTAAATTTTTCCAACATAAATATATTATCTGCGTATTTTTCTCTTGCCATATCAAATATTTCTTTTATTGTTTTATAATCTGTTGTCTCATATCCTCTTTGTTTTCTTTTTTGTGCTATTACTTGTTTTTTTTGCAATCTTTCATAGTCTAATTTTACTTCTTCAATTTTTTCTACATCTTTCATTTTTATTTTTTTAAATTTAAAATTTGGTATTTTAAAATCATTCAATATTCTCATTTTACTTCTCCTTTTTTTGTAACTTTGTAATAAATGTTTTTTCTATTTCTTTATATAATTCCATTACTTCTATTTCTTCTTTATTTCTTAATTTGTATATTAAACTTGAACAAACAAATCCAAATATTCCCGAAGCTACTACATTTGGATCTAATTTTCCTATTTCTCCGTTCTTAATTCCCTCTTTTACTATTTTTTCTATCATTTCAATATATTCAAACACTATACTACGGCACATTTTTGAACGTTCACTAGTTCCCCATATTTCACTTAATATAATAGTTATAAAATTTTCATATTTAACTAATACTTTTATTTGTATTAATATTATTGCTTTTATTTTATCTATAGAATTAGTTAATTTATCTGTTTTTATTTCTATACTATTTTTTAAAAGTTTTATGCCTTCTTCTACTAGGAATTTAAATATTTCTTCCTTACTAGAAAAGTGATAATATAAAGTTCCTTTTGCAACTCCAACAGTTGCAGTTATTTCTTCTATGCTTGTAGCATCATAACCTTTTTCTGCAAATAACTTCATAGAGGTTTCAAATATTTTTCTTTTTGTTTTATTCATTTTTTCACCCTTATATAAAAATCTTTTATTATTATATAATCTTCTTTCCATTTTTGCAAGTAAATTTTGCTATTTGACTATGCATTCAAATATATTCTAAAATATAAAAAATAGGAGGATTTTTTTTGCTACTTTTAAGTAACATTTTTTATCCTCCTAATTTTTTATTAATTTTTTTCTTTATCCTTGTCTCTTTCCATCTAATGTATCTAAGTTATCAAGTGCTTTTCCTGTTCCTAAAGCAACACATGACACTGCATCTTGTGCTATCATTACATTTATTCCTGTTTTTTCTTGTAACAATTTATCTAGTCCATCAACTAAACAACCTCCACCTGTCATATATATTCCTCTATCACTAATATCTGCTGCAAGTTCTGGTGGTGTTTTTTCTAACACTGAATGAACTGCATCTACTATCATCATTGCAGGTTCCAATAGTGCTTCAAGCATTTCACTTGAATGTATAGTTATTGTTTTTGGAAGCCCAGTTAGTAAGTCTCTTCCTCTTACTTCCATTTCTGTATCTTGTATTTTAGGATACACACAACCTACATTTATTTTTAAATCTTCTGCTGTTCTTTCTCCTATCATAACATTATGTTTTTTCTTTATATATTTCACAATATGCTCATCAAATTTATCTCCTGCCACTTTTAAAGAAGTACTAACAACGCTACCACCTAAAGAAATGACTGCTATATCTGTTGTTCCTCCACCAATATCTACTACCATATTTCCGCATGGTTTTGAAATATCTATTCCTGCACCTATAGCTGCTGCTATTGGTTCTTCTATTAAATATACTTTTCTTGCCCCTGCTTGTGATGCTGCATCTATTACAGCCTTTTTTTCTACCTCTGTTACTCTTGAAGGAATACATATCATTATTCTTGGTGCAAATACAAACTTGCCACATACTTTGCTTATAAAATATTTTAACATTTTTTCAGTTTCTGTATAGCTCGAAATAACTCCTTCTCTTAAAGGTCTTGTTGCTACTATATTTCCTGGGGTTCTTCCAAGCATTCTTCTTGCTTCTTTTCCTACTGCTAATACATTTCCTGTATTATTGTCTACTGCTACTACTGATGGTTCACGAAGCACTATTCCTTTTCCTTTTACATATGCTATTACAGTTGCTGTTCCTAAATCTATTCCTATATCTTGTCCCAATCCAAACATTTGCATCTTCCTTTCAGTATATATTGTCCACCTTTATTTCTTTTTATTACAAATCTGTTACAATTATATTACGTTTTTTTTGAAATAGCAATCCTTTTTTTTAATTTCGTATTTTTTAATAGTATATTGTATATTTTTCTTATATAAAAATAAGAATTTGTATATAATTTAATTATACAAACTCTAAATTTTATATTTTCGCGTTAAGAACTTTATAATATATCTATGCTATGTAAAATGAAAAACTTTAAAAAATCCTATTTTTTATTTAAATAAACTCTAAACAAAATAAAGTAATATTAATGCTGATATCATTGCAGCTAAACCTCTTTCTGTATCAGATAGTTTATCTTCCTCTTTTACATTATTCTCTTCAAGTATTTTTTCATCTACTATATTTATAACAGCTTTATCTACTCTATTATAATTAAAATGAACTTCAAATTCTTTTTCATCTTTTGCATCTATTTTATCTATTTTTATATATTTTGTTCCCATTAAAACATTATGCTTAGAATAACATGCTATTTCTATGTACTTATTTTCTATACTCGTTTCTGTATTATTTGTAACTTTTACTTTTGCTTTTCCATTTATAGACGTTGCTTCTACTTTTGCTTCTACTGGAATTGTTGTTAATATTTCCACACTTTTATATTTATATGTTGTATTTATTGCAATATATATCATAACTTGTGAAAATATAAAAAACAAAACTACTAATAACAAATAGATAAAAAATGTTTTCATTCTTGCCATTTTTTATTCTCCATCCTATTTTATTTTTACAATTTTCTAAATACACCAGCTACTTTTCCTAAAATTTCACAATTTGGAACTATTATTGGATCCATTGTGCTATTTTCTGGTTGCAAACGAATATGATCTTTTTCTTTATAAAATGTTTTTACTGTTGCTTCCTCTCCAATCAGAGCTACTACTATTTCTCCATTATTGGCTACATTTTGCTTTTTAACTAAAATATAGTCACCATTTAAAATGCCGGCTTCTATCATACTTTCTCCACGAACTGTAAGCATAAAGCTTTCTGAATTTCCAACAAAATCTATTGGAATTGGGAAAGTATCTGTAATATTTTCTACAGCTAAAATTGGTTCACCCGCTGTTATTTTACCTATAACTGGCACTTCTACCATTTCTCTTCCTGAATAGAAGTTTTTATCTTCTTTTATTTTTTCTTTATTGTCTGCTCCTTTTAATAAGCGAAGCGTTCTTCCTTTTTGGTCTTCTTTTTTTATGTACCCTTTTTCAGCAAGTTTTGCTAGATAACCATGTACTGTTGCTGTTGAGCTTAATCCAACAGCCTTTCCTATTTCTCTAACTGATGGTGGATATCCCTTTTCGTCAACTTGTTTTTCAATAAATTTTAATATTGATTTTTCTCTTCTATTTAATTGCATAGGATCTTTCTTTGCCTTCATTTACATCACTCCTAATTTTAATTTTCTATATCATATCATACAAACAAAATGATGTCAAACAAAAGTTTTAATTTTCTAAATATTTTTAAACCTATCCTGAAACTTACTTTAATAAACTCAAAAAGCTAACCAAATCTCTATTTATTTGAGATTTTGACTAGTTTTTTTGAAATCTACTAATAATTTATATATATCTTTTTGTAGCATTTTTTTTATAATATCTTCTTTATTACTAACCATTTTCTCTCCTACTATCATTTTTTCTAATTTTTAGATTATTTAGTGTTATATTTTTTAACAAGCACTTTTGTTTTTTGTATAAAGTGTGTAATTTTAAAAAAAATGAATAACCTTTTATAGTTATTCTCACTTTTCAGTTTGCCTTTTCTTATTTTATTCTTTCATATGTTACATATTCATAATCAAAAGGATTGGCTTCATTTTTTATTCCTTGCTCTTTTTTAACAATTTGCCATTCATCTTTACTTATTTCTGGAAAATAAACATCTCCATCAAATTCTTCATTAATATGTGTTATATACATTTTACTTGCATATGGTATTAACAATTTATATATTGTAGCACCACCTATTACAAAATTTTCTTCTTCAGAACTAATATATTTATCCAACATAGAAATATCTTCTAATGTTTCTACATTTTCATTTTCTACATTCATTTCCATATCATTGCATAATATTACGTGTTTTCTATTTGGTAACACTCTGCCTAATGATTCAAAAGTTCTTCTTCCCATTATTATGGTATGACCTATAGTTAAAGATTTAAATCTTTTTAAATCTTCTGGTAAATATTATCCTCCGAACATTAGGGACGGTCCTTTTCGTTCCGAAATTGGAACACTAGGGACGCTCCTATTATTTTATTCTTTCTTTATAACATTTTTAAAAGGAATGTCCCCATGTTCCGATTTCGGAACGAAAAGGACCGTCCCTTGTGTTATATATCCTTCTATTTCAAAATCTTCTACTTTGAAATCATAGAAATTTTTAGTTGGATTTTTTATAACTAATTTTGGATGTACATCCATACTTTCTGCTTCTATTAATTTTTCTATTAATGGAACATGTCTATCATATATATGACAATCTCCTATATTGTGTGTTAAAGTTCCTACTTCTAAACCTGCTACTTGTGCAAACATGCAAAGAAGTGCTACATATTGCATAGTATTCCATCCATTGGCTGCAACCATAAATTCCTTTCCTACATCATATACATTAGTTACTCCAACTAATGATATATAACTTGCTTTATTTCTTTTTATATACTTTATGTAAGGAGCAAAAGTGCCCCGTCCCCAAATGTCCTTTAATCAAACCATTTTGGCACATATTCTTCTTCATGCTCTCCAAGTTCTTGCATGTAGCCATTTTTGAAATCTAATAAGTAAAAATATTTTTCTATTTCTTTATACTCTCTTTTAGTTAATTTTCTATTTATTAGCTCATCTTCTTTTGCCTTGTATGTAGGAAAATATTGTGCCATTACATCTATATATATTTCTTCTGGAATGTTTTCTTTTATCCATTTTAAAACATTTTTGCTGTTTTGAATATGATTCGGAAGTACTAAATGTCTTATCATTACTCCTTTTTTTATCATTCCATCTTCATCAAATATAGGTCCCCCTACTTGGTTTATCATTTCTAATATTGCTTTACTTGCAATTTTAAAATAATTTGGTGCTTTTGAATATTTCACGGCTATCTCATTTGAATAATATTTTAAGTCTGGCAAATATACATCTATATATCCCTTTAAATCTTTTATTGTCTCTACATTTTCATACCCATTTGAATTGTATATTATAGGAACATTTAATCCATTTTTTCTTGCAATCTTAATTGCTTCTATTATTTGATACACATACATCGTTGGTGTTACTAAATTTATATTATGAACCCCCGCTTCTTGCTGTTTTATCATAATACTTGCAATCTCTTCTATTGTAATTTCATATCCTTTTCCTAATTGGCTTATTTCATAGTTTTGGCAAAATTTGCATGATAAATTACAATTAGAAAAAAATATTGTTCCAGAACCATTTGTGCCACTTATGCATGGCTCTTCATACATATGTGTTGACACTAATGCAATTTTTATTTTGTCATTACATTTGCATCTTCCTGATTTTTCCTTTAACCTATTTACTTTACATTTATGTGGACATACATTACATTCTATTAATTGTTCTAACATTTTTACCTCTTTTATTTAAATATTTATATATAGTTTACCAGATTTTTTACATTTTTTGTATCATTTCATAAATTTTATGTTATAATTGTTAAAGTTTTTAAGGAGTGATTTTTATATGGCATATTGTGAACAAGAATTTGATTTAACTATTAGAGATATTAATTCTAATTTAGAACTTTCTAATAAAGGTATTTTATCTTTTTTTGAAAATATTGGTGGTTTCCAATCTAATGAAGCTGGTCTTGGTATAAAAAATATCGAACAAACAAGATTAAGTTGGATTCTTCTACATTGGAAAATTAAAGTTTTAAAAAATATTAAATATGATGGTAACCCAGTTAAAGTTAGAACATGGTCTAGAGGTATTAAAAAAGCTTGTTGTATGCGTGATTTTGAGCTTTATGACAGTAATAATAAATTATGCGTTATTGGTACTTCAAAATGGACCTTAATTCATTTTGATAAAGGAATAGTTAGATTAACAGATGATTTAGTTCATAAATATATATATGATCCTAAATCTGTGTTTGGTGATGATTTTGAGTTCAAAAAAATTGTTGAGCCTGATAATTATTCTAGCATATATGAATACACTGTTTCTAGAAGAGATATTGATATTAATAATCATATGCATAATACTTATTATTTAGATTTAGCTTATGAAGCTCTTCCAAAAGATGTATATGAAAATAATACTTTTAACAATTTTGAAATAATGTATAAAACTTCTGCCTTGCTTGGTGAAAAATTAAAATGCTTCTACTCTTTTGTAAATGGTGAACATTTTGTTACTATAAAAAGTGAAGATGAATCTAAACTTCATGCTATTATTAAATTTTATTAGTAAAACTATTATTAGAACAAAAGAGACATGATTAATATTTTTAGACATTTTAAAAACTTTTCATGTCTCGTCTTTGTTCGGTCGCCAAATTTTATGTAATAAAATTTGTGTGGAATGTTTAGCGAAGCATTTTCACTTATATATTTGTCTTTCGTTTTCTTTATTTTCTCTAATTCTATAATTAACAAATTCATTTAAAACAGTTAGCATTTCTCTATTAAAATTTTCCCTTTTAATATCGTCTGTTTTATTATTTTCTATTAAATATCTTATAACAGATAAATTTTCAAAAGAAATGCTAAAATTTCCACCTTTTTCATTTTGACTTAACATCTGTTTTTCTTCATTTACTTTTTCTTTTGTCTCTCCAAAATAGAAATAAGTAACAGTTAATCTATTAATATGTTTTCCAAGCTTTCTATCATAATAATTTCTATTATAATTATCTATTCTTAAAAATGGTTCCTCTTTCAATGCAACTTTTTCTATTCCACTCTCTTCTAATATTTCTCTCTTTAAAGCTTCTATTGTTTTTTCTTCTTCTATTTTTCCTCCTGGAAGCATTAATATTCCTGCATACTTTACTAATAGTGCCTTGCCTTGCTCATCTAATATAACTCCTCTTGTTTTTTGTACTTTTCTTTCAATTTCTTCTTCCAACAAGTGATCCTCATTATATTTTATTATTTTCACTATTTTTCCCCGTTTCATATTTTTTATCATATTATCATAATTTTATTTCTTTTTCAACAAAACTTTCTATTATTTTTTTACATGAACAAAAGAGGCATGATTAATATTTTTAGACATTTTAGAAAACTTTTCATGCTTCCTCTTTGTTCAACCGCCAAATTTTATGCAATAAAATTTGGGTGGAATGTTTTGTGAAGCATTTTATATTCTATGAAAGTTTGGAAAACTTTCATAGAATATAAAAAAGTAGACAAAATTGTCTACTTTTCTCTTTCTACCTCTTCTTTAACATATTCCATAGCTTTCATATATTCAATAGAGTTTAGTTTTATATATCCCATATAATATTCTAACATATTTCCCATTAGATTACATCTCTTTATTCTATATCCATTTTGTCTATTTTCTAATATTGTGTAACTTGGTGTCATTTCTTTTAATTCTTTTAAAAACTCCTCTTTGTTTTCTACACTAGGAAATATTCTCTCTTTTCCTGATCTTTTATCATGTGCTGCTGGTCCATTTGCTCTTGATAATTCTTCTCTATAAATAGAACGAAGTTGTAATTCAAATGTATATTCAGGATTATCTAAGTATTGAAATTTTATATGATCAGCTATATACCCATTTTCTTTATCTTTTCTTTTATATCCATCTTTTGGTATTTCGACATTTAAGTCTTGTAAGATTTGAGGATTATTTAATAGGTAATTTGCAAAATCTTTTTCTACTTCGATGCAACACATATCATTATATTTTGTTAGTTCTTTAGTTGAAGCTTCTTTTCTTTTTTCTATAACTCTTTGTATTCTTTTATTTTCTGTTTTTAATTCATCTGGTACATTTGCAATAACTATTTTAAAAGCTCTTAAATCTTTAGCTTTTAAATATTCCATTGGTTTATGTAATTTTTCTTGCATTGCTTTATCTTCTTGTACTTCTTCTACACATTCCCAATGTAACAAGTTTTTTTCCGCCTTTTTTTCTCTTATTGTAGCTTCTTTGCCATATTGTTCCTCTATGCTATTTATTATTTTTTCATTTTTTTCTAATTCTCCGTTTTGTAGTCTTATTTTAGCAACTCTTAAACATGCTGTTTTCATGTTGTCACTTAATTGTTTTTCTTTCGCTAAATCTTGTATTTGTTCAAAAGATTTTATATCTTTATAAAACAGATTGTTTATTTTCTCTTGTATTTCTTTGCTTCTATCTATTTCACTATTTTGATCTATTTTACTTATTATTAAATTGCATAGTCTTTGTTTTTCTTCTAAACTAATTCCTTCTATTGCATATAATTTACAAAGTCTTTCTATCTCTAATTTATCTATTTTTCCTTTTAAGCTCCTTAAAGATTTTTCTCTTCCTCTTGGAGGTTCTATTGAAACTCCTTGATACCTATCAATAAACAAGTTGACTATTTGTAAAAAAGTTTGCTCCACCCTTTGCCTGTATTCTTCATTATGTTTCAATCCTAACTGTTGCTCATATGAAATTTGGTCGGGTGACTTATCTACTTTGTAACGACTTTTTATTGTATCTATCATTTTTAATTTTTTCACCTTCCTTTCAGCTAATATATTATATAATATTTATTCAAAAAAGTCCATACTAATCACTAAATTTATTTTACATAATTTCTACATTTTTCTTTATTTTGTAACATTTTTCTTTGTTTTCTCATAATATGTACTATAAATCTTTTAAATTAAGGAGGCTTTAAATATGTATAATTGTAAGTACAAAAGATGCTGTTGTCAAAATAATTTTGATCAAAATGTTTTAGAAACAATTTGTAATGATTATGGTGTTGCAGCTGATTATTATACTAAAAAAGATGATAATGCATGTAATTGCGGCTTTGAACAAGGTGAATCTGTTTTTCCTCAAAATCCTTTACTTGCACAAAGTTACGTTCCTATTCAGACAATAGATAAAACTTTTACTCCATGTGTTGGTTTAAAAATGGGCACTATTTTTCCTGAGCTTGTTAGCCCATATTCGCCATGTCAATCTGTTGAAGAAAATGCTTTTATAAAAGCTATGAATACTATTGGAGAGGGGTGTAACAAATGTTAGAAAATGAAAATAGAAATTGTGGTTGTGGATTCTTAAGTAATAACAACCATATGATGAATAATAATGCTAATATGATGGTAGAAAATACTGACTATCCTAACGCTATGCCTACAACTGCTGGAATTGGTATGAATTCAAATAATAATAATTGTTGTTGTAGTCCAAGTTGCAACACTCCAAGAGTTCCTGTATATTCTTATGAATTTACTAATATCGGGGCTGAAGAAACTTGTGAGGAAGAACAAGAAACTAGAGAAGAAATTCTTCAAAAAATTCGTTGTTTAAAATTTGCAATCGTAGAACTTGCAGAGTATTTAGATACACACCCAGGAGATGAAAAAGCTCTTTGTCTTCACAGAGAATATGCTACTAAACTTAACGAATTAATGGAACAATATCAAAAGGTATTTGGACCTCTTACTATAGCTTTTCCATGTAATAAATGGAGATGGCTTGAAGGACCTTGGCCTTGGGAAAGGGGGAGTTTTTAATGTGGACTTATAATAAAGTATTACAATACCCAATAAATATAAAATGTCCAAATCCTAGACTTGCTAAATATATAATTTCTCAATATGGTGGACCTGATGGAGAGCTTGGTGCTTCTCTTCGTTATTTATCTCAAAGATTTGCTATGCCAGATGAAAATGCAAAAGCAATTTTAAATGATATAGGTACAGAAGAATTAGCTCACTTAGAAATGGTTGGAAGTTTAGTACATCAATTAACAGATGGTGTTTGCCCTGAAGAATTAGAAAAAGCTGGACTTGGTGCCTATTATACAGACCATGGGGTAGATGTTTACCCTAGTTCAGCTGCTGGTAATCCTTGGACAGCAAGCTATATAGCTGCTAAAGGCGATCCTATTGCAAACCTTCAAGAAGACTTAGCAGCAGAACAAAAAGCTAGAGCAACTTATGAAAAATTAATTGATCTTTCAAAAGATGACCCTGAAGTTTTGGATGTCCTTCGTTTCTTACGTCAAAGAGAAATTGTTCACTTCCAAAGATTCGGTGAAGCTCTTCGTGGAGTTCAAGATAAATTAGCTGAAAAGAAATTTTATATGGCTAATTGCACTAAAAAAATGTGTGATAATAACTAGCTTCTAAAACAATATTCGAATAAATTCATATAAATTTTATTTTTTCAAGAGTTTAAACACATTTAATTTATTTTATATAAAATGGTGGAAATTTATTTTGAATTCCCACCATTTCATTTTTTATTTTCCAATATTTATCTTATATTCTATTGCCTACTCTAATTTTACCTGAGTATATTTAAGTATTAATGTCAATTTTCACAAATTTATACATTAAATCTAAATAACACTATATCTCCGTCTTGCATTACATATTCTTTCCCTTCTGAGCGAACTAATCCTTTTTCCTTACATGCAAGCATAGAACCTTCTCTTATTAAATCATCATAAGAAACAACCTCTGCACGTATAAAGCCTCTTTCTATGTCTGAATGGATTTTTCCTGCTGCTTGTGGTGCTTTTGTTCCTTTTTTTATTGTCCAAGCTCTTACTTCTGGCTCTCCTGCTGTTAAGAAGCTCATTAAACCTAATAAATCATAACTTGTTTTTACAACTTTGTCTAATCCAGATTCACTAAGTCCTAATGCTTCTAGCATTTCCTTCTTATCATTACCTTCTAGGCTAGATAATTCTTCTTCTATTTTTACACAAAGTGGAATTACTTTTGCATTTTCTGTCTTAGCAAATTCTTCTACTTCTTTTACCATTTCATCATTTTCCGCATCTTCAATTTGTTCTTCTGAAACATTTGCTATATATAAAACTGGTTTTGAAGTAAGTAAATATAAATCTTTTATTTGTTCTTTTTCTTCGTCTGTAAGTTCTACTGTTCTTGCACATTTTCCTTGTTCTAAGGCTACTTTTATTTTTTCTAATACTTCTATTTCATCTGCTACCTTTTTATCCGCTTTTAATCTTTTTTTAGCACTATCTAATCTTTTTTCTACCATTTCCATATCTGAAAAGATTAATTCTAAATTTATTGTTTCTATATCCCTTAGTGGAGCTATACTTCCATCTACATGGACAATGTTTGAATCTTCGAAGCATCTTACCACATGTGCTATTGCATCTACTTCTCTAATATGTGATAGGAACTTATTTCCTAACCCTTCTCCCTTACTTGCTCCCTTTACTAAACCTGCTATATCAACAAATTCTATTATTGCGTGTGTTGTTTTTTCTGGTTTATACATTTGGGTTAATTTATCTAATCTTTCATCTGGTACAGGTACAACTCCTACATTTGGTTCTATTGTACAAAATGGATAGTTTGCACATTCTGCCCCTGCATTTGTTATGCTATTAAATAATGTTGATTTTCCTACGTTTGGAAGTCCTACTATTCCTATTTTCATTTATATTTCCTTCTTTCTTATTTTTTGCTTATTTTTTGGAGCTACTAACCAGAATCGAACTGGTGACCTCTACCTTACCAAGGTAGCACTCTACCTACTGAGCTATAGTAGCAAATATTATGAGTTCCATTATTGACACTCATTTTTAAATTCTAGAAAAGTTCTCTAAACTTTTCCAGAATTTAAAATGCTTTGCTAAACATTCCATCTAAATCTTATTACATAAAATTTGGCAGTCGAACAAAAACAAGGCATGAAATTTTTTAATGTCTAAAAATATTAATCATACCTCTTTTGTTCTTATGCTTCATCTCCTATACTTTTTATTGCTTTTTTTCTTATTCTTTGAATAGCATTATCTATTGACTTTACAGGAGCGTCTAACTTTTCTGCAATTTGAACATAGCTTTCTCCTTGCATATATCTATTTAATACCTTTTTTTCGAAATCACTTAAAGATTTATCTATAGCAACTTCTACTGTTTTATAATATTCTTTTTTAGTTATTGTATCTAATGGATCTTCTATTTGATGTGAATCAAATATGTCTAATAAGTTTGAATCTTCATCATCTTCATATGCTGCTGTATTTAAAGATAAATATGAATTAAGTGGCATATGTTTTTGTCTATTAGATGACTTTATTGCTGTAATTAGTTGTCTTTCAATACATAAGTTGGCAAATGTTTTAAAAGAATTTTGCATTTCTGGATTATAATTTTTTACTGCTTTAAATAATCCTATTAAACCTTCTTGTACTATATCTTCTTTTTCTGCACCAATCATAAAGAATTTGCTTACTTTCATATTAACTAATTCTTTATATTTTTCAATAAGAAACTCAAGAGCAAATTTATCCCCAGACTTAATTACAGTAATTAAGTCCTCATCACTCATGTTTTTATAATTGTCTGTAACTGAAAAATATAGGTTACTCTTTTTCATATTGTTTTTTATTCCCCTTTTGTTGAATTTCATTATTTAGCTGTATTATATGGCAGTTTTTCTTAGAATGTCAAGAGTTTTTTGACTTTTTATTGCTATTTTTTTGTTATTATATTATAATTATAAAAAAATTTTTAATTTAAAAGGAGTTTTACACATGGCTTTTGACGGAATAGTTCTAAATTCTGTAGTATCGGAATTAAATACATGTTTAATAAATGGAAAAATAAACAAAATATACATGCCTAATTCAAATGAAATTTTATTAGGTATTTATTCTGGTGGAAAGAATTATTGTTTACTTTGTAACATCTCATCAAATAGTTATCGTACACATTTAACTACAACTAGCAAGCCAAACCCATTAAATGCTCCTAATTTTTGTATGTTACTTAGAAAACATTTAGTAGGTTCTAAAATTATAAATATTTCTACTTTAAGTTTAGAAAGAATTGTTACAATTGAATTAGAAGGCTATAACGAACTAAATGATAAATTAAGAAAAAAATTAATAATTGAACTTATGGGAAAACATAGCAATATAATTTTATTAAATCAGAATAATAAAATTATAGATAGTATCAGGCATTTGGATATTTCTTCTGGTTCTCTTCGTGATATTTTACCTGCAAGAGAATATGTATTGCCAAATAATGATACTAAGATGGATTTTTACAATACCTCTAAGGAAGATTTCATGAATATCATTAATAATAATAATATAATTAGATCAATTACTAATAACTACACTGGTTTTAGTAATAGTTTCATATCTTCTATTTTAGAAAATTTGAATATTACTAATGAAAATTTTTCTAAAAACGACCTTTCTGCTTTATACGATACTATTAGGTCTATTTTGTTTAATATTGAAACCAATAATGTTAAATTAATAAATTATAATATTAACGATTATGTAATAACTTCCTTTAATACTGAACCTTTACAAGTTAATTTCTTCTTAGATGATTTTTATAGTAAAAAAGAAGAAAAAGATAATATAAGCACTTATAGGAATAGTCTTTTAAAATTAGTCTTAACTGCTTTAAAGAAAATATCTAAAAAACTTGATAATATAAACTTAAAATTAAAAGAATGTGATAACATGGATAAATATAGGATTTATGGTGAACTTATTACTTCTAATTTATATAGATTAGACTCTAATCAAAACTCCGAAAGTGTTGTTTTAGAAAATTATTACGATAATAATAATAAAATTACAATTCCTTTAGATAAAACATTTTCTATTTCTTATAATGCTAAAAAATTCTTTAAAAAGTATCATAAATTGAAAAATACTTTAGAAATTGTAAGCGTTCAAAAACAAGATACTATAAAGGAAATAGATTATTTAGAAAGTATAGTTTATGAATTAGAAAGTGCTAATTCAATTTCTGATTTAAATGAAATATATTTAGAAATTTCTGAGAATGGTATTTTTAAAGGAAAAGAAAAAGCTAATATTAAGAAAAATAAAATTAATAAGAAAAAAGTTCACAATGAGTATGAACCAATTGTTTACACTGTAGATGGCTTTGCTCTATATGTTGGAAAAAACAATAAACAAAATGATTATATAACTACTAAACTTGGAAAAAACGAAGACTATTGGTTTCATACTAAAGATATCCGTGGAAGCCACTGTCTGCTTAAATGCAATGGAAAAAGTGTAAAAGAACATACTCTGGTAGCTTGTTGCCAGATAGCTGCATTTCACAGTAAAGCAAAACTTTCTTCAAATGTACCTGTTGACTACTGCTTTGTAAAATATGTTAAAAAGCCTAACGGAAGTAAACCTGGTATGGTTATTTATACTAACAATAAAACAATGAATGTTAATCCTACTCCAAAAGCTCTTTAAAATTCAGAAATGGAGCAATTAAATTATTAGAGGGTGGGTCGATTTAGTTTAACCAAAGTCTAAATTGACCCGCCCTTAATAGTTTAATCTTACACGTTCCTAATAATATTTTTTAATTTAGTCTCTTACTTTATATTCTATTTTTTCCATAAATGGAAACATTTCATATATTCTTTTTTTAGTAAGCATTTCCATTACTGGATGAGGATTTTTTTCGTGAATTGATAAAAGTTTTTGTGTATAGCAATTATCTGCTGTTTTAAATAACATATATCTATTCCTTACATAAGTATAATATAGCTCATACCCCTCATCTAATTCTTTTTCAAATCTTTCAAATGTATATTTATCTTTTCCGTCCATAATTTCTTCCTTTTTATTCTATAGCATTGTCTGGCAATGTTTCTTCTAAACTTTGCCTATTTTTATCTAATTCTATTTGTTTTTCTTGTATATTTCTTATTGCTGCATTTTCATTGATATTTGCTTTTAATTTTCCTACAAATTTATCTCTTTGCGTTCCTATATAATGTTCCTGTTCACTTGCAATATTACGTTCATTTGTACACATTTCTATAGTATCTGCTACAATTTTTTCATCAAATAGATTAATTTCTTTTTTAGTAATAGCAGGTAATTCTAGTATTGCTTTATTTAAAATCAAATTTACTTCATCTTCAAAAATTTGTTTTGCATGTTCTATATAAGCTTTTTCTTCTATTTCATTTTCTATATTAAATTCAATTTTCATAATTAATGCTTTTTTAGATGATTGTATTTCAGAAACTACAATTTCTCTTATTTCCTTTATACATTCCTCATTTTCTTTTTGGAATTTCATTTTGTTTTTTAAATTTATATCTTTTTTTTCTTTTTTTTCAGTTTCATTTAAATCATTGTCTTTCATTTTTTTACTTTTTTTTGTTGCAAACATGCTTATTAATATATTAGAAATTTTTTCTTTCATATTATTACATTTTGCTTCAAAAGCTAGTTCTTTTAATCTATTTATTGAATATTTATCTTCTTCATAATCTTTTTTAGCATACCTTACTATATCGTTTAACATTATTGCAAATTTTCGATTATTTCCTACTATACTCCCTATACTAGTTAAATATTTTTTATATGCTTCTTCATAATCTAAGTAAATATTCTCTACTATTTCATTAATCTCTTGTGGCACATTTTGTCCATCTAAGTATCTTCTAATTTTTTCTATTATTTGTCTTTCCTCCATTTTATTCCTCTTTGTTTTTCAATTATATTTAGCATGTATACAATATCTACTCTAATATTCATTCTTGCATGCTATTTTGCCATATCTTCAAATTCTTTTTCTGTTATAATTGTTATTCCTAGTTCTTGTGCTTTTGCAAGTTTTGAACCTGCATCTTCACCTGCTAGGACATATGATGTTTTTTTAGACACAGAAGATGATGTTTTTCCACCATATTTTTCTATTAAATCCTCTGCTTCTTTTCTAGAATATTTTTCTAGTGCTCCTGTTAATACAAAAATTTTTCCTTCAAAACGATTATCTATATTATCTTCTTGCAAACTTTCCATATTTACGCCTAAATTTTCAAGTTTTTTAATAATATCTTTAGTTTGCTCTTGCGAAAAAAATTCTATAATGTTATTTGCTGTAATTTCTCCAATATCATCTGTTAAAGCTAAATTTTCAAAGCTTGCATTTGAAAGTTCTTCCATTGTTTTATATTTTTTTGCCAAAACTTTTGCTGCTTTAATTCCTACTTGCCTTATTCCTAATGCATTTATTACATGGAATAAGTCTTGTTTTTTGCTTTTTTCTATTGAATCTATCAAATTTTGAGCAAATTTCTTTCCATTTTTCTTTAATGATGCAACATCTTCTAAACTTAAAGTATAAATATCTGCTATATTTTTTATTAAACCTTTTTCTATTAATTGTTCTACTATTTTATATCCTAGCCCATCTATATCCATTGCTTCTTTAGAGACAAAATGGACTATACTTCTTAAAAGTTGTGCAGGGCATTCTATTCCTATGCACCTTGTTGCAGCTTCGCCTTCTACTCTTACTGCTTGTGCTCCACATACTGGGCAAACTTTAGGCATTTCAAATTCTTTTTCTTTCCCTGTTCTTTTTTCTTTTACAACTTTTATTACTTCTGGTATAACATCACCTTGTTTTTGAATAACAACTGTATCCCCAATTTTTAAGTCTTTTTCTTTTATAAAGTCTTCGTTGTGAAGTGTTGTTTTTGATATTGTTGAGCCTGCAACTTTTACTGGCTCTAATATTGCCATTGGCGTTATTACACCGGTTCTTCCTACTTGGCAAACTATATCTTTTAATATAGTTTCTTTTGCTTCTGGTGGATATTTGTAAGCTATTGCCCACTTTGGTGTTTTGTATGTTGTTCCTAATTTTTCTCTAAACGAAAGTGAATCTACTTTTACAACTGCGCCATCTATACCAAATGATAAGTTTTCCCTATCTTCCCCTATTTTATTAATTGCTTCTTCTACTTCTTGTTGATTTTTGCATAATATTCTTACAGGATTTACATTAAAGCCTAATTTTTCTAAATAATTTAGTTCATCATAATGTGAATTAAATTTACCATCATCCCATTTTTGTACATTAAATATAAATATATCTAATGGTCTTTCTTCTGTTACTTTTGAATTTAATTGCCTTAAAGAACCTGCCGCTGCATTTCTTGCATTTGCAAATAATTTTTTTCCTAATACTTCTTGTTCTTCGTTTAATTTTTCAAATTCTTTTGTTCCAATAAAAACTTCTCCACGCACAGTTATTGTTACTTTTTCGTTTAACACTTTTGGAATACTTTTTATAGTTCTCAAATTATCTGTAACATCTTCTCCAATTAAGCCATTTCCTCTTGTTGCTCCTCTTACAAACACACCATCTACATATTCTAAAGCTGTTGATAAACCATCAATTTTAGTTTCTACAACATAACGTAATTCTTCATTTTCTTCTATTGCTTGTTTTTTTATTCTATCATCAAATTCTCTTAGTTCTTCAAAAGAAAATACATCTTGAAGACTTTGAAGTGGTACTTCATGAACTACTTCTTTAAAACCTTCTTTAACATGTCCACCTACTTTTTGTGTTAATGAATCCTTGGTTATAAGCTCTGGGAACTCTTTTTCTAAAGCTTTTAGTCTATTCATCATCATGTCGTACTTGTAGTCTGTTATTTCTGGCTTGTCCTCATCATAATATTTATTGGCATAATACTCTAATTTTTCTCTTAATTCTTTTATTTGTTTTTTAGCTTCTTCTAAATTCATTTTTTCCTCCTAGGAAACTTTAAAATAAAATGTTTTCAAAATTTCTTTTTTTATTATATACAAAAGATAAAAAAAAATAAATAGTATTTTTTAATATCCTGTAAAATTTTAATTTTCTCTTACACCTTGCAGTTACTTTACAAAATTGCATTTACTTTTTTACTTCATGGAATTTTTAATTTGGTTCATTTTTCCCTTTCTAACTATATAACCTCTATGCTATGCATAAAAACCGTATAAAATTTCTTCTTCATTTACATTATTTTCTTTCATGTAATCATCACATCTTTTTTCTAGTAATTTAAAATTGCAACATCTATCTTGTAAGTCTTTGTTGGCATGTCCATTTGAAATTATATAATATAAATTTCTTGCTCTATTTTGAATTCGTAAAGTATTTAAATCAATCCAATTCATTTGATTTATAATCATATTTTTATATTTTATATCCTCTATTTTATCTATTTCTATTTTTTCTAAATAACTACTTGGTATAGGTATCATATTATTTAAATTTATTCCGCCTAGTCTACCATTATCTATTTTTAAAAAGTCTTGCATGTTTTTCATTATTAAATGTTTCTTTTTTGGTGATGTTAAAGGTGCAAAAAAATTCTTACCATTTACATTTAGTATAACTCCTATAAATGGTCTATTTTCCTTTTCATTTTCTATGTATGGTATTTTAGGTTCATAATAATGTAAATAATTACAATATTCTATATCTGCTTTGTATAAATTCATATTACAATGCATAATTAAAACATTTAAAATACTTTAATTATTTGCTCCTTTCCTTTTTATTTTTTACTTTCTAGGCATTATTAATAAAAGTCAAAATCTTTATAGATTTGCACTTTTGTGTATTATTCTTTTTATTATAACTAATTTTTCTTTTTTCTGGATTTCATAAAAGATTAAAGAATTTTTATAGATTTTAAATCTGTTTTTAGTTTTTTTATATTTAACCCCTATATATGGAAAATAAGATAAATTATAAATCGATTTTTCTATATCTATTCTAAAATTTTCTGCTGCTATTGGATTTTTCAATTTAATTTTAATATAATTTGAAATTCGATTTATATTCTTTATCGATAAATTTGCTATACTCTACGATGTAGTTTATAATATTTTTCTCCTAAAAGTTGCCCCCAAACTTCATCATGTGAATATAATTTATTTCCATTCCTTTTTTGTTCTTCATCTACTTCTGCTAGTAGTCTGTCTATTCTATCTTCTTCCTCTTTTGTAAAGAATGCTTCATTTCCTACAATTCGCATATGTATTTTCTCCATCCATTTTTTTGTTTAATTCTATATCATTTTTACTTATAAGTCAATTATTTTTATGTAAATTCTCAAAGAAATTTTCGACAAATTTCATCATAAAACATTATCTTATAGCCGTGTTCCAAAACCGAGAAAAAGTAACAATTATGGACTGTCCCCAATTGCTACTTTCTTACTTCTTATGACATTTTTTCTTTAATTTTAACCAATGTGTTTAGTGCATCTATTGGTGTTAATACGTTTAAGTCTATTTTATCTATCTCTTGTGCAAGTTCTGCTAATTTATAGTTGCCCATATCTAATTGTCCTTCAACTTGCTTTTTACTTTCTATTTGTTTTCCATTTAAGATATTTTTTCTTTCTAATGAACGTAATATTTCATTTGCTCTTTTAGTTACATCTTTTGGAACTCCTGCTAAACGTGCAACATGAACGCCATAACTTTCATCTGTTCCACCATTTACTATTTTTCTTAAAAAGATAATGTCTTCTCCTTTTTCTTTAACGGCTATAGAATAATTTTTTATTCCTTCTAATTTGTTTTCTAAGTCTGTTAATTCATGATAATGTGTTGCAAATAGTGTTTTCGCACCACATCTTTCTTTGTCTGCTATGTATTCTGCGACAGCCCATGCAATAGAAAGTCCATCATATGTAGAAGTTCCTCTTCCTATTTCGTCAAGTATTACTAAACTATTTGAAGTTGCATTTTTTAGTATTGTCGCTACTTCCATCATTTCTACCATAAAAGTACTCTGTCCCATACTTAAATCGTCTGAAGCACCGACTCTTGTAAATATTTTGTCTACAACTCCTATTTTTGCATAACTTGCAGGAACAAATGAACCTATTTGAGCCATTAGTGTAATTAATGCTACTTGTCTCATATATGTAGATTTACCTGCCATATTAGGTCCTGTAATTATCGCAAGTCTTGAATCTGCTTTATCTAAATATGTATCATTTTGAACAAAACTTCCTGATGGTAACATTTTTTCTATAACAGGATGACGTCCGTCTTTTATATCTATTACTCCACTATTATCAACTATTGGTTCTACATAGTTCATATCTTCTGCAACTTGTGCTAATGAGCATAAAACGTCTAATATAGAAATTACTTCTGATGATTTTTGTATTCTTCTTATTTTTCCTTCTATATCGTTTCTTATTTCAACAAACGCATTATATTCTAAGTTTATAACTCTTTCTTCTGCACCTAAAATTTGATTTTCCAAATTTTTAAGTTCTTCTGTTATGTATCTTTCACCATTTGTTAATGTTTGTTTACGAATATATCTGTCTGGCACTAAATTCATATTTGATTTTGTTACTTCTAAATAATAACCAAATACTCTATTAAATCCTATTTTTAAGCCTTTTATTCCTGTTTGTTCTCTTTCTTTTGCTTCCAACTCAACTAGCCATGTTTTTCCTTGTGTTGATGCTTTTTTTAGTTGGTCTATTTCTTCATTATAGCCTACTTTTATTAAATTTCCTTCTTTTATTGACATTGGTGGTTCATCTACAATTGCTTCTTCTATTAAGTCATGAATATCTGTTAATTCGTCTAAATTTTCATATAAGTGTCTTAATAATTTTGCATTTGTATTTTCCAATACTTTTTTAACTAAAGGAAGTTGCTTTGTTGAATTTTTAAGAGAAATCATATCTCTACCTGTTGCATTTCCATATGCTATTCTTCCAGCTAGTCGTTCCATATCATAAACTTTTTTAAGAGCTTCTATAGCATCTCCTCTTAAAATGATATTATCTTTTAGTTCTTTTACCGCTTCTAATCTGTTATTTATCTCCCATACATCTACTAATGGGTCATTAAGCCATCTTCTAAGCATTCTACCTCCCATTGATGTAGAAGTTTTGTCTAAAACCCACAAAAGCGTACCTTTTTTAGATTTATCTCTCATTTTTTCTGTTATTTCTAAGTTTCTTCTTGCACTAATATCTAATGACATATATTTTGTAGTAGTATAAACTATTATTTTATTTATATGGTCTAAATTAGTTTTCTGTGTTTCTATTAAATACTCTAATAATCCATTTATTGAAGATACTATTAATTCTTTATCTTCTAAGCTTTCTATTTTTTCTTCATGGTCATTTGCAAATAAATAGTTTTGTAATAATTTTTCTGTATCTTTTGAAAAAGCTTCTTCTTTTACTCTTGAAATATATACTTCAAAACGTTCTTTTATTTTAGATATTTCTTCTAAAGAATCATACATGAAAGGGTTTACTATTATTTCTGCAGGATTAAACTTAGAAATTTCATCTAATAATTTTGGAAAATTATTATTTTCTGCAATTTGCGTTGTTCTAAAATCACCTGTTGAAACGTCGCAAACACTTACTCCATAATATAAACCTGTTTTGTATACACTCATTATATAATTATTTTTCTTTTCGTCTAATAAATTACTTTCTATAACGGTTCCTGGCGTTACTACACGAATAACCCCTCTTTTAACAATTCCTTTTGCTTGTTTTGGATCTTCTAATTGTTCACAAATGGCAACTTTATAACCTTTTTCAATCAGTTTTGCAATATATGTATCTGCAGCATGAAATGGAATACCACACATCGGCGCACGCTCTTCTTGTCCACATAGCTTACCTGTAAGTGTCAGTTCTAATTCCTTTGATGCTTTAATTGCATCATCAAAAAACATTTCATAAAAGTCACCTAAACGATAGAATAATATACAATCTTGATATTCTTCTTTTGTATTTAAGTATTCTTGCATCATAGGTGAAAATTCTGATTTTTCTGCCATCTTTTATTACTCCTTTATTTGTATTTTCTATATTATTTTTTGTAACTTTTTGTACCTGTTCTGCTTTTTTAACTTTTTTACTTAAGTCGATAAAAACATAATTAAGCAGGAATGTCCCCTATGTTCCGAATTTGGAACGAAAAGGACCGTCCCTAGTGTTCTCCTTTTAAATACCACATATGTTCGGAAATTATTTTTACATCTATCATTTTTCCTATTAGACTTTCGTTTCCTTCAAAAACAACTACTTTATTTGAATCTGTTCTACCTGTTAACATTTCTTCATTGTTTTTGCTTGTTCCTTCAACAAATATTTTTTGCACTGTTCCTATATATGTTTGATTATTTTCAGCTATTTGACTTTCTACTAGAGCTTTTAGTTTGTCAAAATTCTTATGTTTTATTTCTTCTGGTATTTGGTTTTCCATTTTATCTGCTGGTGTTCCAACTCTTCTTGAATATATAAACATAAATACTTGTTCAAATTTTACTTTTCTTACCACATCTAGTGTGTCTTCAAATTCTTCTGCAGTCTCTCCTGGGAACCCTACTATTATGTCTGTTGTAAATCTTACATTTGGTATTTTTTCTCTTATTTTATTTACTAAATCTAAATATTGTTCTTTAGTATATTTTCTATTCATTCTTTTTAATACTTCTGTACTTCCAGATTGAAGAGGTAAATGTACTAATTTGCAAACTTTATCGCAATCACGTATTGCTTCTATTACGTCATTTGTAAAATCCTTTGGGTGTGGTGATACAAAGCGTATTCTGTCTATTCCATCAATTTTATTTACTGCTCTTAAAAGTGTTGCAAATGAGTTGATTCCTTCATATTCTTCAAATTCTATATTTTTTTCACGTTCTACTCTTAAGTATGAATTAACATTTTGACCTAAAAGTGTCACTTCTTTATATCCTTGTTTAACTAAATCTCTTATTTCTTCTATTATATCCCTTGGATTTCTACTTCTTTCTCTTCCTCTCACATATGGAACTATACAATATGTACAGAAGTTATTACATCCATTCATAATTGTAACAGATGCTTTAGTTTTATCATTTCTAGAAATAGGTAGTCCTTCTATAACCTCACCATCTATATCTAATATATCTCTTATTTTTCTATTTTCTTCTATTGATTCATATAAGTCTTTTGGAAATTTATGAAGTGTATGTGTACCCAATATTATATCTACATATGGATAACTTTCTTTTAACTTTTTAATAATATGTTCTTCTTGCATCATACAGCCACCAATTGCAATAATTGTACCTTTTTCTTCTTTTTGTTTTTTTACTTCTCCTACTTTTCCAAAAAGTTTTTCCTCTGCATTCTCACGTACACAACATGTATTAAATAAAACTAAATCTGCCTCTTTCATATTTTCTGTTCTTGCATAATTCATTTTTTCAAGCATACCACATAATTTTTCAGAATCATTTTCATTTAATTGGCATCCCATTGTCATTATGTAGTATTTTAAATTTTTATTTTTATTTTCATTTATTTTATTTACTTTTTCTATATATTTTAGCTCTTCATCTATATTTACTGGTTTCACTTTTTTCTCCTTGTTTTCTACTTTTTTACTTGCCTATTATATATTAATTTTAGTTTTTTTTCAATAGAAAAAGCCTATAAATTTCGGCACAAAAAAAGAATGGTTGATTTCCATTCTAATTTATACTTCTTATTGAAGTCCATATTTTTTCTTGAATTTATCTGCTCTACCACCAGTTGTTTCTCTTTTTAGGTTACCTGTCCAATATGGATGACATTTTGAACAAACGTCAACTTTCATATCAGCTTTTGTTGAATTTGTTTTCATTACATTTCCACAAGCACATGTTATTGTTGCTTCTGTATATTCTGGGTGTATTCCTTCTTTCATTATGTATTCACCTCTTCCTCTCTTTATTAACAAAATATCGTCATTTATAATAACATATTTTTTTAAATTTTTCAATACTTTTTTTGTTTTTTAATTATTTATTTTCCATTTCTTGTTTTTGTACATATTGTGCTGATGCTTGCAATTCTTGTTCTAAAGAATTTTTATTTACAATCTTTATTACTACATTAAATAAGCATGCTACTAATACTACAAAAAGCAGTAATTTTTTCCAAATTTTAGCGACCATTTTCTTTCCCTCTCAATTTGTTTTACATATTAATTATACTATATTTTTTTATTTTGTCAACTGCTTATATTTTTTTACATTCTTGGATATACTACTCAAAGAGGAGTTTTTATGAAAAAATATAGTTTTTTAATATGTATTATTATTGCTATTATAATTATAGCCTTAATTTTTTTCTTTACAAATAAAAATAACAACAAAAATATTGAAGGTAATACTTTAAATATTCAAACTAATACTTCTACCCAAAGAACTTCAACCAATGTTAATCAAGAAATAGCTGAAAATAGAATTACCAATATTATTGAAAATCAAAATGAAATTTCAGCTAATATTGCTAATAATAATTCAACTAATAATGAAATTTCTTCTTACTCTACTGAACTTAAGGATAAATCTGAAGGTAGATTAGTAAATATTGGCATAACTTGTTCTACATTAAATGGTACTATTGTTCATTCTGGAGAAACTTTTTCTTTCAATCAAGTTGTTGGAAAGCCTACTGCTGAAAGAGGATATCAAGAAGCTAGTGTAATTATAGATCATAAAACTGAAAAAGGCATTGGTGGTGGTAATTGTCAGGTAAGCAGTACTTTATATAATGCTGTGCTTGAAGCAGGTAATTTAACTATTATAGAAAGACATGAACATGGGAAAGATGTAACTTACGTTCCCGATGGTAGAGATGCAGCCGTTTCTTATGGTTCTTTAGATTTTAAATTTCGTAATGATTTAAATTATGACATCCGTATAGAAGCCTCCACCGATAATAATTCTATTAGTATAATTCTTCTAAAAGCTTAATTTTAATACTTTTTTCATTATATTTCATACACAAACGTAATGAAACTAAAAGATGTTTATAAATTTTATATTATAAACATTTTTTTAGTTTTTTTTCATATATATAAATTAACTAATATTGGAGGTTTTATTATGAAAAAAATATTATATACAATACTATCTCTTTTTCTAGTATTTACGTTTTTGTTTACTCCTTGTAGCTTTGCCACTTCTTCTTTTATATGGTCAGAAGACACCTTCACTACTTCTACTACCCCAGATTCTACAAATCTTAATTTAGAATCTGAAAGTTGTATTTTAATAGAGCAGACTTCCGGAAAAATCTTATATGAAAAAAATTCTCATGAACAATTACGACCTGCTTCTGTTACTAAAGTTATGACTATTTTACTTATTATGGAAGCTTTAGATAGTGGTAAAATTTCCTTAACTGATAAAGTACCCTGTAGTGAAAATGCAAGTAAAATGGGTGGTTCTCAAATATGGCTTGATGTACGTGAAGAATTAACAGTAGATGAAATGTTAAAGGCAATTTGTGTTGTTTCTGCAAATGATTGTACTGTTGCTATGGCTGAATTTTTAGCTGGTTCAACTGAAGCTTTCGTAGATAAAATGAATGCTCGTGCTAAAGAATTAGGAATGAATGGTACCTGTTTTAAAAATTGTCATGGTTTAGACGAAGATGGTCATTTAACATCTAGTTATGACATTTCTTTAATGTCTAGAGAACTATTGCAAAATCATCCTTCTATTACAAAATATACTACTATTTGGATGGATTCTTTAAGAGATGGCAAATCAACTCTTACTAATACAAATAAATTGATTAGAAATTATAAAGGTGCAACTGGATTAAAAACTGGTTCTACTGGCCTTGCTCTATATAATTTATCTGCAAGTGCAACTAGAGATAATCTTTCACTTATCGCAGTTATTATGAAAGCTCCTTCTACTAAAATTCGTTTTGAAGAAGCTCAAAAATTACTAGACTATGGATTTAATAATTATTCATATGTACAATTTGCAAAAAAAGATTCTATTTTAAAATCCATAAATGTTAGCAAGGGGGTGCTATCTTCTATAGATGTAGTTTACGAAAATGATTCTGGTTGCCTACTTGAAAAGGGAAAAGATAAAAAAATTGAACAAGTACTAAGTATTCCTGAATGTGTTAGTGCTCCTATTACTAAAGGTCAAAAATTAGGTGATATAACTTATTTTCTAGATGGCGAAGCTATAGCAAGTACAAATTTAATTGCAGATAAAGATGTAAAAAAGGTAAATTTAAGTAATATGTTTGAATTTCTATTTTTCTCATGGTTTAGATTATTAAGAGAATAATTATAACAATTTCTGCCATATTTATCTTCAACAGAAAGTTATCATACTATGATAACTTTCCTAGAATATAAAAAGAATTTCTATACACTATCATTTGTATAGAAATTCTTTTCTTTTATTTATTATTCATCTTCTCCATATTTTTCATCATATTCTTGTTGAGCCTCAACAGCTTCTAAAAATGCAACTTTTGCTTCTTCTGCTGCAAGTAAAGCTAATGTTACAGATTGTTCTGCATATTCTAATTGATTATCAATGTATTTTGATAATTTATCTTTATCATGTGCTTCTTTTCTTTCTTGTATATTTTCTTTTGCTACTTTGAAATTCATTTGAGCCTTTAAAAGTTCACTTGATATTTTTCCTTTTCCTCTTTCAGATGCAATTCTGCATTGTTCTTTAGCAGCTTCTAATCCACTTTTTGCATCTTCCATTTTTGCAGATAATGTATCTTTTGCTTCCATTCCAGCAATAATTGCAGTATCTGTTTCATCTTTAATTTTTGATTTTAATTTTTTCATTTTCTCATTAAATTCTTCCATTTTTTGTTTTCTTTCTTCTTTAGTCATACTAACTACCTCCTAATAATATAAATGAATATTTATCTTTAGATAACTTCATTTGGTTTTATAATTATATATCATAAGTTTATGAACAATTTATGAACTCTACTAATTCTAATTTTAGCTCATTCGCTAAAATTAATCCAGTAGTATCTCGTTATACTACCAATTATGAATTGCAGGAAGCTTTATTAGCCGCACATGATTGATATCCCGTGCGATTTCTTTTATTCATCTATATTTGTATTTTCATCATTATATTCTAAAGGTATATCTTCATAATCAAATTCATATTTCATAGGTTTATTTCTTTTAGGATGAAATTTATTTGTATTTGGAACTACTACTGTTCCACTTTTTTCCGCTTTTATTTTTTCTGTAGTATATTCTTTTTCCTTTTTGCATAATTGTTTATTTAAAATATCATTGGTTTTTTCTATTAAATCTGGCACATAATCTAATAGTCTATCTATTGTAGAACTATGACTTACTGGTAAAAGTTTTACATTATTTTCTTGTATTACTAAAAAAGCTACTGGAGTAATACTTACTCCTGCTCCACTTCCACCTCCAAATGGTAATTTATATTGAATCTGTTCATCTTTGTCTTTTCTACTATACTCATCTATTGCTTCTGTTTTAAATTCGCTTCCTCCAGCCGCAAAACCAAACCCCACTTTTGAAATTGGAATTATTATTATATTATTTGAGGTTTCTATAGGTTCTCCTATTATAGTATTTACATCTACCATATCTCTAATACTATTCATTGCTGTAAGCATAAGCCCTTCTATTGGATGTTCGTTCATTTTCATTACTTCCTTTCCTTACAAAATTTAACATACTAAAAATAATATGTACAATTTTAATGTAAATTATACCTTCAAACTTAATGTTATACTCATTTTTATCTTGATATTTTGGGTTAACAATAAAATAACATGTATTTATATTGTTCTTTTCTGTAATATGTGGCAATACAATGCCTATAATACTTGCAATCACAGCAACTAAGTAAGATGTTAATACAGCATCTATTGTTCCTATATTTATATTTAATTTTATATTTTTTACTTTTATTTGTATATTTTTAATTAAATTTACTATTTTTATATTTATATTTTCTTTATTTTTTAGTTTTTGGAAATCTACCTTTGGCAAACTTTTACTAGAACTAATTTTCTTTATTCTCTTACTATTCAAGTTAATCCATAAAATAGGTATTTTATTAAAAAAATATATACCTATTTTTATTTTATAGTTGTTATTTAATCTTTTTACATCTCTTTCTTTTTTGTTCTCTAATATTAAATTTGTTACTTTTATTTGTATTGTAGATAATAACATAATTGTAGTAAAGAAAAGAATTATAATTATTAATCCTAAAAAAATAAAAACTAATACCATCTTTTTCTCCTTTGGTATTAGTTTTTCCATTTATTTCTTTTTTAAACTTTTTATCTTCATTTTATTTGTTTATTTCTAAAGCATATCAACTTTTTTAAGATATTTGTTTGGAATATATTTTTAGTTATATTGTTTCATTTTTTCTAAGCACTCTTTCTTTTTGCTTTTTCTACAACTATATCTCCAAATAATTCTTCTTGAGATGTTATTACTTTACTTCTTCTAGATAATTCCAAAAGTCCTGTAAAAGCTGTTACAACTTCATTTTTATTACTTTCAGAAACTTTATATAATTTGTTAAAAATAAATTTTGGTTTTCTTAAAAGTTCTCTAAACATTTCTTTTACTTTGCTTCCAACTGTATATGTATCTGTAATAGCTATTTTTTCAATATTTTTTGCATTTTGATTTAAGCGATTTTTGTTGCTTTCTACTATTTTAGTATATAATTCTATAATTGTTTCTTTTTTGTATTCTCTTTCTAATTTTTGTTTTGGTAATTCTATATTTTCTTGTAATTTAAAGCATCTTTTACTATTTTGCTCATAAAATTCTCTTATCTTTTTTGATATTTCCTTATATTTTTTATATTCAATAATTCTTTGTAATAGTTCTTCTTCTGTTAATTCTCTCTCATCTTCCACTTCTGTTGGCAACAAATTTTTAGATTTTATATAAAGAAGTGTAGAGGCCATAATTAAAAATTCACTAGTTACTTCTAAATTTATTTCTTCCATTTGACTAATATATGCAATATATTGATCTGTTATTTCACTTAATTTTATATCATATATATCCATTTTATTTTTGTCTATTAAATGGCATAATAAATCAAGTGGTCCTTCAAAATTTTCTAATTTAATTGCATATTTATTAGTCTCTAATGTTAATACATTTTGCATTTTTTATCTCCATTTCCTTTGGCTTACTTATTACTTTTTTCATTTATTTTTTCCATGTCTATATTTATACTTTATTTGTTTTTTGCTTTATTCCTCTATCTTTTGCATTGCGTTTTTTATGCTTTCTTCTCTATATCCTTTTTTTAATAAGTATCCTTTTATTTCTGCTTCATCCATATTGGCAATCTTTTTTAGTACAATATTATCTGCTGATTTTTGTTCATATTCTTCTAATTCTTCAATATTTTTTGAAACATATTCTTCTACCATAGAATTTGATATTCCTTTTGATATTAACTTATATTTTATTTCTTTTATAGAAAGATTTTTAAGTGCCATATATTCATCAACTGTCCTTTTGATATAATTTTCGTCACTTATATATCCATTTTCTTTTAATTCTTCTATTATGTCTTCTAACATATTTTCATCTATTAGTGTTTTAAATTTTGTTTTTACCTCTCTAATAGTTCTCTTTTTATATATTACATATTTTAATACTTTCGTTTTTTCTTTATCATATTCTTCTATGGTATACATATAATTTTTCCTTACTACTTTTTTCACATTTTATATTTTATTCTTCATCTTCGTCTTTTTCTGTTTCTTCACCTAAGCTCTTTTCAAAAGCTTCATTGAAGTTTGCTCTTATTTTTTCTTCTATTTCTTTAGCTATTTCTGGATTGTCTTGTAAATATTTTTTAACATTTTCTCTACCTTGACCAATTCTTTCTCCATTGTAGCTAAACCAAGAACCACTTTTTTCTATTATGTTTAGATTAACAGCTATATCTAATATATTTCCTTCCTTTGAAATACCTTTTCCATATACTATATCAAATTCTGCCTCTCTAAATGGTGGAGCAACTTTATTTTTTACAACCTTAACTCTTGCACGGTTTCCTACTACTTCTCCGTCTTGTTTAATATTTTCTACTTTTCTAATATCTAGACGAACTGATGCATAGTATTTTAATGCTCTACCACCAGCTGTTGTCTCAGGATTACCAAACATAACTCCTACTTTTTCTCTTAATTGGTTTATAAATATAATAACTGATTTTGATTTATTTATAGCACCTGCTAATTTTCTTAATGCTTGTGACATAAGTCTTGCTTGAAGACCAATATGTGAGTCTCCCATATCTCCATCTATTTCTGCTTTTGGTACTAGTGCTGCAACAGAGTCAATAACTATAACGTCTAATGCTCCACTTCTAACTAATGCTTCTGCTATTTCTAATGCTTGTTCACCTGTATCTGGTTGAGATACTATTAAATTATCTATATCTACACCTAAATGTTTAGCATATACAGGATCTAATGCATGTTCTGCATCTATAAATGCTGCTTCTCCACCTAATTTTTGCGCTTCTGCAATCATATGTAATGCTAATGTTGTTTTTCCAGAAGATTCTGGCCCATATACTTCTATTATTCTTCCTCTAGGAATTCCTCCTATACCTAATGCTATATCTAAGCTTAATGCTCCTGTTGGTATAGCTTCTACATTCATTGCTTGGAAATCTCCTAGTTTCATTACAGAACCTTTTCCAAATTGTTTTTCTATTTGTCCTAATGCAGCTTCTAGTGCTCTCATTTTCTCTGAATTTTCTTTTTCCATTATTTTTCCTCCTAATCCGTTTTTCAAACGCTTGTTTGTATTTATTATATACTAAGATATTTTTTTGTCAAGCATTTTTTTTAATTTTTTTATTTTATTTTTATATGTGAATTTATGCATATTAAAAACTCTATTGTAATTGAATTTTAGTATTTGTTTTTATATTCGATACCAATTTTCCAAACCATAATAACTAAAGTAATTATTTCCTTTTATTTCTCCAGCTAAATTTTGATTTTTAACTATGTTAGTTCTTCCTCGATATATTCCAATAAATGGTTGTTCATCAAAAAATATATTTACTATTCTTTCATATTTTTCTTTTAGTGTTTGATCTTCTTTTATATTTTTTATTTGCGATAATATTTCATTTATCTCATTATTAGAGTAATTTTGTAAATTATTTTCTCCCAAAAATGAAGTTAAATCTGGACTATATGAATTATAAACACCCGTTAATATCATTTCATAACTTTTATTTTCTAATATTTGTTTATATTTACTGTCTGATACCTTTTGTATAGTCACGTTTATTCCTATATCTTGTAACTGATTTTTTATATTTTCTGCAACTGCTACTCTTTTTACATTTGAACTATTAACAGTAAGTGTAAGATTTAGGCTTTTAGTTTTATAATTTTCTGTTTTTTGCCAACGTTTATTTTTATATTCCCATCCATTATCTTCTAATATTTTTTTAGATTGTTCAGGATTATATCCTGAACTATTTGTTTCTCTATTGTATAAATAATTTCCATAGTCTAAAGGGAACTCCGCTACATAACCCTGGTTATTATATATGCTAGACAATATATTTGTTTTTTCTATTGCATAATTTATTGCCTTTCTTACATTTGAATCTTTTAATACTGCATTCTGACAATTAAATGCTAAGTAATCAAACTCCCTTGATTTTACTTGTGTATTTGCATATCCTATTGTTCCTATATATTGCTCTAAATTTTCATTTTCTGTTGTGAATATATCTACATTACCTAATTTGAAACTATTATATAATTCGCCAACTTCACTATATTGTTTTATGTATATTTTTTCAATTTTTGAATCTTTATTTTTTATATTCCACCATTTTAAATTTTTTTCAAGTACTATATATGAACTATCTATTTTAGATATTTTGTACATACCTGTTCCCTGAGGAATTTTAGCTGATTCATAAAAATCTTCTCCTAAATAATAATTGTTTGGCATAATAGGAAATGTAAGATTATATTCAAAAAATGGTACTTCTTCACTTAGATTAATTTTTACTGTACTTGCATCTAAAATTTCTACACTTATGACTTTTTCTACATTATAAGAATATATAGATTTTCCTTCTTTTAACCTATCTATTGTAAATTGAATATCTTTAGCTATTAAAGGACTTCCATCATGCCATTTTTTATTATTGTCTATTTTTACAACATACGTTGTATCAGATGTTTTTGAACATTCTGTAGCTAAACACATTTCTAATTTGTAGTCTTCTGTTACATTCATTAATGGTTCAAATATAAGTTTTCCTATATTTAAAACTTCTTTATTATTTGAAATTAAAGGATTTATTGTATCGTAGTTTGAAATTCCGAGTCTTAAATCTTTAACTTCTGTAGTTTCTTCTACAACATTTTCTTCTATGTTATTTTGCTTGTCCTCTTTTTTAAAATAAATCATATAGATAGCAAAAATAACAATAACTACAACAAATATAATAAAGATATATTTAAAGAAATTTGATTTCATAATTCACCTCTTATTTTTTCTTTATCATATAAGATATTATCTTTTTTTGCAATATTTATTCAATTTTTATTTTGTTTATTTTGGAAATAATTAAGATTAAAAAATTATATATGATTTAAAAAATCTAAATTTGCATTTAGAATTTTAAAAACTCTAAATGCAAATTTAAATACTTTTTTATTATTTTCTTGACTCTACAATAATTTTTATACCAGTTCTGTCTTCTCCTTCAACTTCAACTTCCGCAAATGCTGGTATACATACTAAATCCACTCCTGCTGGTGCTACAAAACCTCTAGCTATAGCTACCGCCTTTACTGCTTGATTTAATGCTCCTGCTCCAATTGCTTGCATTTCTGCTTTGTTTTCTTCTTTTACCAAACCTGCTATAGCTCCTGCTACTGAATTTGGGTTTGATTTTGATGAAATCTTTAAAACTTCCATTTTTTGCCTCCTATAATTTTATTTTTATTTGAATTACAGGTATAGTTATAATATAAAAATTTCAAAATGTCTAGTAGTTTTTGGTAAAAAATGGAAAAAATTTTCTTTCAATTTTGCTATTTTTCGCCATTTATTTTATATTTACTCTTTCTACTGATACAGCTCGACAATTTTCGTCATTTATTTCTATTATACAGCCATTAAGAATACAATTTCCCTCTGCTAATTTATATCTTTCTGGAAGTGATGTTACAAATCTTTTTACAGACACGTCTACATCCATTCCTATTACAGAATTTTTTGGTCCAGTCATCCCTATATCTGTAATATATGCTGTTCCTTTTGCAGTTACTTCCTCATCTGCTGTTTGTACGTGTGTATGTGTTCCAAATATTGCTGTAACTTTCCCATCTAAAAAATATTTCATTGCTATCTTTTCTGCGGTTGCCTCTGCATGGAAATCTACAATTATTATATCTGCTTTTTCTTTTACTTCATTTAATATATCTTCAATTTTAGAAAAAGGGTTATCTGATTGAACTCCCATATCTGTTCTTCCTATTAAATTAACTACACATATATTTTTTCCATTTTGACTATATATGTGGTAGCCTTTTCCTACAACTCCTCTAGAGTAGTTTGCTGGTCTATTTATTAAATCATCATCTATAAATGTAAATATATCTTTTTTACCCCATGTATGATTTCCCATAGTAATTGCGTTTACATTTAGTCTTTTTAAATCATTGAAAATAGCTGTTGTTATTCCCATTCCTCCCGCTGAATTTTCTGCATTTACAATTACAAAATCTATTTTAGCTTCTTGCCTTAATTTAGGCAAAACTTCTTTTAATTTTCTGACTCCACTTTCTCCTACTAAATCTCCTACTGCTAACACTCTCATTTTATCGCCTTCCTTCTTTTTATTTCACTACAATTATATCATAACCTATAAATAGCCCACTCTCTACTACGCCATCTATTTGTAATAATTTTTCTTCTAAATCTGCTTCTATTTTATTAAACCAAACATGAATTATAAAATTTCCGTTATCTGTTATAAGTGGTTTATCTTCATTGTTTGACATTCTTAATTCTACTTTTGCTACATCTAGCTTTAATAAATTTTCCTTTACTTCTTCTACTTTATCCTGCTTTACTTCTATTGGAACAGGATGCTTTTCTCCAAGTCTTTCTACAAATTTTGAATTATCTACTAATATATAATTTTCATTTGAACTTTTTATATTTAATTTTTCTTTATATAATGCTGCTCCCATTCCTTTTATAAGCCAATTGTGAGAATCTATTTCATCTGCTCCGTCGAAGCACCAATCAGGCTTATTTTCTTCTAATGTAATAGTTTTAATATTTAATTCATTGCATAAATCCTCAATAATTTTTGAAGTAGGAATAGCTTTTATTTGTAAATTTTCTTCTTTTACTTTTTTAGCTATCTCTAATACTGTTTGGTATGAAGTGCTTCCAGAACCAAAACCTATTACTTCTCCATCTTTTACTCTTGTTGCCATTCTTTTGGCTAATTTTATTTTTTCTTCTTTATTACTTACATTATTTTTCCAATCAA
The DNA here is from genome assembly GCA_963621995.1 of Lachnospiraceae bacterium. GTDB lineage: Bacteria > Bacillota > Clostridia > TANB77 > CAG-508 > UMGS1663. The sequence goes on from CAVFFZ010000001.1 coordinate 183,082, forward strand.
ACTCTTGCATTTTTCCTCCTATGTTCCATTGAAGACATTTCCTTTTGAAGTCCATTGTAGTAGATAAAATACTCCAAAAGGACTTTATGCACCAAAAGGAAATCTTCCTAATGGGTATTGACTGTTTTTTTGCTCCGTCCCCAAAAACAGTTACTCTATACTTTTTAAACTTTCTATCATGTCTATTTTCTTTAATGAGAAATATGTTACCACATTTACCATTAATGTAAATACTATTGTAATTATAATAGCATATAAATAGCTAATTGGCTTTATTTCTTTTCCAAATCTTATTACATTTATTTCACACGTTTTTATTATAAACATATTTAACAAATATCCGCCCAATAAACCAAGTATTATTCCTATTACTGTTAATATCACTGTTTCTCTTGTTACATAATCATATACTTCTTTATCGTAAAATCCAAGTACTTTTATTGTAGCAAGTTCTCTTATTCTTTCGCTAATATTTACATTTGATAGGTTATATAATACTACAAATGCAAGTAATCCTGCTGATATTATTAAAATTACTACTACATAATTTAATGAGTTCATCATGTCTTTCATTAAACTTTCCATATTTGAGTTTAATGCTACTGCATTTACATTTTCATCTTTTAGCAATTCTTTTGCCATTTCTTTTTCTTGTTCTTCATCTTTTACACTATTTTGAACATATAGTACATTTGTATTGTATTCTCCATATGTCTCTTCATATAGTTCTTTTGGCATATATACATAATGATAAATGTAGTTTTCTACAATATTAGAAATTTCAAATTCTTTTTGGTTATTATCGTTATCTTTTAATGTGATTTTTTCTCCTTGTTTTACATTTAGAAGTTGCGCAACTTTATCTGTAATAGCTATTTTTCCTTCTTCTAATTGTATTTTTTCTTTTTCCTTTGTATCTATTAATTGAATTACATTTTCTATTTTCTCGTCTTTTGGAACTATAATTTGTATGTCTTCTTCTTTTTCTCCATTTACTAAAGTTCCTGATGTCATATATGTTTCTACTACCTTACTTACTTCTTCTTTTTTCTCTAGTCTTTGTATAAACTCTTGCACGCTTTCGTTTTGAGTACTATTTTTCAAACTAATTTGCATATCATAATGATATATTTTTTGATATTGGCTTGGTATTATTGCAGATATTGCGTCTTTTATTCCAAAGCCTGTTAAAATAAGTGCTGTACAGCCTGCAATTCCTATAATTGTCATTAAAAATCTTTTCTTGTAACGGAATATATTTCGAACTGTTACTTTTTGGTTAAATTTTAAATGTTTCCATATAAATGGTATTTTTTCTAAAAGAACTCTCTTTCCTGGGTTTGGTGCTTTTGGTCTCATAAGTTCTGAAGGAGTTTCCCCTAAAGAGCTTAAAACTGTATATAATGTAGCTCCTATTATACATATACTTGCAAGTCCAAGTCCTAATATAGCATAATACCAATTAAATTTAATTACTAAATCTGGCAATGAGTACATCATATTATACATCATTAATATTATTCTTGGAAGTAGCTGAAATCCTACTAACATTCCAAAAACTCCACCTACAATACATGCTATTCCTGCATATAACAAATATTTCATTGCTATTTGCATTTTGTTATATCCTAGTGCTTTTAATGTACCTATTTGAACTCTTTGCTCTTCTACCATTCTTGTCATAGATGTTAAAGAAATTAAAGTTGCTATAACAAAGAACACTATTGGAAATACTTTTCCTAAATTTTCTATACTTTTACTATCTTGTACATAGTTGCTATAACCTGTATTTGACTCCCTGTCTAAAATATACCATGTTGGATGATCTATTTTATCTATTTCTTCTTTTGCATCTGAAATTTTTTTCTCTGCTTCTTTTATTTTGTCATTATACTCATTTCTATTTTTATTTAATTCTTCTTTTCCTTCTTCTAATTCTTTTTTTGAAGTATTTATTTTTTGCTGTGCAGTTTTAAATTCAGCATTTGCCTGCTCCCTTGAATTACTTAATGTTTCTTCTTGTTTAGCTAATTTCTCTTTTGCTTGTTTTAGTTCTTCTGTTCCTTCTTGTAATTTTGTATTTATTGTACTTATTCCATTTTCTATTTGGTTTATTCCCTTTTCTACTTGTTTCTTATTTACATTTAAATTTTCTATTGTTTCCTCTAAACTAGCTTTTTGTATTTGTAAATTTGTTATTTGCTCTTGTGTTAAAGTTGTATTTTTTAAGCTTTCTAATATATTTTGATATTGCTTTTCTAGTGTGCTAATATTTGTATTTAATTCATTTAAATTATTTTGCATATCTTCTTTTTGAGCGTTTAAGTTTTCAATTTGCTTGTTTGCTTCTTCTTCCTGTTTTGGCATATTTTGTTCTTGAATGGCAATTTCATTTTTTGCCTCTTCTAATTGTTTTTCTGCAGTTTGAAATTTACTTTCAGCTTCAGCCTTTTCATTATTTAAAGTATTTTGTGCAGATTCTATTTCATTTTCTCCTCTTGTTATCTCATTTTCTGCATCTGTTAATTTTTGTTCTGCAGTTTGTTTTTCTTCTTCTAGCTCTTCTTCTGCTTCTTGCAGTTTTTCTTCTGCCTCTTTTCTTACCTCTTCATATCTTGCATTTTGCCTTTGTTCTTTTATTTTTTCCACTTCATCTTTTGCTTTCTGAATATAATTTTTGTATTCTTGTGAAGAAGTTTCCATTTTGCTTGCATTTTTTAATGTAATATAAATTTGTGTGTATACCTCACTTTCAAAGCTTTCTTTTGGCAAATATAAATTATAGCTTACCTTTCCAGAACCTAATTTAGAAGAATCTCTTTCCCTTGAAATATACAAAGGACTTTCCATAGTTCCAACAATTGTAATCTCTTTTTCTTTTATTATACTATCTTCATCTGTTTCAATTGTTAAAGTGTCTCCTATATTTTTATTTTTTAATTTACAAAATGTTTCCTCTACTAAACATTCATTAGCATTTTGTGGCATTCTTCCTTCAAGTAAAGTTACTATATTTACACTATCTAATGACAATACTTTTGTTACAATTTCAGTATCTTCATAGTTTAATAAAACATCTTCACTATATTCACCATAAACATTTTCTATTTTATCTATTTTCTTTAAAGCTTTTATATCTTCATCAGTTAAACCTAATGTTGAAATTACCTCTATATCATATACATTATTTTCGTCAAATCTTTTATCTAATGTATAAATCATATCCGGGCTTGCTGCTCTAATTCCTGCAAAAAAGCCCACACCTAAAAAAGCCATTAATAAAATGGATATAAAACGTTTATATGTGTTTTTTATTTCTTTTAAGCTATCTTTTATTAGTGCCTTTTTCATATTTAATCACTTTCCTCTTTCTTGTTATAAATCTAGTTTTAAAAAATTACCATTCAATTTCTTCTATAGGTGTTGGATTTTCATTTATTATAATATTTTCAGCTTTTCCATTTTTAAACTGAATTACTTTGTCTGCCATTGGAGCTATAGCCGAATTGTGTGTAATAATTATAACTGTCATATTTTCTTTTCTACAAGTATTTTGTAATAACTCTAATATTTGTTTTCCTGTTTTATAATCTAATGCACCTGTTGGTTCGTCACATAAAAGTAGCTTAGGATTTTTAGCTATTGCTCTTGCTATTGCAACTCTTTGCTGCTCTCCACCAGATAATTGTGAAGGAAAGTTTCTAACTCTATCTTTTAACCCTACCTTTTTCATTATTGTTTCTGGATTTAAAGAATCTTTACAAATTTGTGTTGCAAGTTCTACGTTTTCTATTGCTGTTAAATTTTGAACTAAATTGTAAAATTGAAATACAAAGCCTATATCTTCTCTTCTATACTTTACAAGTTCTTTTTTCTTTAATGTTGAAACGTTTTTTCCATCTACAATTACATCTCCTGAAGTTGCTGTATCCATTCCCCCTAAAATATTCAAACAAGTAGTTTTACCTGCTCCAGAGGGACCTACTATAACTACTAATTCGCCTTTTTCTATTGTAAAATTTGTGTTGTCTAATGCTTTAATAGTAACTTCACCCATTTTATATTCTTTCTTTACATTTTTAAACTCTATATATGACATTTTCATTTTCCTTTCTCAGGACATTTGGGGACGGGTCACTTTTGTCCTTTACATAATTTTTGTATTTAATTCATTTTCTATTTTTATATCATATTTTTAATCTTTTTACTATATTTTTTACAGATATTTCATATTTTATAGTAAAACACAATAATAAATGTTTTACAAATGTCATATTTATATTCTACAGAAGTAGAAATATTGTATTTTTTTTGTAAATTTTACAATATTTCTATTTTTATATGTTATAATAAAAATATGTTACGATTCAATAATAATTTTTAGTGTCCGTTTAAATAAGATATAAAGCTTTATCATTTTTGGACATATTTTTCTTTAATGAGCTGTAACAAAAATAGAGATAAAATTTTTATATTATTTTAAGGAGGATTATTATGATTAGTGAAGGAAATCAAGAACCAATCTCTCAAGAAGTAAAAAATGACTTTTTACCAAAAACTTTCTTTTGGATGTTTTTAGGATTATTAGGCACTGCTATTGTAGCATGGTATACTTACTCTTCTGGGTTATTTGTAAGCATATTAACTGGTGGTAGCTTTGGAGCTTTATTAATTGCAGAAGTTGTAGTCGTTTTAGTATTTTCACTTTTATTTAGAAAACTTTCGCCTACTGTTGCAGGCATTCTATTTTTTGTTTATGCTGCTATTAATGGTGTTAGTTTATCTACAATATTTGTAGTATTTGAGCTAAACTCTGTTGTATTACTATTTGTAGCATCAGCTTTATTATTTGGAGCATTTGCTTTGTATGGCTACAAAACATCAAAAGACTTAAGTAATTGGCGTACATTACTTTTTGGAACTCTAATTGCTGGTTTAATTGTAAGTATCATTAATTTATTTATTGGTAATACTATGTTAGATATTATTCTAGACTGGGTTATACTTTTAGTATTCTTTGGAATTACAACATATGATATGAACAAAATTAAACAATTATATTTGGATGAAAATCTAGATAAAAATAAATTGCATATATATGGTGCAATGGAACTATACTTAGACTTTATAAATATATTTTTACGTATCCTTTCTATATTTGGAAAGAGAAGAGATTAAATTTTATAAATTAGAAAAATCACTAGCTTGTTGTAACATCAAAAATGTTTTAATTAAAGGGACGTCCCTAATCGATTAGGGATGTCCTTTTTTTAAAAAATATTTCTTACTTTGTTTACAACGTAATGGCTTCCACCTTTATTTTGTACATCTTCTACCATACTGACTATCATTAACTGCCTATCACTATTTTCATCTGCTATAAATGCATTAAACCAGCCTATTTCTCTTCCTTCTTTAATAGCTTGCTAAAGTTGTTCTGTTATATAAAGGTTTTGCTTCATCATTTAATAACTCATCCCATTTATTTACTGTTATTCCTAAACTAAAATCATTTGAGTTAAATGTTGGTGTGCTTACTAATGCTAAAATTTCTCCTGTTTTAGCATCTATTGTAGAAACCCTTACTTTGTAATTATCATTTAAACTTGGAAAAATAAGATTTGATGACCATTTAATTTTGTATGTTCCCTCTTTCTTTTCTAAATTGGCTGTATTAGAAAAACTAATTTCTCCTACAACAGTGCTCATTACTGTTGTATACACTATTTCTGCGTTATTCTGCTATTTAGTTGTTTTTGCAATATTTATATCTATAGAACTTAATTCTATTCCCTCATATATATTTTTATTTCTATTTATAAAATTTTCTTTTTCTGTATTGTTCAAGACCAATGAATACATTTTAAATTCTTTTTCCAATATAGCTATTTTTCTTTCCTCTTTTTACAACTATATATGTATTTTCTATAAACATAGTGTCGTCTACAACCGTATTTACATCTGTTATTTTTTCTCCATTTATTGATACAGCATTATTTGACACAAATTCTCTTGCTTCTCTTTTACTTGATGTAGCACCTAATGTTACTAATAAATCTAAAATATTTTGATTTGCTTCTACCTCTTTTATGTCTTCATTTCCAATTAGTTCTTCAATATCTTTTTTGCTTAAATCAGCAAATTTATTGTTAAATAGATGATCTGCTAAATTTACTGCTTTTTCATATTCTTCTTTTCCATGCAAGAAAGTAATAATTTCTCTCGCCAATGCTTTGTGTGCCTCTCTTAATTCTGGATGTTCATTGTTTTTTCTTTCATATTCTTCAATTTCTTCTTTAGAAAGGAATGTATAAATTTTCAGGTAATCTATTACCATGCAATCTTCAACATTTGTAAAGAATTGATATAGTTTGTAACTTGAGGTTTTTTCTTTATCTAACCATAGTGCATTTCCTTCACTTTTTCCAAATTTCTTTCCTTGTGAATCTGTAACAAGTGGCATTGTAAATGCATATACTTCATCTCCTGTAGCTTTTCTAATTAAATCTATGCCAGCTGTAATATTTCCCCATTGGTCAGAACCTGCACATTGCATATCCACACCTTTATTTTCATGTAGCCATTTAAAATCTAATGCTTGTAAAATCATATATGAAAATTCTGTATATGTAATTCCACTATCTAATCTTCTTCTAATTATATCTTTATCTAACATGTAATTTATATTGAAAAATTTTCCATAGTCTCTTAAAAAATCTATTACATTTATATCTTTGTACCAATCATTGTTATTTACAACTTCAAACCCAAATATCTTTTCAACTTGTGCTTTTAAGCTTTCAAAATTGTGTCTTACCTCTTCTTTAGAAATCATTGCTCTTTCTGTAGTAGGACGTGGATCTCCTATCATTCCTGTTCCACCACCTACTAATAAAATTGGATGATGTCCTGCTTCTTTTAATCTTTTTGAAATTAGAAAGCTTGATAAATGTCCTACATGAAGGCTATCTGCTGTTGGATCTGTTCCAATATAGAAAGTAAGTCCTCCTTTATTTAATTTTTCTTCTAATTCTGGACTTGATATGTCTTTTATAAGTCCTCTCCATTTTAAATCTTCAACTAATGTCATTTTATTTCCTCCTTTTAACTTTAAACAAAAAAGCCAAATGCATCCTGTTAAAGGACGATTTGACTCGTGGTACCACCTTTATTTACTTATTTTTAATAAGCCTTATTTAGCTGTTCGTAGCTTAAACGTTAATTACTATAAGAATTGTAATTCATAATTTTATATGCTAATAGTTTGCACCAACCACTATTTCTCTAAAGTTACTATAAAATTACTACTAGGTTTCTTTTTAAAGTGCAATTAAATTAATTATGTTTGTATTATACTATATATTTTTTTGCATTGCAAGTAAATGATTATTTTTTTATGTAAAGGACAAAAGTGCCCCGTCCCCATGGTATTTTTTCCCATTTTTCCTTCTTCATTTATTTATATTAGTTATTTTGGCTAAACACAAAAAAATAACACTTTCTTCAAGTGTTGTTCGTTAATCATTGCTTTCTTCACAATGTCCGTTTCCATTCTTTTTTTATAATAACACAATTTAATACATTTGTCAAAAAAGAATTTTAAGAAATTTTAATATTAAAAATCTTTGCTAAACATTCCACACGAATTTTATTTCATAAAATTTGGTGGTTGAACAAAGACGAGGCATGAAAAGTTTTCTAAAATGTCTAAAAATATCAATCATGCCTCTTTTGTTCTTTTACATTTGATTTGTTGTATTACTTATAACATTTGTTGTAGTTGTATTACTTATAGCATTAGTTGTAGTATTCGTTATTACATTTGTTGTAGTTTCGTTAATTGTATTCGTTTTGTTATTTGACTTTGTCTCATCATTTAATTCTTCTAAATCTACATATTGATTCATATATTCAATTACATTATATGATGTTCCATTAAACACCATTGTATATTCTTCTCTACCATTATTTATTACATAATAAACATTTTCTAAAGCCGTTGCTACTAATTCTTTTCCTAAATAATTAACTATTCCATATATTGATTTTTTTCTTTTATTTTCATCTTCAGTTATTTTTGAGACTACAATTCCTTTTATATCTGGAATTATTAATGTGCTATTAGAAGTATTGTTATTTGTTATACAACCTAATGAATCATATTCTATTGGTAATATTATATTTCCCTTTTTGTCATACATACCCCATTTACCATTTTGTTTTACTGGTATTGCATTATTAAATAACAAATACGGATTTTTAATATCACTATTTTGGAATTGTGTTGCATCTATACCTATTTCATCATATTCTAAATATATTAATATTTTTCCGTTTTTCTCTATAACACCTTTTTTATTATTATTTGTTGCTAAATATAAATTCAAATCTTTATCTATTTGTTTTAAACTATCATATTGTGGACTTACTTTTGTATCTCCATCTGCTGTAATAATTCCTACTTTATTTTCTGGAGTTTTTACTATAAATTCTTGTGTACTTTCTATAAATTCAATGTCAGTATATTTAGTTCCTACAATTTCTTTGTCTCCTAATTTATATATACCATATCTTATATCTTTACTATTAGCATTTCTATCTGTATTATCTATATTTTGTATTATCATTAGTCCATATAATAAAGCTTTTTGGTTTTTAAAGTCTGTAGCCACTGCAGATGTATTATAATTTTGTGTATAGTAATTTGCTAAATATGACAATGTATATATTGTTATTTTATTTTGTTCTTGATTCCTTGTTATTTGTATATTACAAGCTAAACTAAGACCTTCAGCTGTAATATAAAGTTTTTTATTCATTCTTATTACTGGTTTTTCTATTGTATAATATTCATAATCTACCTCATCTATAGGGGTTTTATAAATTATATTTGAATCTTTTTCAAATGTACATACTTCGTTTTCTCCCTCTAGATATCCTTTTGAAGTATCCTCACTATATTGTTTATATCCACTGTTATAATATTTATATCCTATCATAGGAGCAATATCTTCTAAAGATACATACACTGTATCTCCTTCATAAACAAATAAATCATTTTTTGACGAAACTTTCTTATCATCTATATAAAATTTGAACAATTGACCTTCTAAATAATATATTGTTATAAATAAGATTATACTAATTACAAAAAGCATAATAATTATTATTGTTATAAGTTTCATTGTCTTTTTATTTTTTCTATCTTTTTCTTCTTGATTTGTTCCTATAATTTCCATAAAATCCTCCATTATTTTCTTTTGTTTTAATCTTCATGATAATATTTTTTGTAAAATTCTTCTGCAAATGTTCCTGAATTATCATTCTCTATTTCTATTCTAACTCTTTCCATTAATTTCGTCAAGAACCTTAAATTATGAAGTGATAATAATCGTATACCTAATATTTCGTTTGCTTTTACTAAATGACGAATATATGCTCTTGTATAGTTTTTACAAGTATAGCAGTCACATTCTGGGTCTAATGGTGTAAAATCTCTTTCATATGTTGCATTTCTTACTACTACTTTTCCATTCCATGTCATTGCAGTTCCATTTCTTGCAATTCTTGTTGGTAAAACACAATCACACATATCAATTCCAGCCTTTGCAGCTTCTATTAAGTAATCTGGTGTTCCCACTCCCATTAAGTAACGTGGTTTATTTTCTGGCATAAGTGGTGCAGTATATTTAAGTATTTTTAAAAATTCTTCTTTTGGTTCTCCTACACTAATTCCACCTATAGCATAACCTGGAAGATCTAATTTTATTAAATCTTCTGCACTTTTTTTTCTTAAATCTTCATAAAAACCACCTTGAATAATTCCAAATAATCCTTGTGTATCTGTATTTTTATGGGCTTCTTTACAACGAACTGCCCATCTTGTAGTCCTTTCCATTGAATTTTTTGCATATTCGTAAGTTGATGGATATGGACAGCACTCATCAAATGACATTATAATATCTGCTCCTAACGCTTCTTCTATTTCCATTACTTTTTCTGGTGTAAAGAAATGTTTACTACCATCTAAATGAGATTTAAATTCCACTCCATCTTCTGAAATTGTACGTAAATCACTTAAGCTAAAAACTTGGAATCCTCCACAATCTGTTAATATTGGTTTATTCCATCTCATAAAATTATGAAGTCCACCTGCTTCTTTTACTAGTTCATGACCTGGTCTTAAATATAAATGATATGTATTAGATAAAATTATTTGTGCTTTCACATCATTCTCTAATTCCTCTGGTGTTAAAGATTTAACTGTTGCTTGTGTTCCAACTGGCATAAATATTGGTGTTTGTATATCTCCATGAGGAGTATGAATTACTCCTCTTCTTGCTCCTGTCTGTTTACATTCATGTAATAATTCATATGTTATTGCTGGTTTCATTTTTTCCTTTCCGTGGCAAAAGGGCCAGCCTTTTTTACCACATTTATTTTTTTAACAATATTCTTCTTATCTTTTCCCTATGTACTTTTATTAAACTTTCTATTTTTTTGTAAGATAAATTATATCTATACTTTAAAACCTGTGATATTTCTTTTATTAATTCATCATTATTATTTATTTCACATATACACATATTACGTTTTTCCAAAAATTGTTTTATATATTTAGTATATTGAATTTCATTGTCTTCCTTTGTTTCAATATAGTAATCTTCTTGTTCATTTTCTTTCATATGCATACTTTTATATAATGCTTTATTCAAAAATATATTTTCTATCATTTCTTTATTCTTATATAAACTATTATAGCTAGAATATATATATCGACTTGCATCGTTACATATTTGAGCTTTTACTGGGTTATTATGTATATATATAATACAATTAATAAAATGTTTTTGATCTCTTATTACTTGTGATTTATATCTATCTCTATACACATAACCAACTCTATTTTGATTTTTGTTATAATATATTGCATATATTGTATTTATCTTTTGCATAAATTTAATTATATCTTCTATGTCTATATAGTTGACTAATATATGCACATGATTGTCCATGACACAATATGCTATAACACTTATTTTATATTTTTCACTGTATTCCTTTAATAGTTTTATGTATTCTTTCTTTTGACTATCTTTTTTAAATATTTTTTCTCTGTTAATTCCTTGAACCATAATATGTAAATATTTCTTTTCTTTTATTAATCTTCTTTTTAAACGGGGCATAAATATTCCTTCTTTCTTTTTTTATTTAAGCCCCTATTTTTATTTTTGAATTTTGCTTTGTGGTAAAAAAGACCGTCCCTTTTTTAACAAATAAACATTGCATCACCAAAACTAAAGAAACGATATTTTTCTTCTACTGCATGTTTATATGCTTCCATTATATAGTCTTTTCCTGCTAACGCTGATACTAGCATTATTAAAGTTGATTCTGGTAAATGAAAATTTGTAATTAAGCAATCTATACATTTGAATTTATAGCCCGGATATATAAATATATTTGTGTCGCCTTCTGTTTCTTTTACTAATCCATTTTCATCTGCTACTGATTCTAGTACTCTACAAGACGTTGTTCCTACTGCTATTATTCTTCCTCCATTTTTCTTTGTATTATTTATTTTTTCTGCATCTTCATGTTTTATATAATAATGTTCACTATGCATGTCATGTTCTTCTATATTTTCTACTTTTACTGGTCTAAATGTTCCTATTCCAACATGAAGTGTTACATTAGCAATTTCTACACCTTTTTCCTTTATTTTTTCTAGTAGCTCTTCAGTAAAATGAAGTCCTGCTGTAGGAGCTGCTGCTGATCCTTCATATTTTGCATATACTGTTTGATATCTGGATTTATCATCTAATTTTTCTTTTATATATGGTGGTAGTGGCATTAAACCAATTTTATCTAATATTTCATTGAATATTCCTTCATATTCAAATTTTACTTTTCTATTTCCGCCTTCCATTATTTCTAGTATTTCTGCTTTAAGTAATCCATTTCCAAAAATAACTTTTGTTCCTATTTTTAGTCTTCTTCCTGGATGTACCATTACTTCCCAAATATCTCCTTCTATTCTTTTTAATAATAGAAATTCAATATGTACTCCTGTTTCTTCTTTTATTCCATATAATCTTGCTGGTATTACTTTTGTGTTGTTTCTAACCAAGCAATCTCCTGGTTTCAAGTAATCTAGTATATCTTTAAATATTTTATCTTCTATTGTTTTATTTTCTCTGTTTAGTACCATTAGGCGTGATGCACTTCTGTCTTTTATTGGAACTTGTGAAATTAACTCTTGTGGTAATTCATAATTAAAATCTGATACTTTCATTTTTATTCCTTTCTAAAAAAACTGATTGTTATTTTTCATTTATATTATTTGCCTTCTATGCTAGTCTGCTTATTCTCCTCTAAATAAATTAACTATTTTGGTAAATACATTATTTAGTTCTTCCATAACATTTTCAGGCTCTTTTAATTCACTTAGTTTATGAGAATATTCAAAATCTGATGCTTTTGCTGGTTTCTTCGTAAATATTTCTTCTGGAAGCCCTATCTTTCCTGAAGTAGTATTTATATTTTTATTCATATAATCTTGATACCATTCTTTAAGACCTATTAGTTTCTTATTTTCATATCCATATTTTTCATAATCATGTAATTCTGGTCTTTCCATTCCGTATTCTTCTGTATTTCTTTCTAATGTATGTAAAAACTCATGCATTAAAACTTCTTCTGGAAAAGTATTAATCCTAGTATCATATTTATATACATAATTTTTATCATCATCTGGAAGTCTAATATTTGAATATCCTAAGCCTCTGTATTCCATAGCTCCAAGTCCTATCCAATCATTTACAGGAATTGCCTTTTGTTGATTTATATCTCCTGTTCTAAAAGCTACAAATATATGATCATACTTTCCTTCTTTTATATATGGGTCTAGCACATCTTTTATATTGTATCCTGATACATAATAACCATTTTCTTCATCGTAAGATAATTGTGTAATTGGCGTAGTAACTTCTTCTATTTTATATGTTACTCTTATTTTATTATAGCTCATTTCTTGCATAGAACTTTGAAAACGTCTCATACAAATTGAAATATCATCTTTATCTGTTTGTGTCAAACTCAATTTAACATTTTTATTATCTATATTTACATCAACATAGTCAAACAACAAACATAAGAAATTCCATGTATTGCTTTCATCTTGAAATCCAGATTCTATTGTAAAATCTGAGAACCATGCAGTTCCTATGGTAGTATCTTCATTTCCTCCTAATCTAAAACCTAAATCTATTTTTTCTTTATTTTTAGAATTGAAATAAAGGGTTACTTCTGTCCAATCCGTTGTCCCTGTCACATTATCTGATTTTATCAATCCATCTTTAATACATATATGTGCCCCTGCATCTGTATTTTCTTTGCTTGTTCTTACATTTTGCGTTTTTATTTTGCACGTTACTTTATAAGGTGTATTTGGAGTTACATTTATCGTTTTATAAAACATAGCATCATTATAATTTGTATTTTCTATTTTATAACTGTTTGTATTTCCATATTTTACGTTACTATCCCTTTCAAAGTTGGAAAATCCCATATTATATTCTGCTTTTATATAGTCATTAAAATTATATTTTTGGTATATCGTATATGCCATATATATAAGTATTACAAAAACAACAATTGAAATGATATTTTTTATTAAATTAAAACTTTTTTTCTTTTGCATTTTTCCCTCCAATAACTTTATGTCTTTAATTATAACACGATAATACATTTAAAAACAAGTTATATATAAAAAATGTGGCAAAAGGGTCGGTCTTTTTTGCCACACATTTTTTATGTGGCAAAAAAGGCCGACCCTTTTGCCACATTTAATTTATATTTTTTCTACTTCTATTTGAAGTTTTTCGCCATTTATTGATGTTTCTGTGTAATTGTTTCTTTCAGCATTGTATATAATTTCGTTTGCTAATGTATCTCTTTGAATTTGCTCTGCAAACTTTTTAATTACATTTTTTAACATTTCATTTCCAGCAACATAAAGGTTAATTCTATCTAATACTTCAAATCCACTATCTTTTCTCATATTTTGTACTTTAGATAAAATTTCTCTTACATACCCCTCTTCTTTTAGTTCTTCAGTAATTGTAGTTTCTAATACAACACCAATTTCACCTTCGCCTGCAAATGCAAATCCATCTTTTCCTTGCATTGTAATTAAAAGATTTTCGCTATTTAATGATATTGTTTCTTCTCCTACTTTTATTACTTCTTCTTCACCTTTTTGAATTTTTAGTGCAAGTTCCATTTGATTTTTCTTTGCTATTTCTTGTTTAATTTGTGGTATTAATTTTCCATAAGTTCTTCCTAATACTGGTAGATTTGGTTTAATTTCAAAATTAACATACTTTGACATTTGGGCTCCAAACTCTACTTTTTTGATGTTTAATTCATCTTTTACTATATCTGCATAGTATTTTGGAAGCGTACTTACTGAAATTAGCATTTCTGAAAGTGGTTGTCTATTTTTAATATTTGCACTATTTCTTGCACTTCTTCCTAATTTTACTATTGTATAAGCTAAGTCCATTTCTTTTTCTAAGACTTTATCTATAGCACTTTCATCTGCTTCTGGCCAAGTACATAAATGTATACTTTCTGGAGCATTTTTGTCTAAGTTCACTACTAAGTTTTGATAAATTTCTTCTGTAATAAATGGTACAAATGGTGCACAAATTTTTGCTAAAGTAGTTAATACTTTATATAGTGTTACATATGCGCCTATTTTATCTTCTGTTAGAGACTCACTCCAATATCTTTCTCTGTTTCTACGTACATACCAGTTAGATAAGTTGTCTGTAAATTCTTCTATTTCTATTGCAGCATTTGTTATATCGTATTTATCTAATTTTTCTTCTATATCTTTTATTAATGTATTTAATTTAGAAATTATCCATTTATCCATTACATTTTCTGATTTGAAATCTACATATTCTAATGGGTTAAATTTATCTATTTCTGCATAAAGTACATAGAATGAGTAAACATTCCATAATGTAGACAAGAATTTTCTTTGTGTTTCTTCTACATCTTTTATAGAAAATCTTGTTGGTAGCCATGGTGCTGAAGATGTATAGAAATGCCATCTTGTAGCATCTGCTCCTACTGAATTTAATACTTCAAATGGATCTACAACATTTCCTAAATGTTTAGACATTTTTAAACCTTTGCTATCTAAAACGTGTCCTAATACTATACAATTTTCAAATGGGTTTGTATCAAATATACATGTTGAAATTGCTAAAAGAGTATAGAACCATCCTCTAGTTTGGTCAACAGCTTCTGATATAAATTGAGCTGGGAAGTTTTTATCAAACAATTCCTTATTTTCAAATGGGTAATGTAATTGTGCAAAAGGCATAGATCCTGAATCAAACCAGCAGTCTATAACTTCTTTTTCTCTTACCATTTCTCCACCACATTCTGGACATTTTAGGTGAATTGGGTCTAAGTATGGTTTATGTAGTTCTACATTTTCTGGTACATTTATACCTTTTTCTTCTAATTCTTTTCTAGAACCTATACATTCCATATGACCACATTCACAACGCCATACTGGTAGTGGTGTTCCCCAATATCTATCTCTTGAAATACCCCAATCTATAACATTCTCTAGGAATTTTCCAAAACGACCTGTTCTAATTGTGTCTGGCATCCAGTTAATTTTGTTATTGTTTTCTAATAACTTATCTCTAACTGCTGTCATTTTCACAAACCAGCTTTCTTTTGGATAATATAAAAGTGGTGTATCACATCTCCAACAATGTGGATAGCTGTGTGTATGTTTAGCAGAGTTAAATAATTTATTTTGTTTAGCAAGCCAAATACATACATCTTTATCACAAGTTTTAACAAATCTTCCTGCCCATGGTTCAACCTCTGGTACGAATTTTCCTTCTTTATCTACTAAGTTTACAAATGCAATACCATTTTGTTTTGAAACAAAGCTATCGTCTTCACCATAAGCTGGTGCAATATGAACTATACCTGTACCATCTGTTAAAGTTACATAGTCTCCATGAATTACAACAAATGCTTTTCCTTCTGGTTTTGCAAATGGCATTAATTGTTCATATTTCATTCCTAATAATTCAGAACCTTTTACTTCTTTTACTATTTCGTATGGAATATCTTTTAGAACTGCTCCAATTAAATCTTTAGCTAAAATGTAGATTTCTTCTGCCCCTTCTTCTTGCATTTTTCCATCTATAACTGGTTTTTCTACTTTTACATAAGCATATGTATATGCTTTATTTACGCAAAGCGCTAAGTTAGAAGGTAATGTCCATGGAGTTGTTGTCCATGCTAAGAAATAAACATTCTCCTCTCCTTCTACTTTAAATTTACATGTACATGTTAAATCTTGTACATCTTTGTAGCCTTGTGCAACCTCGTGTGAAGAAAGAGCTGTTCCACATCTTGGGCAATATGGCATAACTTTATGTCCTTGATATAAAAGACCTTTATCCCACATTTGTTTTAAAGCCCACCATTCAGATTCTATATAGTCGTCATGATATGTAACATATGGATGTTCCATATCTACCCAGTAACCTATTTGGTTTGTCATTTTTTCCCACATAGAAACATATTTAAATACGCTGTCTTTACATTCACCTATGAATTTTTCAACACCATAATCTTCAATTTGTTGTTTTCCTGAAATTCCAAGTTTTTTCTCAACTTCAAGTTCAACTGGAAGGCCATGAGTATCCCAACCTGCTTTACGAATTACATTGTAACCCTTCATAACTTTATACCTTGGTATAATATCTTTCATAACCCTTGTTAATATATGACCAACATGTGGCTTTCCATTAGCTGTTGGAGGTCCATCATAAAAAGTAAAATATCTTTTACCTTCATTAATAGCAAAATTTTTACGGATAATATCCTCTTTATCCCATAAATCTTTTACTTCATGTTCCATTCCAACAAATCCATTTTCTTTAAGTTCAACTTTCTTGTACATCTTTCTTTTCTCCTTTCCGAACACCAGGGACGGTCCTTTTCGTTCCATTTTCGGAACACTTGGGACACTTCTTTATTTTTATTACATTAGTAATGTTTCCTTTTGGTGTTTTTATTACTTTTTTGTACATTTATTTTTTAAAATTTCCTGCTACGCTTTTTATATTTTGTAATTCAAATCTATATTTTTGTGTAACATTTGGATACTTTTTGTGGTCAACTTCTGACAAAAACATTTCTTTTGGTCTTATCCATAAACTATTATCTTCATATAATCTTCTATATACGACCATTTCTTCTTTTGTTTCAGAGTCTTTTGCAATATCTTCTACTAAATAATAGTCACCTTTGAAGTGCTTGTATATTCCTTTTATTTTTAGTCCTTGCATATACATTTTCCTCCTTTTCTTACATTTAGTTTTGTAACCCAATGTGATTATAAATTTCACAATCTATTTGCATATTTAAGAGCAACAGACTCTTAATAAGCAGGTTTTCTGTTTTAGTGTAGACATACACACTATTTATATAGCATCAAAAAACTCTACTTCATCCTACATAGGACGAAATAGAGTTTAAACTTTCCGTGGTACCACCTAAATTGAAAATAAATTAATTTTATTTTCCACTTATTTTCTTTAACGCAGAATTACGTTTAAACTTAATCTTTTTTCAAATTTCAGTTTAAAAACTAAAAGGTGATAACAAATAAAATAGTTTCTACTAGAATTTCACCAAGTATCTAGCTCTCTTAAGGCTTTTTTTATTTGTGTTGTCCTTGCATAACGTTTTTATATTTACATTGCAATTATATTATCACTTTTTTTGCTTATTTGCAAGTGTATTTTGAATTTTATTTTTATGGTTTAATTTTATTTTCTTTTTTATACAATCCAAAAAATTATTTTCCTATAAACATTTGAACGTAAATTTTACCATATTTAGAGCCATTAACTACGCCTATTCCAGTATAATTAAAACTACTGTTTAATATATTTGCTTTATGCCCTGAAGAATTCATCCATGCTGTTACTGCTGCTGAATTGCTTGAATTTCCTGCAATATTTTCTCCTGCTGTTTTATATGATACTTTAAAACTATTTAGCATATCAAATGGTGACCCATATGTTGGTGATGTGTGTGAAAAATAGTTGTTATTTACCATATCTTGTGCTTTTATTTTGGCAACATTTTGGACTTCTGAGTCAATTTTTAAAGCTGAAAGTCCATTTTTTGTTCTTTGCTCATTTATTAAATTAAATACTTCTAATTCATCTGCAGTTAGTCCTGATGTATTTGTTGTATTCCCACTTCCATCTGTTGTTCCGTCAGTTGAGCCTCCCCCAGTTGAACTTCCACCGCTATTTGGATAAACTGCTTTTACATATTGTTTACTTACTGCTCCTACATAGTCTCCTTCCACTTGTACAATGTACCAATTTCCAACTCCTGCAAAAACTCGTATATACTCATTTTTATTAACTCTTGCAACGACTGGGTAATTTGTTCCGTGGTCCGCTTCTAACATTTAAACTACTCGCTGTAACTATTCCAGTAGAGAAGTCTAATTTATAGTAATGTTGCATTCCAAATGAACTTGTAACTTTTGTAATTGTAAAAGTAAAAACAAATAATAATAGTATTTTTAAAATTGTACTTTTCTTTATTTTAATAATTCTCATTAAAACCTCCTAAACATTTTTATTTAATTTTATTACGTTTAGAATGTCCTTTATTACTATAAATAAGTAAAAGCCACAGCAAATTTACTATGGTTTTGTTTTGATAGTTAAATTTTTAGGTCCGTCCCTAAAATTTAAAAATTATTCTAAATCGTGTCTTGATAATATTTGTGCTGGTCTTTTTCTGTATAATGGCTTGTCTCTTTGCCATTAATATAACATAAAAGCTAAAAGTTTTCTACACTTTTAGCTTTTTTATTTTGATATTTTCCATTCATTTTTTTATGTTCCAAAAGGGACAGTTTAACTCAAAGCGAACTTTCCAAATGGTATTATTTTATATAAAGTGTTGGGTTTAAATTGGTGTCATTTTTTTGTATTTCGAAATGTAAATGTGATGCATCTGCAATCTCAAATGTAGCTGTATTTCCAACTGTTCCTAATGTTTGACCTTTCTTTACATTTTCTCCTTCACTTACAAATTCAGCTGTTAGTAGGTTTGAGTATATTGTTTCATATCCATTTACATGTTCTACTACAACTGTAATTCCATATCTAGGGTCGTTTTTTATAGATTTTACTGTACCTTCTGCTGAAGCTTTTACAACTGTTGCTTTGTCTGCTTTAATATCTACTCCCATATGTGTTACCCATTCTTTAAGTGTATTTGAGTATATTAATGTGTCTTTTGCAAATTCTACTGTAATTTCTCCTTCTACTGGTTTTATAAAAGTAGGATCTGGTACTTTTTCTTCTTTTTTAACTTCTGGCTGTTTTACCACATTCTCTTGAATTTCATTTGTTTTAATTGTATTTTCTTTTGTTTCTTTTTCCATATTTGAAGTATTAATTGCTATTTTATTTACTTCTACATTATTCTGTTGTCCATTTATTTGCTCATTTTCTTCTTTAAGTTCATTTACAGTTTTACCTATACTTGAACTCGCTTGTGATGAGCTTTGTTCATTAATGTTCATTAATTCTGTAATACTGCTTTTATTA
Organism: Lachnospiraceae bacterium; assembly: GCA_963621995.1. Classification (GTDB taxonomy): domain Bacteria; phylum Bacillota; class Clostridia; order TANB77; family CAG-508; genus UMGS1663. Next base: position 202,773 of record CAVFFZ010000001.1, read on the forward strand.
GTCTTAGCCATTTCTATATTTTTATCTAGAAAATTGTTATATATTAAAAAAGTAATAATAAATGCAACTACTGCAATAATTAAAACTGAAAGAGAAATTATAACTATTTTCTTTGTTTCCCTCTCTTCGTTAAAAAATTGTCTCCTATTCCTTCTTCTCATGTGTATTCCTCCTTAATTTATTTTTCTTTAGTTACATTCTTTCCCTTTTTTTAACATTTATACAAACTCATTACTTTTAAATGTTAGATTTTTCTAATTTATAGTTATCTTTTTTATTTTTAGCCTTACTAGCTGTTCTATATATTAGAAATTTCTACTCCTGTGTAAAAATGTTTTATTATTTCTTCGTAGTTTTTCCCTTCTTTTGCCATGCTGTCTGCACCTGTTTGGCTCATGCCTACCCCATGTCCATAGCCTAACACCGAAAAATAAATATTATCACCCTGTACTTCTATATTAAAGTTAGCTGACTTTAACCCCATAAGTGTTCTTATTTCTACTCCTGAAAATTCCTTATTTCCTATTTTTATCTTTTTAACTCTGTTTCCGTCTGTGTATTCTAAAACAGCAATACAATTTTCGTTACTAAAGTCTATTTCAAAATCTGAATATTTTTCTTTTATGTTATTTACAAATTCTTGCTTAGTTATAGTTACTTCTGATTTATATTGTGAATATGCATCTTCTCCTGCAGTCGAAACAGATTGTAAATATGGGTATCCGCTTCCTCCCCAAACATTTAAAGTTGTTTCTGTTTTTCCTCCACTATTTGAATGGAAAAATGCATTAATTGCCTTTCTTTCATAAGTAATATATTTTCCTTTTGTGCTTTCTACCGCTTCTACAATTTTGTTCCAGTTACCCTCTTTTGAATTTTCTTCCCATTTAGCTAACCTGTCTTCCTTAGAAATCCATGCTTGACAACAGCTTGAGTTGTCACAAATATTTGCCTCCCCGTGTTTTCCTTCATTATTCTCTATTTTGTATATTGTATATGTTCTAGCAACAACAGCTTGTGCTTTTAAAGCTTCTGTTTCAAAGCTTGCTGGCATTTCTGCAGATACCACCCCATACAAGTACTCATCTAATCCTATTTCTTCTATTTGTTCTGTTTTTGTATGTAATAACTTTATAGTATTATATTTATTATAATCATATTCTTTAGGTGTTTCTTCTTTCGTAATAGTGCTTTGGCTTGTCTCATTTTCATATGTGTTAGTATTGACCTGTTTTTCTTCTCTTTCAGTAAGTAATATAGGAATTAAAAAGCATATTAATACAAATATGAAAATATAACCTAAAATCTTTTTCAAATTTTCTTTTCCCCCTAATATTTTTTATGCTAATTTTAATTTCATGGAATTTAAAATTTTCTTTTCTATTCTTGAAACTTGTACTTGACTAATTCCTAGTATTTTTGCTACTTCCGTTTGAGTTTTATTTTTATAATATCTAAGCAAAATAATTTCTTTTTCTCTTTGTTCTAAGTCCGTTATCATTTCCTTTATTGTTAGTTTATTTGTTAATGTCTCTGCCTCATCTACATTTGTACTTAAAGTATCCAAAAATGATATTCCACCTTCTTCATTTGTATAACTATCTTCATATATAGAAATTGTTGGCTTAAGTGAATCTAATGCTACTGCAATTTCTTCCTTTGGCATTTTTAGCTGTTTAGCTATTTCTGTAATATTTATTTCTTCTCCTGTTTCTTTTAAATATTTTGCTTGTATATCTTTAATTTTTACTGCAAGTTCCTTTATGCTACGACTTACTTTTACACTTCCATCGTCTCTAATAAAACGCTTAATTTCTCCCAATATGTATGGTACCGCATATGTAGAAAGTTTAACTTCAAAAGAAGTATCAAATCTTCTTATAGATTTAATAAATCCAATACTTCCAATTTGGTATAAATCTTCTAATTCGTACCCTCTGTCTTTAAATCTTTTTACTATACCCCATATAAGTCCGTTATTTTCTTCAACTAATTTTGTCATCTTTTCTTGGTTTCCATTTTGCGCCTCTATAATATCTTCTATATTATTTTCATATATCACCATTTGATGACTCTCCCCATAAATATTCATTTAAGATTGTGTATGTGTCTATTTTTTACTTATTTCACTTAAGACTTTTTCTATATCTTGATCTGTTATTTCATCCTTCTTTATTAACTTTCTCATCGTTACTTTAGTACCTAAACCAACAATAGACTCTATTTTCATTTCGTCCATAAAGCTTTCCATTATTGTAAAGCCCATTCCAGAGCGTTCTAAATTAGGCTTTGATGTATATAGTGGTTTTCTTGCTTCTTCTATATTTTCTATTCCTTTTCCTGTATCTGAAATTTCTATTGTTATTGAATTTCCTATAATTTTACAAATTATTTTTACTATTCCTTCTGTATCTTCGTATCCATGAATAATACAATTTGTAACTGCTTCAGACACTGCTGTTTTTATGTCTGAAATTTCTTCAACAGTAGGATCTAGCTGTGCAGCAAATGCCGCTACACTAATTCTAGCAAAAGCTTCATTATTAGACTTACTTATAAATTCTAATTGCATTTCATTTTCATATATACTTTTCATTTTTAACTTGCCTCCTTAATTTTGCATATTCTTGTTATTCCACTCATTTCAAATATTTTTTTCAATGTATGAGAGACATTTACTATTTCTAGGTCTCCTCCTATCATTTTCATCATTTTATATCTTCCTAATACCATTCCTATTCCTGCACTATCCATAAACTCCACATTACTAAAATCAAATATAACTTTTCTCGGCATATATCTAGTAATTTCATTGTCTGCTTTCCTCCTTAATTTTTCTACTTCGTGATGGTCTATTTCTTCTGTTATTTCTAGCAGAAGAAGCTTGTCCTGCTTATTGTAATTAACATTCAAATTTTATACCTCCTTTTTCTTCTTTTGTTTGAATTATTATATTTTATTTTCCATTATTTTCCAAGAGTGAATTATAGGAAGTTTTGACGATTTATAAGAAGTTTTCGACATTATTTTGCTATTTTCCAGAACAAAAAAGCATCAATAAAAAAAAGAAATGTTAGAGCATTTTACTCTAACATTTCTTTTTTTATTTTAATCCTTCTAATCTTTCTTTTGCTGTTTGTAATAAGCCTTCATATTTAGCAAGTTTTTCTTTTTCTTCATTTATTTTTGTTTCTGGGGCTTTTGCCACAAATCCTGGATTTGAAAGCATTTTTGTTGCTCTTTCTACTTCACTTGTCAATTTTTTAATTTCTTCTTCAAGTCTTGCTTTTTCTGCTTCTTTATCTATTAAATCTCCAAGCTCAATTATTACTTCCATTTGTTTTGTCATAATTGAAGTTATATTTTCCATATTTACATCATTTTCTTCTTTTATTTCTAAATCTGTTGCAAATCCTAATTTTTCTATCATTGCTTTTGAAGTTTCTAACATTTTTCTTAAATTTTTAGTTACAAAGATTAGTTTAGATTTTTTAGAAGGATGTATATTTTGCACTGTTCTTAAGTTTCTTATTCCTACTATTATTTCTTTTAACTCTTCTATAGCTTCTTCTTCATTTTCAAAAAAACATTCTTTATTATATTCAGGCCATTTTGAAATCATTATACTTTCATCATTATGATATAACTTCATAAATATTTCTTCTGTCATAAATGGCATAACTGGATGTAATAATTTTAGTGAATTTATTAATACTTTGTTTAATGTCCATAGACATGCATCTTTTGTGTTGCATTTTTCATCATATAAACGTGGTTTTACCATTTCTATATACCAATCGCAGAATTCGTTCCATATGAAGTCATATATTTTTTGAAGTGCAACACCCATATCATAGTTATCTAAGTTTACACTTACTTCTTTTATAACATTGTTTAATTTAGATAAAATCCATTTATCTTCATAAGTTAAATTTGCAGGTAACTTTTCTGTTTTTAAATATTTTTCATCTATATCTTCTTTTATATTACCAAGTACAAATTTAGAAGCATTCCATAATTTATTTGCAAAGTTTGATGCTACTTCTAGTTTTTCTGGCATATATCTAATATCATTTCCTGCTGAAATTCCATATATTAAAGAGAAACGTAAACTATCAGTTCCATATTTTGCTATTATTTCTAATGGATCTATTCCATTACCTAAAGATTTAGACATTTTTCTTCCTTGGCTATCACGTACTATTCCGTGAATTAAAACATCTTTAAATGGTTCTACTCCAGTATGTTTTATTCCAGAGAATATCATTCTTGCTACCCAGAAAAATATAATATCATATCCTGTAACTAATGTTGATGTTGGATAAAAATATTTAAAATCTTCTGTTTGCTTAGGCCAACCTAATGTTGAAAATGGCCATAATGCAGAACTAAACCATGTATCTAATGTATCTTCATCTTGATGAACATGTGTACTTCCACATTTACTACACTTTTCTGGAGCATTTTCTTCTACCATCATTTCATGGCAGTCTTCACAATAATATGCTGGTATTCTATGTCCCCACCATAATTGTCTTGAAATACACCAATCTTTTACATTATCCATCCAAGCAAAATATGTTTTATCATATTTGGAAGGTATAAATCTTACTTTTCCACTTCTTACTGCTTCATTTGCTGGTTTTGCTAAAGGTTCCATTTTTACAAACCATTGCTCTGAAATGTGTGGTTCTATTGTATTATGGCATCTGTAGCATTTTCCTACATTATGTGTATAATCTTCTATTTTTACTAAATCGCCTAATTCTTCTAGTTTTTCTACTATTTTTTTTCTAGCCTCTAGTAAATCCATTCCAGCATATTCTGGTACTAGATTTCCCATTTTAAAGTTTTCGTCAAATACTTCTATTATTTCTAAATTGTGAGTTAATGCTGCCTGGTAGTCATTTGGATCATGTGCTGGTGTTAATTTAACAGCACCTGTACCAAATTCTTTTTCAACAAATGGATCTGCTATAATTGGTATTTCTTTATTCATTATTGGAAGTATAACTGTTTTTCCAACTAAATCTTTATATCTTTCATCATCTGGATGAACTGCAACCCCTGTATCTCCAAGCATTGTTTCTGGTCTTGTTGTTGCAACTATAATATATCTATCTTCGTCTTTTACTTTATAACGAATATGCCATAAATGTGTTGGTTCTTCTTCATATTCAACTTCTGCATCTGAGATAGATGTGTTGCAATATGGGCACCAGTTTATCATTCTTTTTCCTTTATAAATTAATCCTTCTCTATAAAGTTTTATAAATACATATTTAACTGCTTCAGATAAGCCATCATCCATTGTAAATCTTTCTCTTGACCAATCACAAGAGCATCCCAATTTTTTAATTTGATTTACAATTGCTCCACCATATTCTTTTTTCCAATCCCATGCTCTTTCTAAAAATCCTTCTCTTCCAATATCTTCTTTTGTAATTCCTGCTTCCTTCATTTTTGCAACTATTTTAGCTTCTGTTGCAATTGCAGCATGGTCTGTTCCAGGAATCCATAAAGCATTAAACCCTTGCATTCTTTTATATCTAATTAATATATCTTGTATTGTTTCATCTAAAGCATGACCCATATGAAGTTTTCCTGTAATATTTGGTGGTGGAATAACTATTGTATATGGCACTTTTGTTCTATCATCTGATGGTTTAAAATATCCTTTTTCCTCCCAACTTTCATATAATTTTTCTTCAAAGTCTTTTGGATTATATTTTCCTTCTAGCTTATGTTTACACATATTTTTTCCTCCTCTTTATATTATTTAAAATTTTAAGTCCGTCTCTAAAATAAAAAAATTACAAACAAAAAACTCACCCTCATAATAAGGGCAACTATTTTATTTAATATTTAAAAATACTACTACAAAACCTAATATAAATAGCAAAAATCCACCTATTTTAAACCATTTAGCTCCCTCATTTTGGTCATGAAAGCTAAACCATTTTTTAGCTTGTTTTCTTGCATCATATATCATAATAACACCTAACATTGCTAATAGCATTCCTATTAAAATACAAATTATATTTATTAATTCCATATTTTTTACATCCTTTTAGAAAAATTCTACTGTATATTTACATTCATATTCTTGCTTTGGTGGCAATAATAGTATGTCTGTTTTTTTTCTAAATACTCCTGAACCATTTACATTATCTGCTGTTGTCATCCAAGGTTCTATGCATATAAATGGTGCTCTTGGCTTTGTCCATATAGCAAGATATGGAAAACCTGTAAAGTCCATTGTAAGTATTGTTTTTCCATTATTTTTTAAACTTACTTTATTTGATTTTAGACCTTTCATAATGATTGCATCATTGCTAAATGAACTGGCATTTAAAGGAACTACTCTTTTGTTTTCTAATATATTTTTAGCATATTCCGTTCCTATTAATCCATCTACTAGATATAGAAAATGAATTTTATCTTCTTCCTCTTCAAATTCTAAATAATAATTTCCTTTATCTAATTCTTCTCTATTTATTTTAAATGCTGGATGTCCACCTATACCAAATGGCATATCTGTGTTACCCTCATTTATTACTTTATAAATTGTTGTTAACTTATTTCCGTCTGCTCTATATGTTACTGTTAAAGAAAATTCATATGGATATTTATCTATTAGTTTATTATCACTTCTAAATACATAAGAATGAAAATTATCTAACTTTGTTAAAGGTTCAAATTCCATATCTCTAGCAAAACCATGTTGTTGCATTTCATATGTTCTACCATTTATAATGGTTTGATTTTTCTTACATTTTCCAACCGTAGGAAATAATACTGGCCAATGTCTTTTCCAGTATATTCTTCCATTTTCATCTGTGCAATTTTCACCTTGATGTATCTTTTCTTCACCATTTATTTTGAAGCTTACTAACTCTGCACCATATTTTGAAGTTAGCATTTGTGTATACATAGAAATTTTCTCCTTTTCCCTTTATTTTCCCTTATTATCTTATTCTTTTTTTATGTAAATGTCAAGATTTTTGAAGAAAAATATAACATTTTGTATTTAAAGAGGCATAATTAATATTTTTAGACATTTTAGAAACCATTTCATGCCTCGTCTTTGTTCACCCGCCAAATTTTATGTAATAAAATTTGCGTGGAATATTTTGCGAAGCATTTTTATATTTTAGGAAAGTTTGGAGAACTTTCCTAGAATATAAAAAGTGAGACTAACTTATTTTATAAATTAGTCTCTGTAATAAATTTATTATTTATGCTTGTGCTTCCTCTACTGGATAAACACTAACTTGTTTTTTATCTTTTCCAAGTCTTTCAAATTTAACATTTCCATCTACTAATGCAAATAATGTATCATCGCTTCCGATTCCAACATTTGTTCCTGGATGGAATTTAGTTCCTCTTTGTCTTACTAGAATATTTCCAGCTAATACAAATTGACCATCTGCTCTTTTTAAACCAAGACGTTTTGATTCACTGTCTCTACCGTTCTTAACACTACCTTGACCTTTCTTATGAGCCATGTTTTCTCACTCCCTTCGTGTTTTTTTATATATCCGTTTATAAATTTTGATTTAAATTATGCTTCTACTTTTTCTGCTTTAGCTTCTGTTGCTTTTTTTGTTGTAGTTGCTTTTTTAGTTGTTGTTTCAGCTTTTGCTTCTGCTTTTTCTGCAGTAGCTTTTGCTGCTGGCATAGCTATTTTAGTAATTTCTACTTTTGTAAATGGTTGTCTATGCCCTTGTGTTCTTCTGTAGTTCTTTTTAGCTTTATATTTGTAAACTACTATTTTCTTACCTTTACCATGTTCAACTACTTTTCCTTCTACTTTAATACCTTTAACATATGGAGCTCCAACTTCTACTTTTTTATCGTCAGATACTAAAACTACTTTATCAAAAGTAACTTTTTTTCCTTCTTCTGCGTCTAATTTTTCGAAGAATACTACATCTCCTTCTGCTACTTTGTATTGTTTTCCACAGCTTTCAATTATTGCGTACATTAATTGTACACCTCCTCTTATATGTATACTCGCTAAGCATAAAATACTAGGCAGCTAATATATAAATTAGCATTTTGTGCCCGACCTAGGCGGCTTACAGATACTAATTTTAACATATTCTACTTTATTTGTCAATCTTTTCTAGTTTAAATTTTAAATAATCTCCACTAATTAATTTTAAATTTATTCCTTCTACATTTCCTTCTATTGCATCTTTGTGTGATGCACCATGTAAATGTCCATAATAGCATCTTTTTACATTATATTTTTTCATTACGTCTAAAAATTCTGAATTGTATGTATATTCATTTTTCATATATGTAGCAAGTACTGGGGGATAATGCATAATACAAATTATTTCTTTTTGTTCTTCATATTTTTCTATAGCACTTTTTAGAGATAATTCAAGTCTTGCTGCTTCTCTTTTTACCATTTTGCGACTATTTTCTGTATCTAAAAGTGCCCATCCTCTTGTTCCTACTATAATTTTGTCTTCTATTAGAAAACTATTATTATATAAAAAATCTATATTATTAAAATTATTTTCTTCTAAATATTTTTTCATAGCTGTTACAGTTGTCCACCAATAATCATGATTTCCTTTTAGCATAATTTTCTTTCCTGGAAGTGCACATAAATATTCAAAATCTTTATATGTGTCTTCTAAATAAGTAGCCCATGAAAAATCACCAGCAAGAATTACTGTATCTTCATTTTTTACTTTTTTATTCCAATCTTCCTTTATCTTTTCTGTATACCCTTGCCATCCATCACCAAATACATCCATTGGCTTATTAACTCCAAATGGCAAATGTAAATCTCCCATTACATATATTGACATATTCTCTCCTTATGTCAGTAGGAATGTTCCTTATTAACACTTTTTGTGTCAGTATTGACACTCCTTACTCTTTATTATTATCTATTTTTTTATAATTTTCTAAAGCTTTTGCAACTTGATCTGGACAAGATGTTCCTTTGTCTCCACATTGAATTCCTTTTAATAGTTTAATTACTTCATCTACATTTCTATTTTGTACTAATTTTGAAACTCCTACTGTATTTCCAGGACATCCTCCTACTATTTTTAGACTTTTTATTATATTATTTTCTATTTCAATTATTATTTCTCTTGAGCAAACTCCCTCTGGTCTATATCTATATTCCATTTTTTTCTTCTCCTTTTTTATCATAATCATCCATAAAATGATATACTTCTTCTTAATATCTTTCCATTTTATTCTCTTTAATGTAAGCCAATAATATCTTTTATAACTTCTCCTGCCATAGATAATCCTGCAACTGATGGCACAAATGATATACTTCCTGGAACTTGATTTCTTTCGGCACATTTTCTTTTTGTTCCCGGTGGACATATACAATTTGTTTTACAACTACATTCCAATGTTTCGTCTGGTTTTATTGGTTCTTCTTTTGAATAAATAACCTTTAAGCTATCTATATTCCTTTTTCTTAATTCCTTTCTCATTACTTTAGCAAGTGGACATATACTTGTTTTATATATATCTGTGACTTCAAATTCTAAAGGATTAAGTTTGTTTCCTGTACCCATTGATGAAATTACTGGAATATTCATTTTTTTGCACTGTTCTATAATTTCAATTTTTGCTGTAACTGTATCTACACAATCAAGTACATATGATAAGCTTTCGTCTATAATTTTTGTTTCAGAATCTGGCATAAAAAATTCTTGATATGTTTCCACATTTGCTTTTGGATTTATTTCTAATATTCTTTCTTTCATCACATCTACTTTATATTTTCCTATTGTTTTTCTTGTTGCAATTATTTGTCTATTTAAATTTGTTAAACAAATTTTGTCATCATCTATTAATACAAAGTTTTCTACTCCTGCTCTTACTAATCCTTCTACTACAAATGAACCTACTCCACCTATTCCAAATACTGCAACTTTTGCTTTTTGTAATTTTTCTATTCCTTCTTTTCCTATTAACAGTTCTGTTCTTGAAAATTGATTTAACATTTTATTTTCCTTTCAATTTTTATAATATTTATATTTCAAATTAACCATATTTTATGGCAATAATTTTAGTCCCTATTGCCACTATTCACATATTTTCAAGTTTGGTACTGCATTTAGTTCCAAGTTTGATCTTACTCCATTTATATAATTATAATATCCTGCTGATGCTATCATTGCTGCATTATCCGTACATAATATTGGTTCTGGATAATATATTTTTATTTTTTTGTCTTCTTCTAGTTCATTAAATCTTTGTCTTATATAGCTATTTGCAGATACTCCTCCAGCAAGAACTATTGTGTTTAAATTTAATTTTTCACATGCCTTTAATGCATTTTCTACTAGTACATCTGTTACTGCTTTTTCAAAACTTGCAGCTAAATCTGCTTTATTCACATCTTGATTTTTGTGGTGTAAATTTATTACTGCTGTTTTTATTCCACTAAAACTAAAATCTAAATTTTCAAAATGTGTTTCTGGAAGTTTTATATTTGCTTTACCTTCTTTTGCAAGTTTGTCTATTTTAGGACCTCCTGGATAACCAAGTCCTATTACTCTTGCTACCTTATCAAACGCCTCGCCTATTGCATCATCTCTAGTTTTTCCTAATATTTCAAATTCTTTGTAGTCTTTTATATGTACTAAATGAGTATGTCCACCTGATACTACTAAAGCTAAAAATGGTGGTTTTAAATCTTTATGTGTTATATAATTAGCTGCAATATGCCCTTCTATATGATTTGTTCCAACTAAAGGCTTGTTTGCTGCATAAGCAAGTGCTTTTGCATAGGAAACTCCTACTAAAAGCGCACCAACTAATCCTGGTCCATATGTACAACTAATAGCATCTATTTCATCTAAGTTTATATTTGCTTCTTTTAGTGCTTTTTTGGTAACATTAGAAATAGCCTCTACGTGATTACGAGACGCTATTTCTGGTACTACTCCACCAAATTTTTCATGAATTGGCACTTGTGAGCTTATTATATTAGATAAAACTTCTCTTCCATTTTTTACTACAGATACTGATGTTTCATCACAACTTGATTCTATTCCTAATATATATATATCCTTCATTTTCTTTCCTTCTCACATTTTTTATATTCATTGTTCTATTTACATTCCAAATAAATGTCCTATTAAACTTACTATTCCCATGTATACTGCATTTATAACCGGTGATATAATTATTCCTGCCAAATCTGTAACCCACAATACTACAAATATAATATAAAATACTTGTGAATATCTTTCAAACCAATCCCTTACTTTGTATGGTAAAAAGTGTTTTAATACTTTTGAACCATCTAATGGTGGAAGTGGTATTAAATTGAATACTCCTAATCCAATATTAATTATAATTGTAGTTTGTATTAGAGTTAATATTATTAATCCTATTTGAGTTAAACAAAAAGCTGTAGCAAATTTAACAATTATGAAATATAAGAATGTAAATATAATTGCTAATAATAAGTTCATTAATGGTCCTGCTATTGCAACAATTGCTTCGCCCTTTGACATGCTTATTGTTCTTTTGAAATTGCTTGGATTTATCTCTACTGGTTTTCCCCAACCAAATCCTGCAAATACAAGCATTACAGATCCTACTGGATCTAAATGTGCTAATGGATTTAGTGTTAATCTTCCTTGTCTTCTTGGTGTATCATCTCCTAATTTATCTGCTGCAAATGCATGTGCAAACTCATGAAATGTTATTGCTATTAGAACTGCTGGTAATGTCAACACTAAGCTAAGTAACGCACTTGTGTCTGTCAAATATCTTCTTAATGAAAATATTACAATTATTGCAATTATAATATATAATGTTCTTTTATCCATTCCAAATCGAAACATATATTTAAAAACCTCTTTCTTTTTATACATACTATTTTTACTATAAATTAATTACCCCAAAATAACCTGGTCCTTTTGGGGTAATTCTTTTAATTTAATGGTTTCATTGTTGGGAATAGCAATACATCTCTTATTGAAGCAGAATCTGTAAGTAACATTACTAATCTATCAATTCCTATTCCTAATCCACCTGTTGGAGGCATTCCATACTCTAAAGCTGTAACAAAGTCTTCATCCATCATGTTAGCTTCTTCATCTCCTGCATCTCTTGCTTCCATTTGTTTTTTGAATCTTTCATATTGGTCTATTGGATCATTTAATTCTGAATAAGCATTTCCATATTCTCTTGCTCCAATAAATACTTCAAAACGTTCTGTTAAACGTGGATCTGATGGTTTTCTTTTTGTAAGTGGTGAAACTTCTACTGGATAGTCATATATAAATGTTGGTTGAATTAAAGTTTCTTCAACTTTTGCTTCAAATACTTGATTTATTATTTCTCCTCTTGTTAGTTTTAATTCATCTAATTCCACATGTAATTCTTCTGCTACTTTTTTAGCTTCTTCGTCAGTTTCAATAGTATTAAAGTCTACTCTTGTTACTTCTTTTATAGAATCTATCATTGATATTCTTTTCCAAGATGGTGTTAAGTCAATTTCTGTTCCTTGGTATATTATTTTTGTTGTTCCAAGAACTTTTAAAGCTACCTTTGATATAATTTCCTCTGTTATATTCATCATGTCATTATAATCTTCATATGCTGAATATAATTCTATGTTTGTAAATTCTGGATTGTGTTTTATATCCATTCCTTCATTTCTGAACATTCTACCCATTTCATATACTTTGTCAAATCCTCCAACTATTAATCTTTTTAGGTATAGTTCGTTAGCAATTCTTAAGTACATATCCATATCTAAAGTATTATGATGTGTAATAAATGGTCTAGCTGCTGCTCCACCTGCTATTGTGTTTAATATAGGTGTTTCAACTTCTAAATAACCTTTTTTGTTTAATATATTTTTAACTTCTTGTAATATTTGAATTCTTTTTAAAAATGTATCTTTTACTTCTGGATTCATTATTAAATCTACATATCTTTGGCGATAACGTAAGTCTGTATCTTTTAATCCATGGAATTTTTCAGGAAGTGGTCTTAAAGATTTTGAAAGAAGTGTTACTTCTTTTGCATGTATTGAAATTTCCCCTGTTTTTGTTTTAAATACAAATCCTGTAATTCCTATAATGTCTCCTATATCATCTTCTTTAAAGTGTTTATAGCTTTCTTCTCCTAATTCATTTATACTAACATAACTTTGGATTTTTCCATTACCATCTTGTATATGGCAAAATGATGCTTTACCCATTATTCTTTTAGCCATTAATCTTCCTGCTACAGTTACGTCTTTTCCTTCTAATTCATTATAATTTTCCACAATTTGTTTACTTGTATGTGTACGATTAAATTTTGTTATTTCAAAAGGATTTTTCCCTTCTTCTTTTAATTTAGCTAATTTATCTCTTCTAATTTGCATTAATCGATTCATATCTACTTCTGGTTCTTGATTTTGACTTTCCATAGTTTAAACCTACCTTTTCTTTTATTTTTTTACCATTATATTATATATCATATTTTTTGAAATGTAAACCTTAATTTCAATAAAATTAAGGTATATTCCCTTATTTAGGATAACTAATGTACCATATACAACTCCATAAAGAATTGTTCTTTTTACTTTTCATATTTTATACTGCTACTCTTAGCTGTTTAGCATGTTCAATAGATATTTCATTTACATCTCCACTTGCTATTCTTGCTATTTCTCTTATTACTTTTTCTTCATCTAATCTCTCTATTTTTGTTCTAGTTTTATCTTTTTCTACTTCTTTGCTAATGTAATAATTATAATCTCCTTTAGCTGCTATAGTTGCTAAATGTGTTACACATAATATTTGGTGTTTTCTTGCTATATTTTTCATTTTTATGCTTACTGCCTTTGCTGCTTTTCCGCTAATGCCTGTATCTATTTCATCAAATATTAGAACTGGAACTTTGTCTACATCTGCTAAAACTGATTTTATTCCAAGCATTATTCTAGACATTTCCCCACCTGATGCAATTTTTATAAGTGATTTTTCTTCTTCTCCTATATTTGTTGCAATCATAAATTCTACTACGTCTAATCCATTTTTGTTAAATTCATTTTCTGTATCAAAAACTATTTTTACATTAAATTTGGCATTTGGCATTTCTAAATCTGCTAGTTCTTGGTTAATTTTATTTGATAATTCTTTAGCGCATTTCTTTCTAATTTGATTCATTTTATTTGCTAACGCGCTCATTTTCTCTTCTATTTTGCTTAACTCTTGTTTTAACTTATTATTTATTTCATCTAAATTTTCAATTTCATAAATTTCATTTTCTATTTGTTCTTTGTATTTTAATATTTCTTCTATACTATTTCCATATTTTCTTTTTAAAGAATATATTAAATCCAATCTTTCTTCAAGTTCATTCCTTTCTTCTTCATTAAAATAAATATCTTCTTTCATTTGTGAAATATCTCTACTTAGTTCTTGTATGTCGTAGTATATATTTTTTAATTCACTTAATTTTGAATTATATGTTTCATCAATATTTTCAATTTTTTCTAATGCTCTAATCGCTGAATTTATTCCATCTATAGTTTGCTCTGATAACGTATTATCTGCTATTTCTAAATTTTCTGCTATTTTTTCTGAATTCATTATTATTTTTCTTTGTTCTTCTAGTTTTTCATCTTCTCCAACTTTTAAATTTACATCTTCTATTTCTTTCAATTGGTATCTTAAAAGATCTAATTTTCTTTGTTTTTCTTTATCATCTCCATAATTATTTTTCAATTCCAATTTTATTTCATTATATCTTTTAAATAATTCTCTATATTCTTTTTTTATATTTAATATTTTCTCACCTATAAAACTATCTAAATAGCCAATATGAGAATTCTTGTCCATAATAGTTTGGTTATCATTTTGACCATGAATGTCTATTATTTTCTTCATAAATTCTTTAAGTTCACTTACTGTTACTAATCTGCCATTTATTTTACAAGAATTTCTACCATTTGTATAAATTTCTCTTGAAACTATAATATTGTCATCTATTGAGTTTGGATTTTCTGGCATATAAATTGATGCTTCTATATATGAATATTCTTCACCTTTTCTAATCATTTCTTTTGAAAATCTATTTCCACAAATTATTCCTAGTGAATCTATTATTAACGTTTTTCCTGCTCCTGTTTCTCCTGTTAGAACATTAAAACCATTTTCTAAATTTATGCTTAAATTATCTATAATTCCTATATTTTTTATTTGTATTGTACTAATCATATAAAATACCTCCATGCGAATTATTGTTCGTATGGAGGTATTATATATTTCGAATTTATGTTTGTCAATACTTTTTATGAAAATTTGTTTGTTTTTATTTATATAAGAAAAATTTAAAGTATATACATTACAACATTTACAAATAATATATATACTTTATTTATTTTCATTTATATAATTATTGTTTATGTAAAGGACAAAAGTGACCCGTCCCCAAATGTCCTTTATCCAAATATTCCTCTTTTCTTTATTGGTGGCTGTTCGTTCATTGTTTTTGCAAGTTCTATCAATATATCTCTTTGTTCTTTACTTAAACGTTTTGGAACTTGTACTTGTACTGTAAACACAAAATCACCTTGATAATTTCCATTTACTGACTTAAATCCTTTATTTCTTATTACAAATTTTGTTCCTGTTTGTGTTCCTTCTGGTATTCTATATGTTTCTTTTGTTCCATCTACCATAGGAATTTGAAGCTCTGCACCTAGCGTAGCTTGTGTGAAGGTAATTGGCACATCACATAGTACTTTATCTCCTTGCCTTGTGAATATACTATGTTTTTTCAAACGTACTATTATGTATAAATCACCTTTTGCTCCACCTTTTTCACCAGGTTCTCCTTCATTTCTTAATACTATTGTTTGATTGTCGTCTATTCCTGCTGGAATTTTTATTTTTATTCTAGCTTGTTTTCTAACTTTTCCTTTACCTTTACAATTTTCACATGGTTCTTTTATCACAGTACCAGTTCCATGGCAGTTCGTACATGGTCTTTGTGTTTGCATTTGACCTAAAATTGTATTTTGTACTTGTGTTATTGTACCTGTTCCATGACACATACTACAAGTTTCTGCATGAGTTCCAGGTTTTGCACCACTTCCATGACATATAGAACATGTTTCGTTTCTATTTAATAGTATTTCTCTTTCTACTCCTGAAAAAGCTTCTTCAAAAGTAATATCTATACTTGCCTTTAAATCTGCACCTTTAGTTGGTCCTCTGTTTGCTCTAGAATTTCTTCCTCCAAAGCCTCCTCCAAAGAATGATGAAAATATATCACCTAAATCTCCAAAGTCGTCAAACCCTGAAGAGCTATATGAATAATAGCCTCCTCCGAAAGGACCTCCTGCTCCAGCTCCAGAGTCTCCACCAAATCCTTGTGGTCCATCAAAACCAAATTGGTCATACATTCTTCTTTTTTGGGGATCTGATAGGTTTTCATATGCTTCATTTACTTCTTTAAATTTTTCTTCAGCTTCTTTTTTATTGTCTGGATTGGCATCTGGATGATATTTTTTAGCGAGTTTCCTATATGCTTTTTTTAATTCTTCATCTGTGGCATTTTTATTTACACCCAATACTTCATAGTAATCTCTTTTTGTTGCCATTTTTTCCTCCTAACCCCAAAAACACCAGGTTAATTTA
Organism: Lachnospiraceae bacterium; assembly: GCA_963621995.1. GTDB lineage: Bacteria > Bacillota > Clostridia > TANB77 > CAG-508 > UMGS1663. The sequence continues at coordinate 219,419 of CAVFFZ010000001.1, forward strand.
GGGTAAAGTTTTTATTTATATTACAATTACCCCAAAAGTACCTGGCCCTTTTGGGGTAATAATTAATTATTATTTATTATCTCCGTTGTCTTCTACTTTGTAGTCTGCATCATATACATTTCCATTTTCGTCTACATTTGGTCCTGCTGCATTTGCATCTGCACCAGCATTTGCTCCATTTGCTCCATTTGCTGCATTAGCTTGTGCTTGAGCTTGTGAATATAATTTTTCAGATATTGCATAAAATGCTGTTGTTAATTTTTCTGTTGCTTGTTTAATAGTTTCTACATCTGTTCCTTCTAATGCTTTTTTAACATTTGCTATTTCTTCTTCAACTTTAGCTTTTTCTTCTCCGCTTATCTTATCTCCTAATTCAGAAATAGTTTTTTCAGAGTTATATACTAAGCTTTCTGCATTATTTCTAGCTTCAATTTCATCTTTCTTTTTCTTGTCTTCTTCAGCATGTGCTTCTGCATCTTTAACCGCTTTATCTATATCTTCATCTGTTAAGTTTGTAGATGCTGTAATAGAAACGTTTTGTTCATTTCCTGTTGCCATATCTTTTGCAGATACGTGAACTATACCATTTGCATCTATATCAAATGTTACTTCTATTTGTGGTACTCCACGTGGTGCTGCTGGAATTCCTGTTAATTGGAATCTTCCTAATGTTTTGTTATATGCAGCCATTTCACGTTCACCTTGTAATACGTGTACTTCTACTGATGTCTGACCATCTGCTGCTGTTGAGAATATTTGTGATTTTTTAGTTGGTATTGTTGTATTTCTTTCAATTAATTTTGTAAATACTCCACCATATGTTTCAATACCTAATGATAATGGTGTTACGTCTAATAATACCAAGTCTTTAACATCTCCTGATAATACACCACCTTGAATTGCTGCACCAATTGCAACACATTCGTCTGGGTTTATTCCCTTGTCTGGTTCTTTTCCAGTTATTTTCTTAACCATTTCTTGTACACATGGTACACGAGTTGAACCACCAACTAATAATACCTTGTGGATGTCCTCTGAAGTTACTCCTGCATCTTTCATAGCTTGTTCTACTGGTACTCTTGTTGCATCTACTAAGTCTGAAATTAATTCTTCAAATTTGGCTCTAGATAATGTAATATCTAAGTGTTTTGGTCCTGTTGCATCTGCTGTAATAAATGGTAAGTTAATTTGTGTTTGTTGCATTCCTGATAATTCTATTTTAGCTTTTTCTGCAGCTTCTTTTAGACGTTGCATTGCCATTTTATCTGATGCTAAATCTATTCCATTTGATTTTTTGAATTCTGAAATTAGGTAATCTATAATTCTTTGGTCGAAGTCATCTCCACCTAAATGAGTGTTACCATTTGTAGCTAAAACTTCAAATACACCATCACCGATATCTAAAATAGAAACATCGAATGTTCCTCCTCCTAAGTCATAAATCATAATTTTTTGATCTTGATCTTCTTTATCCATACCAAATGCTAAAGCTGCTGCTGTTGGTTCGTTTATAATTCTTAATACCTCAAGTCCTGCAATTTTACCTGCATCTTTAGTTGCTTGTCTTTGGCTATCACTGAAGTATGCTGGAACTGTGATAACAGCTTGTGTTACTTTTTGTCCTAAATAATTTTCTGCATCTGTTTTTAATTTTTGTAATATCATTGCAGATATTTCTTGTGGAGAAAAGCTATCTCCATCTATTTTTACTTTTTCATTTGTTCCCATTTTTCTTTTAATTGAAATGATTGTATGGTCTGGGTTTGTAACTGCTTGACGTTTTGCAATTTGACCTACTAATCTTTCTCCATTGTTTGAAAATGCTACTACAGATGGAGTTGTTCTGTTACCTTCTGCATTTGGTATTACAACTGGTTCTCCACCTTCCATAACTGCTACACAACTATTTGTTGTTCCTAAATCGATTCCTATAATTTTTCCCATAATATTTAACTTCCTTTCTTCGAACATTAGGGACGGTCCTTTTCGTTCCGAAATCGGAACACTTTGGACACTCCTTATTTGTTCTTTTATTTTTTATATTTTTATATGATTTGAAACCTTATATTAGTTGGTTTCATAAGATTTCCGTATTTTTTACACGGTCCTCTTAAAATTAATAACTAATTTATTAAATGTTAAGAGTTTAACTCTATTGATACTATTGCTACTTTTCTTATTAAAAATATTAGTCCATGTGTTTTTCTTTTAAATTCTAATTTATTATTTTATATATTCGTAAAGATAACTGATAATTTTCTTATAAATACCTAAATTAAAAAAGTCAATAAGGAGTGTCCCAAGTGTTCCGATTTCGGAACGAAAAGGACCGTCCCTAACGTTAATTTGCTACTACAACCATAGAGTGCCTAATAACCTTTGAGCCTATTTTGTAGCCTTTTCTATATTCTTCTTTTATAACTTTTTCTCCAAGACTTTCATCTGTTACACTTGCTACTGCTTCGTGTAATTCTGGATCAAATACTTGACCTACTGTTTCTATTTCTTGTACTCCATTTGCCACTAAAACATCTTTAAATTGTTTAAGTACTAATTCTACTCCTTGTTTATATGCTTCATCTTCTGTTTTAGTTTCTACTGCTTTTTCCAAGTTATCTATAACTGGTAATAAAGATGAGAATATGTCAGATACTAAAGAGTTGTATAGACCTTCTCTTTCCTTTGAACTTCTTTTTTTGAAGTTGTCAAATTCTGCCATTAGTCTTTTTAGTCTATCTTCTTGTTCTTCTAATTGTTCTTTTTGCAAAAGAATTGTGTCTTTTAGTTTTGTTTGTTCGTCTTTTTCTTCAGATACATTTTTTTCTTCTTTAATTTTTTCTGCTTCTTCTTTTTTATTTTCTTCCATTGTGTCTCCTTTCATTCTTCAAATGTCAGTTTATTTATTTTTTTCTTCATCTGACTTCTGTTCACTTATTTTTTTGCTTATATATTTCATAACAGAAATTACTTTAGAATAATTCATTCTTTTAGGTCCTATAATTCCAATTGTTCCTAGTTCTTTGTCTCCTATAGAATGTTTAAATGTAACAACACTAAAGTCTTTTAATTCTTCTTTGTCATTTTCATCACCAATGTACACATTTATGTCTTTTGCCATTCCTGAATCTAATATATCCAACATTACTTCTTTTTCATCTAATACATTTACAAAGTTTTTGGCTAGTTCTAGGCTTTTAAATTCTGGTAAATCAAATGCTTTGTTGGCACCTTTTAAATATATTTTTTCCGCATCTTCCACTATTTTATTAATTTGATCTATTATTGGTTTTATAACATCTATACTATAGTTTATTTCAGATAAAATATATTCTTCCATAGGTTTATCTATTTTAGAAAGTGGTTTTCCTTTTAGTTTTGAATTAAATAGATTGTTTAATGTTTCAACTTGACTTTGTGTAATATCTTCATTATATTTTATAATTGTTTCTTTTACCAATCCACTATCTGTTATTATTACCACCATTAGCATTCTGGTTCCAAGTAAAACAAATTTTATTTCTTCTATTAATTGTGTTTCTATTTTAGGACCAATTGCAACTGTTGTATAATGTGTTATTTCAGAAAGTGTTGATGTTGCTATTTTAGCCAAATCCTCAATTTCATTTACTTTTGTAGATAATTTGGATTGAATATATTTCATTTCTTCTAATGAAATATCATCTTCTTTTATTAATTCATCTACATAGAATCGATAACCTTTTTCTGATGGTACACGACCTGAAGATGTATGTGTTTTATCTAAATACCCACTTTTTTCTAGTTCTGCAAGTTCGTTTCTAACTGTTGCACTACTATAATTTAATCTATATTTTTCTACAAGAGTAGAAGAACTTACCGGTTCTGCTGTATTAACATATTCGTCTACTACAGCTTGCAATATTCTTTTCTTTCTTTCGTCCAACTTATCACCTACAATCTTGTGATTTTATTATTTTACTTTTTGCACTAGCTGTTCTTGTTTTTAGCACTTTTATCTATTGACTGCTAACAATACATATATTATACCCAAAATTAGCACTTGTCAATACCAAGTGCTAATTTTTTTGTGAATATTTTGTAAACTTTTTTTATTTTACTATTCTATAAAATAAATCGGAAAGCTAATAAATTTATAGTATGTTATTTTTTTTGGTTTTTTTAGAATTAATTTCATTCGAATAATTTGATTTTATCTTTTTAGAAATTAATATTTCTTTTATTTAGTTTAAACTAATTTTTAAAGCTACTAAAAACTTAAAATTAAAACAAGCACAAGATGTTCTAAATAGATTGTTCTATTTAGAACATCTTGTGCTTGTTTTAAACATAATATTGCAATTTACTTCAAGTTTTTTATACAAATTCTTCCCATACTAAATTAGCAAAATCTAAGCCCTTTGATGTTAATCTTATTTGGTTTAAATCTATTTCTATCAACTCTTCCTTTACCAATTTTTCTAATTCTTTATGAAAAATATAAATTGGATTATCTATAAATTTGTTTTTAAATTCTTGTATATCTATTCCTTGTGCCTTTCTTAATCCTAACAACATATATTCTTTTTGTTCTTCTATCTTATTTTGTACTTCACATATTGTTCTATTATTTATTAAGTTATTGCTTTTCACATTTTTTATATATTCTTCTATATTATTAGTATTGCAATATCTTTTATTTTTTATATACGAATGCGCTGCAATACCAAAACCTAAATATTCTTTTTGATTCCAACAATTCATATTATGTTTAGACTCAAAACCTTTTTTTGCAAAATTAGATATTTCATAATGTATATATTCATTTTCTTCTAGGATTTTTTTTGCATTCCAATACATTCTTCTTTCTATATCTTCGCTTGGCAATTTTACTTCATTTTTATTTACCATTTCTTCTAATTTTGTGTCTTCCTCTAATATTAATGAATATAAAGATATATGATTTGGTTTTAAATTTATAACTTTTTGCAAACTTTCTTCTAAGTCTTCAATAGTTTGGTTAGGAAGTGCTAACATCAAATCCACATTTACATTATTTATTTTAAATTTACTCACTAACTTATAACAATTCAAGAATTCTTCATATGTATGTATTCTTCCTATTTGTTTTAATAATTTATCATTTGTTGTTTGAAGTCCTATACTTATTCTATTTATTCCTATTTCTTTATATTTTTCTATTTTTTCTTCATTAATTGTTCCTGGGTTTACTTCTATTGTAATTTCTAGTTTTTCATACAATTTGTAATTTTGTTTTATTGTATTTATTATTCTTTCTATATATAAAGCATCTATAAAAGATGGGGTTCCTCCCCCTATATAAATAGTGGTAATTTTATATTCTTCATTTTTATATCCGTTTGATTCTATTTCTATTTCTTTTTGCAAACATTCTATATACTCTTTTACCTTTTCTCCTTTATTTGCATATGAAATAAAATCACAATAATAACATTTTTGTTTGCAAAATGGAATATGTATATAGATTCCTAGCTCTTTCATTTTTTCCCTTTCTTTTTAATTTAAGTAATTTTATTCTCTAGCTAATTCTATTAATTGGTTTAACCTATGATTTACTCCAGATTTTCCTATTGGCTCTTTAAGCATTTGTCCTAATTCTACTAATGAAGCATCTGGATTTTTCAATCTAAGATTTGCTATTTCTTTTAAATTATCTGACAAATTTTTAAGTTTTCCTGTTTCTTTTATTTTTTTTATTGCTTCTATTTGTCTAACTGCTGCATTTATAGTCTTATTTAAGTTAGCTGTCTCACAATTTACTTTTCTATTTACATTGTTTTTTATATCTCTTATAACTCTTATTTCTTCAAATTTAATCACACTACTATTGGCCCCAATAAATGCTAAGAACCTTGAAATTTCTTCTCCTTCTTTTATATATAAAGAGTATCCATTTTTTCTTTCTAATTCTTTTAAATGTATTTGCATTTTCTCTAATAAGTCTTTTATTATTTGAGCATTTCTTTTGTTACTTAATTTAATTTCCAAATGATACTTGTTTTCTGGATTGTTAACACTTCCGCTTCCTAAAAATATTCCTCTTGTTAGTGCTTTTATAGTCATTTCTTCTTGCTCTTTTATTGTTTCTAGACTTTGTATTTGTTTCTCAAATTCTAAAGATATTTCAACATCTTTTTCTTTGTATTCTACTTCTTGAAGCCCAATTATTTTAGGCAATGTTATTATATAATTTTTTCCTTTTATATCTATTTTAAAGTTTGATATTTCCATATTTGAAAGTAATTTGCTAAAACGATTTATATTATATTCATTTATAGTTGAATAATAGATATTCTTTTTGTCACATGCTGTATTGTTACTAATTAGATATCCTATTAATTCAAACTTTACTAATTCTTTATTTTTTAAATTTGGCATTTTGCTTAAATTTTCTTTTAATTCTGATGAAAAAGACATTATATTTCCTTTCTTAATATTCTAATATTATTACTCTATCATTTTGAGATAAATCCTTTATTGTTTCTATTTTTTTATAGTGTTTACTTTTCTTTGCTAAATTTTCTACTTCTTTTTTTTGGTCATACCCTATTTCTAAAAATATTTTTCCATTCTTTTTTAAATATTTATATGCTTCGTTTATTAGTACTTTATAAAAATCTAGACCATCTTCTCCACCATCTAAAGCTATATAAGGTTCAGCTTGTACTTGTCTGTCTAATGTTTGTATTATATCTGTTCTTATATATGGTGGGTTTGATACTATTATATCAAATTTTCCTTTTACATTTTCAAACATATCAGATTGTATAAAATTCACTTTGTTTTCTACACCATTTTGTATTGCATTTTTCTTAGCTATTTCTATAGCTTCTTTACTAATATCTACTAATGTTACTTTTGTATTTTCTATATTTTTTGCGAGTGATATTCCTATACAGCCACTACCTGTGCACATATCTAATATTTCTATATTTCCCATTATATCTATACTTTTTATTACTTCTTCTACCAATATTTCTGTATCTGGTTGTGGAATTAATACATTTTCGTCTACATAGAAATTAAGTCTCATAAATTCTTGATTGTTTGTTATATATTGAATTGGAGTCCCTTTCACAATTTTCTCTATGCATTCCTTATATTCTTTTTCTTTATTAATGTCTACATTATCTTTTTTATTTATAATTAATTTATTTCTGTCTATTTCCAAGACATATTGCATTAATATTCTTGAGATAATTGAAGCATCTTCTACTTTTTGCTGTTCTAATTTTTCTTTTCCATATTTTAATAGTTCTTCTATTTTCATATTTTTCCTTTATTTACTTTTTTCCTTATTTTACTATAAAAAATAGGAAATAGCAACAAATTTGCTATCTCCTATTTTAAAATTTTAAAAGATTTTTGCAAAAAAACTGGGCATCTTCTATTAGAGTTTTGCCCAGTTTTTTATTATTTATATAATTTTTCTATTTCATCTTTTAATAATCCTACAATTAGTGAAATTTTTCTGTATTCATTCCTTCTTGAACTAATTTCTTTGCAATTTCTATTTTTTCATCTTTCAACTTTTGTTCTGTGTTCTTTTCTAGCTTCTTCTCCGCCTTCTTCTCTTGCATGTCTTAACCTATTTTTTCATTATTTCTTAATATTGTACTTTTCAACCTCTGCATGTCAAGTAATTATGTATAAATTTTGTATCCATTTTCTATAATTGTTGCGCCATCACTTATATTTAATTCATCAACGTAACAATTTTCGGTTAACTCAATTGTGCAACCGCTTTCTACTGTTAACTTTACTTTTTTAGCTGTATTTTCTTTGTTTATATATCCTTTTAATGTACTTCCAGCTGAAAGTGTTAAATCTAGTGTACTTGCATTGTCTACTACAAATCCACCCTCAAGTTTTTGGTTTTTTGCAGTAACAACAGCTTCACCGCCCTTTTGTGTTTTTACTTTATTTTCCATTCCTAGGTCTGAACTATCAGTAACAGCCTTTAATAACACTCCATTTTTTGCAGTTAAATTTACATTTTCCAAATTAATTATTGCTATAGTGTTTGTTACATAAAATGCGGGGCCATTAGTTGCCGTTAGGCTTCCTCCTTCCATTGAGAAGTTACCCTTAATTGTATCTTTAGCATTTGCACCTGTATAAAAAACATATACTGCTCTTTTTCCTCCAGATGTTAAATCGCAATTTATTAATCTTATTTCTCCAGTACCATCAATTACCGCACCTGTTGAATTTGCGGTTGTTATTTTAGTATTTTCTACCAGTATATTATCTGTTGAATAAATTCCAGCAGAATGCACTCCATTTGTATTTATTACACTATTTTTTATATCTAGATTTCCTCCGCCATAGTCTGTTACTGCACCTGATGCTTTATCTCCTGAGGTTTGTATGTTTATGTTATTAGCCTCTATTGTTCCGCCACCACTTGCTAATAAGCCTTTTGACCTTTCTTGGTTTGTTACAATTTTACTATCATTTATTACTACTTTTGAACCATTGCTTGTTGCTGCAACTCCACTAGCACCTGTTCCATCTGTTTTTATTTCAGATTTGCTAATTGTTAGATTTTTTTCTGTGTTTACCAATATTGCAGAATTTTTACCTTTTTTATCACTTTCAGCTAAATCACTTGAATCTCCTGTTTTTGTTACTTTGTTGTTTTTTATTTCTGTATCTTCTGTAACCGTTACCGCTGATTTATCTTCTCCATTTTCTTTTATGTCTTTAGATATAACTGTATTTTTATTTTCAGCTTTAAATTTTCCGCTTGCTATTAATATTATTGTAACAATAAGAATTATTCCTATAATTATTAAGATATTTCTTAGCATTTTTTTATCCATTGTTTTTTCCTCCTCTTTTTTGTTTATTGTCCGTAATTATAATTTGGGGTTATATTTGTTAAACATCCATTGTAATACCCGCTTATGAAAATTTTATTCCATTGTGCTTCTGTTCCTTTATAATTTACCGTAGTTAAACTACTACATTCTCGAAATGCCCCATATCCTATTCTTGTTACACTTTCTGGAATTGTTATACTTGTTAGATTGCTACATCCACTAAAAGCCCAATCTCCTATACTTGTTACACTGTCTGGAATTGTTGTATTATTAATTCCTATTATTAACTTATTTGTGCTTGTTTCTATTATCGCATTACAATTATTTCTACTATCATATCTTTCGTTTCCATTTTCAACATTTATACTTGTTAAACTACTACATCCATAAAAAACATCACCTTCTATACTTGTTACACTGTCTGGAATTGTTATACTTGTTAGATTGCTACATCCATAAAAAGTTTGATATCCTATACTTGTTACACTGTTTGGGATTATTATGCTTGCTAAACTACTACATCCCTCAAAAGCATGTAATCCTACACTTGTTACACTGTTTGGGATTGTTATGCTTGCTAAACTACTACATTCATTAAATGCCCCATTTCCTATACTTGTTACACTGTTTGGAATTGTTATACTTGTTAAACTACTACATTCTCGAAATGCCCCATTTCCTATACTTGTTACACTTTCTGGAATTGTTATACTTGTTAGATTGCTACATCCCTCAAAAGCCCCATAGCCTATTTCTGTTACACATTTTGGTATATATACTTTTTCTATAATTTCATTATATGCTAAAAAACCATCTTCTATTATTTTTACCTTTATCCCATTTATTTCTGAAGGAATTGTTATTTCTTTTAAAGTCCAGTCATCATACCATTCTTTACCTGTAGACCAACAACCACCTCCATCTTCTTCATAATAATATTCATTTATTGAAACTGCTCCTTCTTCTGTAATACTAAACATTTCCAAATATGCTAATTCCCATTCCTCATTTTCTTTTGTTAATGAGCCTAATGTTCTTGGTGTTTGGCCTTTGTCATAATAAATTAATTCATATTCATTATTATCATTTTTTTCAATTATATATACATCCGATTTTCCTGTTCCATTTCCTGTTGATAACTTTTGGTTTACTAGATTTTTTACATTTACAACATTGTTTTCATCTATTTTTCCTTCTCCTCGCAAAAAAGTCAAAACATCAGATGTTGAATTTTTAACAGCCTTATCGATACTATATGTTACAATTTCTAAACTCATTGCTTCAAAAACACTTGAATGATCACTTTCAATTTGAGATTTTTTTGTTTGTGCTATTATTCCGTTATTATCTAGCACTAAATTTATGCTTATTCCTACTAGTATTATTAACACCACTATTGTTACTACAAGTGCTATTAATGTTATTCCTTTGTTCAGTCTTTTTTTAGTTTTTAACATTTTTTCCTTTCCTTTAGCCTTTTCTTTTGTCTTTTTCATTTTTTTATTCCTCCCTTTTAATAATTTTTTCTCTTTTTTAGCGACCTTTAAGCTGTTTTTTATTTAACTGTTATTAATGTCAATATAAAAAAAAATAGCTTTAAAAACCATGCTTATTTACATGATTTCTAAAACTATTTTTTTTGTTTTTTAATAAACTATAAGTGTGTGTGTGTGTGTGTGTGTGTACAGCCCCAAGGCTTACAGGCATTACCATTTTCATGTTTTCCCCTTTGTTTTCGCTTTTATTACATTTTTATTTTATAATTAAATATATTAGTTGTCAATACATTTCTAGAAAAAAATAGGCTTACATATTTGCTATCTCCTATTTTAAAATTATTATTGTAGTTTTTCAAAAATATATTTTATTTCAAAAGTACCTAGGCCTTTTATAATAACAAAATTGTCCCCGCCTCGGCCGTAAGATGAAAGAAATTTTTATACCTGCTTACACAGGTGGGTGTCTTGTTGAAGACTACTGGGTTTCTTACATAAATGCAAGCTTACACGCCATCTTCAAAGGCGGACTCCCTTTTAAAATTTGTTGGTAATAAAATTTCAATCTATACGCACCAGGTAGGGATAATTATATTGCTTTTTTTATTATATTTATATTATCATATGCATTATATTTTTTCAATTCTACTATTTATTAAAAAGATTTATTTTAGTAGATTTATTTTTAGTTTTCTCTACTTTTCTTACTATATATAACTTATTTAATATTTTTTATTATTTGCTTTCTTTAATATTTTATGCTAAAATATTTTACATTAGGTGCTTAAAGAATTCTTAAGCACTTTATTATATTCTAGGAAAGTTCTCCAAATTTTCCTAGAATATAATAATATCAATCATGCCTCTTTCGTTCTATTACATCTCTTTTTAATTTATTCTCTTCTATTACTCCAATTCCTATAAATTGTTTGTCTTGATTGTATATTCTATATGTTCCATCTTTATTATCGTTGGCTAATTTTACTCCATTAAAAAATAACTCTAATTGTCTTTTATTTAGTATTATCTTTTCTTTTTGTTTAAGTAGTTCTTCCATTGTTATTATTTTTGAATTTATATTTTCACAATTTTCTAATTCTTCTAATGTTATTGAATCTGCAATTCCAAAAGAACCTACTTTTGTTCTGTTTAATTCTTTCATATACCCTATTGTTCCTAATCTTGTAGCTATATCTTCACATAAACTTCTTATATATGTTCCTTTTGAACATTCTACTCTAAATACTATTTCTTGGTTTTTAACATCTATTTTTTCTAATTCTATGCTATATATTTCTATTTTTCTTGCTTTAACTTCTACCTTTTCTCCGCTTCTAGCATATTCATAAAGTTTTTTTCCTTTTACTTTTATTGCCGAATACATTGGTGGTATTTGCTCTTGCTTTCCTACAAATGAATTTAATATATTTTTTACATTATCAGTATTTTCTAATATTGCAGTATCTACTTTTCTTTCTTCTAGTATTTTTCCTTCACTATCTAGTGTATCTGTTTTTATTCCTAATTTTAAAGTTACTTCATATTCTTTATCATGATTTATTAAATATTTTGAAAGTTTTGTTCCAGAATTTAAAAGTAATGGCAAAACTCCCGTAGCATTTGGATCTAATGTCCCAGTATGTCCTACTTTTTTTAGTTTTAATATTTTCTTTACTTTTGCTACTACATCATGTGATGTATAATTTTTAGGTTTATTTATTACTATTATTCCATCTAATTCACTCATATTATTCTACCCTCAAATAGAAAATAAGAATTCCTATATGGCATAATATGTTAGAAATTCTTATTTTAGTTCTTTTATTTTATATGCACTTTTACTTCATTTATTATTTTTTCTTTTGCTTGCTCTAAACTTTGTGCTATTGTACAACCTGCTGCATGTATGTGGCCACCACCACCAAATAATAAGCATACATCTGATACATTCACATATTCATTTGAACGAAGTGATGCCTTAAATCCTTTTGCAGTTTCTCTTAAAAATACAGAAACTTCTACTCCCTCTATTGCTCTACCTTCTTCTACTATTCCTTCATGATCTCCTGGCTCTGCTCCAATTTCTTCTTCATCTTGTTTTGTTATATATGTAAAAGATATTTTTCCATTATCGAAAAATTCCATTCTTTCTATTGCTCTTTTTCTTAATTCAAAGTTAGCCTTTGTTTTTGTATTCATTACTCTTTTATAAATATCTGAAACATTAACTCCTGTTTGTAATAGTTTTGCTGCAAATTCAAATGTTTCTGGTGTTGTAGTTTGATATTGGAATCCACCTGTGTCTGTGATAATTCCTGTTAAAAGGCATGTTCCTATTTTTTTACTAATTTTCACACCAAAATATTGAATTATACTTATTAAAGTTTGTGCACATGCTGGTGCATCTGGGTTCACATAGTTATAATCTCCATACATTGTATTTGTTCCATGATGGTCTATTGTAATTTTTACTTTTGCATTTTCAAAATATTTTGACCAACCATTAAGCATTTTCAATGTTGCACAATCTAATGCAATTGCTAAATCATATGGTTCTTTTGAACCTTCCTTTTTTATATTTTCTGTTTCTGGTAAAAAGTTAAATACCCTTGGAAGTTCTGGAATTATAATATCTGGATTTTTTCCCATTTCTTTTAGTGCAATATACATTGCTAAACTACTACCTACAGCATCTCCATCTGGATTTTCATGAGTTAATATTACAATTTTTTTTGCCTTTTTTATTTCTTCTAATATATGTTCTAATGTCATTTTATCTCTCCTTTTTGCTCAAAAGGAACGCTTCTTTTTATAATTTTTGTGGCAATAAAGAGCATCCCTTTTGACACTATTTGTTTAAATCTTTTAAAATAGAGTCTATTTTCATTCCATATTCCATAGAGTCATCTTTTTCAAATACTAATTCTGGCGTAATTCTCAAATTAACTCTTTTAGCAATTTGACTTCTTATAAATCCTGCAGATTTTTTCAGTGCTTCCATTGTTTTTTCATCACTTTTAGAATTTAAAATACTTACATATACCTTTGCATATTTTAAATCTGGAGTTATTTTTACTTTTGTTACACTAATCATTCCTGTTGCCTCAGGATTTTTTAATTCATATGAAATAATTTGACTAAGTTCTTTTTTTAACTCTTCATCTATACGATTTAATCTATTTTCATTTTTTTGCATATTGCCCTCCTTTTACCTTTTAACTTCTACCATAACGTATACTTCTATAATATCTCCTTCTTTTAAGTCATTGTAATTTTCGATTTGCATACCACATTCATATCCTTTTGCAACTTCTTTTACCTCATCTTTAAAACGTTTTAAGTTTGCAAGTTTTCCTTCATGTATAACAACATTATCACGTAATACTCTTACTCCCGCATTTCTTTCAATTTTTCCTTCTAATACATATGCTCCTGCTATTGTTCCCACATTTGAAACTTTAAATACTTGTCTTACTTCAACATTACCAATAACTTTTTCTTCATAAATTGGATCAAGCATACCTTTCATTGCTGCTTTAACATCATCTATTGCTTGGTATATAATTGAATATTGTTTTATTTCAACTTCTTCTTTTTCAGCTACTTGTTTTGCAGTTGCAACTGGTCTTACATTAAATGCAATTATAATAGCATTTGAAACTTTTGCTAAAGTTACATCAGATTCTGTAACAGCTCCTGCTGCACTGTGTATAACTCTTACTCTTACCTCATCATCAGATAATTTTTCTAAAGATTGTTTTATTGCTTCTGCACTACCTTGTACATCTGCTTTAACTATAATATTTAATTGTTTTAGTTTTCCTTCTTCCATTTGGCTAAATAAATTGTCTAAAGTAACTGGTGCCATTTGATTTATAGATTTCTCTCTTTGTGCACGTTTTCTTCTTTCTATTAAGTGTTTTGCCATTTTTTCATCTTTAACTTCATAGAATACTTCTCCAGATTCTGGAACTTCTGTTAATCCCATTATTTCAACTGGTGTAGATGGTCCAGCTTTCTTTACTCTTTGCCCTTTATCATTTTTCATTGCTCTAATTCTACCAATTGAAGAACCTACAACTATTGTATCTCCAACATCTAGTGTACCTCTTTGTACTAACATTGAAGCAATTGGTCCTTTTGCTTTATCTAGTCTTGCTTCTATAACTGCGCCTTTAGCTTGTTTGTCAGGATTTGCTTTTAATTCTAATACGTCTGCTTGTAATAACACCATTTCTAATAATTCGTCTATATTTATATGTTTTTTAGCTGAGATAGGTACATAAATTGTATCTCCACCCCATTCTTCTGGTACTAATTCATATTTCATTAATTCTTGTTTTACTTTGTCTACGTTTGCTTCTGGTAAATCTATTTTGTTTACTGCAACTATAATTGGAATTCCTGCTGCTTTAGCATGATTAATAGCTTCTACTGTTTGTGGCATAACACCATCGTTTGCTGCAACTACTAATATTGCAATATCTGTAATTTGAGCTCCTCTTGCACGCATACTTGTAAATGCTTCGTGTCCTGGTGTATCTAAGAAAGTAATATCTCTTCCATTTATATTTACCATGTAAGCACCTATTGCTTGTGTAATACCTCCAGCTTCTCCTTCAATTACATTAGTTTTACGGATTGCATCTAGTAGAGATGTTTTACCATGATCTACGTGACCCATAACAACTACTACTGGTGGTCTTGGCTTTAATTCATCATCTTTGTCTTCTGAATTGTCAAATAAGATATCTTCTTCTTTTACTTCTTCTTTCTTTTTAGCTGTTACACCAAATTCTTCTGCTATTAAAAATGCTGTATCAAAATCTAAGGCATTATTTATTGTCGCCATTATTCCAAATCCAAATAGTTTTTTAATAACTTCTGCTGATGTTTTCTTTAACTCTACTGCTAAATCTTTAACTGTAATAGATTCTGGAATTGTGATCTCTGTTAATTTGAATATTTTTTGTGTTCTTTCTTCTTGAGTTTTAGCTGATTTCTTCTTATTTCTTTTTCCTCTTGCTATTGTCAAATCATAATAATCAAGCATTCCACCCTCTTGGTCATCAAACATATTTGATAGTCTATCTACTTGTTTTAAGTCTTTTAGTTTTCCACCATCAAATTCTTCATTAAATCTTCCACCTTTTTTATTTTTGTTTGCTTTTTGATTTTTTTCTTCTTTTCTTTCAAATTTTGCTTTATCAATTTCTTTGCTACCAAAGTCTCTTTGATTTTCTTTTTCTACAATATCTATAGCCATTATATCTTTTATATTTTTATCAATTCCTCTTTCATCTAATGGTTTTCTTTCACGATTAAAGTTTCCACCATGTTGATTTCTATTTTGATTATTTCTAAAGCCATTATTTTCACGCTTTTGGAATCCATTATTTTCACGTCTTTGGAATCCACCATTTTCTCTATTTTGGAAATTTCCTCTTTCTCTATTTTGATTATCCTTATTTCTGAAAGATGATTGATTATTTCTGTTTTTGAACCCATTTTGATTATTTTTGTAATTTTGGTTTCTGCTTTCTTTATTATATTCTTTAGTTTCTGTTTGTTTTTGTTTAGTTTCTACCATATTTTCTTGTTTTTTTGCTACGTCCTCTTTCTTTTCTTCTTGTTTTATTTCTTGTTTTACTTCTTGTTTTACTTCTTGTTTTACTTCTTTCTTTGGTTCTTCTTTTTTACCAATTCCAAACAATTCACTTACTGTCATTGGTTTTGTAGGCTTGTTTCTATACACAATATTATAGTCTGCATTTTTATTTCTTTCTACAAAGCCTACTTGTTTATTTTTTTGTTCTTTTTGTTTAGCTTCTTTTTCTTTCTGCTTTTCTTCTTCATCTGTAATTATAACTTCTCTTCTTATAATTACAGGAGCAGATGGTTTCTTTTCCTCTTTTTTCTTTTCGTCTTTCTTAGTTTCTTCTTTTTTAGCTTCTAATTTCTTTTCCATTTTTTGAAAAGCACTTTTTATTTTTTCAGCTTCTTGCTCTTCTACTCCACTCATATGTGTTTTAGCTTCAATTCCTAATTCTTTTGCCTTTTCTATTATTTCTTTACTGGTTAAGCCAATCTCTTTTGCTATTTCATGTATTTTTATCTTACCCAATAATTTCACCCCCATCAATTTTTTTCAATAGTTCCTTAGCAAAGTTTTCATCTTTTATAACTACTACAGCTTTATTATTTTGCCCTATACTTTTACTTAAATCTTCTATTGTTCCGAACACTCTAACTGGTATATCAATATTCTTACATGCCAATTCGAAATTTTTCTTTGTTCTATTGCTACAATCTTTAGCAACGATTACAAGTTTTGCTTTATGTTTTTCTATTGTTTCTTTAGCACTTTCTGTACCAAAACTTATTTTCCCTGCTCGTCTTGCTAGTCCCAACAGACCATATATTTTATTATCAATCAATTATTTCACCTCTTAAAAAGCACTTTCTATTTTAAAGTATTCTTTAATTCTTCATATATTTTAGCATCTATATTTGTTTCAAATGTTCTTTCTAGTCTTTTGGTTTTTATAGCTTTTTCTAAACATTCTATGTTATCACAAATGTATGCTCCTCTACCATTTGCTTTTCCTGTTCTATCTATAAATATTTGTCCTTCTTTATTTTTTACAATACGTATTAGTTCTTTTTTTAATTTAATTTCATTACAACCAATACATGTACGTTTTGGCATTTCTTTCACATTAATCACACCTTTATTTTATTGTATTCTAAGACTAGCTGTTTATTCCTAGTACTTTTATTCTTCTACTTCTTGTGTTTCTTCTTTTTCTTCAGTTTTTGCTTCCTCATTTTGCATATTCATTATCATTTCTCTAAATTGACTTTCACTCTTAATATCTATTTTCCAATTTGTAAGTTTTGCTGCTAATCTTGCATTTTGTCCTGCTTTTCCTATTGCTAAAGATAATTGGTCATCTGGTACAATTACTTGAGCAAAATGTTCTTCATCTTTAATATCTACTGCCATTGCTTGTGCTGGAAGTAATGCTGATGAAATATAAATTGCTGGATCTTCATTCCATTCTATAACATCTATTTTTTCGCCATTTAACTCATTTATAATATTTTGTATACGAATTCCCTTTTGTCCCACACAAGAACCAACTGGATCTATATTAGGATTTTGTGAATAAACTGCTACTTTACATCTTTTTCCTGGATCTCTTGAAACATTTTTTATTTCTATTAGACCTTCATATATTTCTGGAATCTCAAGTTCAAATAATTTTCTTACAAAATCATTATGTGCTCTTGATATCATGACTTGTGTACTTCCTTTTAGTCCTTTTTCTACATCTATAATGCAAGCTCTTATTTTATCATTTACATGATATTTTTCTGTAGGTATTTGTTCTTTTACTGTCATTATTCCTTCTATTCTACCTAAGTCAACAACAACTACTCCACCATCTGCTTTTTGAACTATCCCTGAAACTATTTCTCCTTTTCTTTCGTTGTATTCGTTATATAAGAATTCTCTAGATGCTTCTCTTATTTTTTGAACAATAACTTGTTTAGCTGTTCCTGCTGCAATTCTACCAAAGTTTTTTGGCACTAGCTCTTGTTCATAAATATCTCCAACGTTATATTTTTTGTCTATTGTTTTTGCTTCTTCTAATGACAATTGTGTATTTTCATTTTCTACTTCTTCAACTATTTCTTTTTGCATATAAACATGAATTTCACCTGTTTCTTTATCCATTGTAATTTTTACATTTTCGTCTTCACAATCATAATTTTTCTTATACGCTGTAACTAATGCTGTTTCAATGGCTTCTAGTAAGTAATCTTTTTGAATACCACTTTCTTTTTCTAATTCCTCCATTGCTAAAATTAAATTTGTGCTATCAATTGCTGGTTCATTTTCTCTTTTTTCTTTTCTCTTCATTTTTTGAATCATTCCTTTCCTTATTTTTATATTTTAATTTTTAAATTATTACATTTTAATTGTTTTATTTTTTATAATTTAAGATTTTCATTAATAAATTTCATTTTTTGTTATTAGTTATTTTTATTAATTATTTTATGTACATCACCAATTAAATTTTAATTTCATTAATGATATATTTTTTCTTTCTATTTCTATTTTTTCTTCGTTTTCTTCTGAACCAAGTATTATTTTTTCTCCATTATAATCTTCTAAAATTCCTACAAATTCTTTTTGTTTTTCTATAGGTTTAAATAGTTTTACTTCTATTTCTTTTCCTATTGAATCTTTTAGATGTTCGTCTTTTCTTAATACTCTTTCAATTCCTGGTGATGAAACTTCTAAAAAATACATTTCCTTTATAAAATCTTTTTCATCTAATAATGGGTTTATTTCATTACTTATTTTTTCACAATCGTTTAAGTCTATTCCATCTTCTTTGTCAATAAATACTCTTAAGAAGTAATCTTTTCCTTCTTTCGCATATTGCACATCATAAAGTTCATAACCTAATTCTTGAATTTTTTCTTTAATTAAGCTTTCTACTTTTTCTTCAATACTCGCCAAACCTTTTCCTCCTTATTATACAAGTAAAGAGCGGAATTTGTTTCCGCTCTTTGCTAATTCATTTTGTTCACATGATTAGTATACACTATTTTGCCTTAAAATACAAGTGTTTTGGTAAATTTTCTTGATTTTTTATAAGATTTTTTGCAAAATAAAAAGGCAATATAAAAAGGCCTAATTAAACTAGGTCTTTTTATTTGTTATTTATTAAATTAATTGTAAAATTACAACTTCTGCTGCATCTCCTCTACGTGGTCCAGCTTTGATTATACGTGTATAACCACCAACTCTACCTTCGTACTTTGTAGCAATTTCGCCAAATAATTTTGCTGGTAAATCAATGTTGTTTCCATTTTCATCTTTTACCTTATTTAGCATTCTCATCATTTTTCTTCTTGCATTTAATCTACTTGGCATATCTTTTTGTCTTTTTTCTGTTTTTTCTTCTTTTACAACTTTTAAATATTCTTTACCATTTTTACTTTTTACAAGTTCTGTTTCTTTATTTCCTTTGCTATCTAATTTTGCTTTTACAACTTTAACGTCTACCATTTCAAAATTATCTTTTTCTTTTATTGCTAAGGAAATAATGCTATCAGCCATTGATTTAATTTCTTTGGCTCTTGCTTCTGTGGTTTCAATTTTTTCATGTAAAATTAAGTCTGTTAAACCAGTTTTTAACATTGCTTTACGAATATCAGTTGTTCTACCTAATTTTCTATTTGTTGCCACTGTATTTTCCTCCTCTTTCTATTCTATTCTTCTTCTTGAGCAAAATCAAGTCCTAATGAACGTAATTTAAATGTTACTTCATCTAATGATTTTTTACCTAAATTTCTAACTTTCATCATTTCTGATTCTGTCATATTTGTAATATCTTCTACTGTTGAAATACCAGCTCTCTTTAGACAATTAAATGATCTTACAGATAATTCTAAATCTTCAATTGACATTTCTAGAACTTTTTCTTTCTTATCTTCTTCTTTCTCTATCATTACTTGTGTATTTTTAGCAGTTTCAGATAAGTCTATGAATAATTCTAAGTGACTTGTCATAACTTTAGCAGCTAAGCTTAATGCTTCATATGGTGCTAAACTTCCGTCTGTCCATAATTCAATTGTTAATTTATCAAAATCTATATTTTGACCAACTCTTGTATTTTCTACTGCATAATTTACTTTCTTAACTGGTGTAAATATAGAATCTATTGGTAATACCCCTAAAGGTTGATTATCTTTCTTATTTTTTTCTGATGAATTGTATCCTCTACCCATTTCAACAGTCATTTCCATTTGAAGATGTGCTCCTTCAGATAAAGTTGCTATATGTAATTCTGGATTTAATACTTCTACATCATCATCTGTAATGATATCACCAGCAGTTACTTTTCCTTCACCTTTAACATCTATACGAATTGTCTTTTCTACATTTTCATGAAGTTTTAATCTTACCATTTTTAAATTAACTATAATTTCTGGTACATCTTCTACAACATTTGCTATTGTAGAAAATTCATGTACTACACCTTCAATTTTTACACTTGTTATTGCAGCTCCTGGTAATGAAGAAAGTAGGATTCTTCTTAATGAGTTTCCTATTGTTACTCCATAACCACGTTCTAATGGTTCACAAACAAATTTTGCGTAATTTGTTTCATTGTCTATTTCTAAGCATTTAATATTTGGCCTTTCAAATTCTATCATTTTTACCTCCTATTTTAGAAGTTCTAAGTGCGAGGTTATCATATAAGCCTTTATTTAAACTTTCCCTAGTACTTTACTTCTTAAAACACAATATATAACTTTTAAAATATTTAATAAATATTTTATTACTTTTCTATTATTTAGAGTAAAGCTCTACTATTAAATGTTCTTCTACTGGTAAGTCAACATCTTCTCTAGATGCTAATCTTACTACTTTACCACTTAATTTTTCTACATCTTTTTCTAACCATTCTGGAACAGGTCTTGCAGCGTTTTCTTCTACGTTTAGTTTTATTGCTCCATTATCTTTTCTGTTTTCTCTAACAGAAATTACATCTCCGGCTTTTACTAAGTAAGATGGAATATCAACTTTTTGTCCATTTACTTCAAAAGTTCCGTGTGTTACTAACATTCTAGCTTGAGCTCTTGAGCTTCCATAACCTAATCTATATACTATATTGTCTAATCTGCTTTCTAGAATTTGTAGTAAAACTTCACCTGTTTTACCTTTTGTTTTAGAAGCCATATCAAAATATCTTCTAAATTGCTTTTCGCTTACTCCATAGAATGCTTTTGTTTTTTGTTTTTCTCTTAATTGAGTACCATATTCAGAAAGTTTCTTCTTTTTTTGTCCATTTTGTCCAGGAGCATAATTTCTTCTTGAAATACTACATTTATCTGTATAACATCTTGAACCTTTTAAGAATAACTTTTGTCCTTCTCTACGGCAAATACGGCATTGTTCGTCTTTATATCTTGCCATTTCTATATTTCCTCCTTGTTTTTATTATATATATTATACTCTTCTTCTTTTTGGTGGTCTACAACCATTGTGTGGAATTGGTGTAACATCTTTAATGCTACTAATTTCTAATCCAGCTGCTTGTAATGAACGGATTGCTGCTTCACGTCCTGAACCAGGTCCTTTTACAAATACTTCAACTGATTTTAAACCATGTTCCATTGCAGCTTTAGCAGCTGTTTCTGCAGCTTCTCCAGCTGCAAATGGTGTACTTTTTCTAGAACCTTTGAATCCTAATTCTCCGGCACTTGCCCAAGAAATTGCATTTCCTTGAACATCAGTAATTGTAACTATTGTATTGTTAAAGCTAGAATGAATATGAGCCATACCTTTTTCGATATTTTTTCTATCTCTTCTTCTAGTTGTTCTTTTTGTTACAGGCTTTGCCATTTGTTTTACCTCCTTATTATATGTCAGGTGACACTCCTTATCTTTTTGCCACTCTCACTTGGTTTAAAGATTGTTTCTTTCCCTTGTGAATTAGTGTTCAAATAGCTATGGTGTTCTCCTTGCTATTATTTTTTGCTTTTACTTACTAATTTTCTTGGTCCTTTTCTTGTATGAGCATTAGTTTTTGTTCTTTGTCCTCTTACTGGAAGACCTTTTCTATGTCTTAATCCTCTATAACAACCAATTTCTGTAAGTCTTTTAATGTTTAAAGCAACTTCTCTTCTTAAGTCTCCTTCAACTGTCATTCCTTCCATTGCTTTTCTTATTTCTTGTTCTTGCTCTGCTGTTAAATCTTTAACTCTTGTATCTGGATTTACACCAGCATCTTTTAATATTTTTTGAGAAGTTGATAGTCCTATACCATATATATATGTAAGTCCTATTTCTACTCTTTTTTCTCTAGGTAAATCTACTCCTGCTATACGAGCCATACTTTTTTAGCACCTCCATGTTTTATTTTAATTATTAATATAGTTTGTCTACCTTAGAAGTATAAAGGTGAAATGCATTGGAAAGGTCCAATCTTTATTCTTCTTATAGACATGTATAAAAACATAAATTGGATTTTATAGATTCTAAATTGAATCTACAGCCGCCTCTAATTTATGTTAGTATCAGTTTTGGTATACAATTAACCTTGTCTTTGTTTGTGTTTTGGATTTTCACAAATTACCCTAATAACACCTTTTCTTTTAATAATTTTGCATTTTTCGCAAATTTTCTTTACTGATGGTCTTACTTTCATTCTTAACCACACCTCCTGCAATTTTGATTATCTTTATAACCTAATTAAAATTATGTAATACATAATATATGATGTGTAATGGTCAGATGTATAAGATATCAGGCTAAATGAGATTTATACACCTCACCAAAGCACCTCATAACCTACTTTGTATTGCATAATTTTTTAAACTTAATTTATTTTGCTCTCCAAGTAATACGTCCTCTTGTTAAGTCATATGGTGAAAGTTCTACTTTTACTTTGTCTCCTGGTAAGATTTTAATATAGTTCATTCTTAATTTACCAGAAATATGAGCTAATATTTGATGTCCATTTTCAAGTTCTACTTTGAAGTTTGTATTTGGTAGTGTTTCTACCACTGTTCCTTCTATTTCAATAACATCCTCTTTTGCCATTTTTTCCTCCAATTTTCTATGATTTTATATAGTAAAAATCAAATTTTGTCACATAATTTTCCAATTATGCATATAATAGCTAATATAGTATATAATACTTTTAATTCTTTGTCAAGATTTCTGGCTCATTTTCTGTAATTAAAATTGTATTTTCATAATGTGCTGCTCTTTGTCCATCTTCTGTTATTATTGTCCATCCATCTTCTAGTTCTAAAATTTCATCTGAACCTGCCATTACCATAGGCTCTATAGCAAGTGTCATACCTGGCTCTAGTCTTATACCTCTTCCTTGTTTTCCATAGTTTGGTATTCCTGGATCTTCGTGCATTTGTCTTCCTATTCCATGTCCTTGAAATTCTTTTACAACATTGAATCCGTTTTTTTCCACGAATTCCCCAATCGCATGTGACACATCTCCTATACGATTGCCTTTTTTAGCATATTTAATTCCTTCAAAGAAGGCTTGTTTTGTTACTTCTATTAATTTTTGTGAATCTTTATCTATTTTTCCGACTGCATATGTTCTTGCACAATCTCCATTGAATCCATCTTTATAAGCTACTAGGTCTATGCTAATTATATCCCCTTCTCTTAATATAACTCTTTTAGATGGTATTCCATGTATTACTTCGTCATTTACAGATGCACATATTGAACCAGGGAAGTTTGGAACCCCTTTTACTCCACTTGGATAACCTTTTTCTGCTGGAATTGCACCATATTTTCTCATTTCATTTTCTGCAATTTTGTCTAGCTCCCACGTAGAAACTCCTGGTTTTATTGCTTTTTCTACTGCTCTTTGTGCTAAATCTGCAATTTTGCATGCTTCTCTCATTTTTTCTACTTCTTGTTTTGATTTAATTGTTACCATTATTTTTCCTTCTTTCTCTTACCCCGCTAACATCTATTATAACATAAAAGCTAGAAAAAATAAACATTTTTTCTAGCTTTTTCTTGGATTTTCTTTTTATTTATTTAGATATTCTTTTACCTCTTTTGCAACATCTTCTGAAGTTTTTCCTGAATGTATATTTAATTTAACTGCATATAATAAATCTTGCTCTTTATAATAATTTATTAGTTTTGCTGATGTTTCATAATATGTTTTTAGTCTTTGTTCAACTGTTTCTATTGTGTCATCTTCTCTTTTTATAAGTTTACTTCCACATTTATCGCATATTCCTTCTTGTTTTGGTTTCTTAAATTCTGTATTATATATTTCTCTACAATCTACATTTGAACATACCCTTCTTTTTACTATTCTATCTATTATATCTTGATCTGATAGTCTTAATTCTACTGCTATATCTATTTTGCATCCCTTTTGATTGAAAAATTTATCTAATTCTTCAGCTTGTTTTACTGTTCTTGGAAATCCATCCAATATTACTCCATTTTTACAATCTATTTCTTGCAATCTTTTTTTTACTAATTTTATTGCTAAATCATCTGGAACTAATTTTCCTTGTGATACATATTTATCTATTTCTTTTCCAATTTCTCCCGCTTTTTTTATATAACTTCTAAATAATTCTCCACTTGATATATGTGTAGTATTCAAACTTTCTGATAACATTTTCCCTACTGTTCCTTTTCCTGAGCCAGGTTTTCCTAACATTATAATATTCATATATTTCTTCTCCTTTTCATTTGTCTTTTTATATGTTCTTTATATATTATATCTTTTTTTAGTTGTTAAGTATATACTTTTTTATAAATTTTTTATTATTTAGAAAGCTGTTTTTTTCTCCGTTCCAAAAACAGCTAAAAAATAGATGCTTATAATAGCATCCATTTTTTATTTTTATTCTAAGAATCCTTTGTAATGTCTCATTACAAGTTGTGATTCTAATTGTTGAACTGTTTCTAATGCAACTCCAACTACGATTAATATTGAAGTACCACCAAATGCAATATTTAAAGATGTGAACCTTAGAAGCATTGGTATAATTGCAATTACTGCTAAGAATAATCCTCCAAATAATGTTAATTTTGAAATTATTGATGATAAATAATCTGTTGTTGGTTTTCCTGCTCTTATTCCTGGTATGAATCCACCATTTTTCTTAATATTGTTTGATACTTCTGCTGGATTAAATGTTGCATAAGTATAGAAATATGTGAATCCTAAGATTAATAGTAAGTAAATTATTGCGTTAGCTATTGAATATCCAATTGCTACATTTGATGTTGATGTTGCAATTGAGAAATTATATATTACATTCCAGAATCCTGTTTGTGTAGTAATATCTGGCACAAACATTTGGATTATCATAGCTGGGAATGTCATAAATGATGAAGCAAAAATTACTGGCATTACACCTGCCATAGCAAGTTTTAATGGTATGTTTGTATTTTGTGCTCCTACCATTTTTCTTCCAACTACTCTTTTTGAATATTGTACCGGAACTCTACGTTCAGCTTGTTGTACAAATACAACTCCTGCTACTAATAGTATAGCACCTATTATAATTGCTAAAGCTATTAATAAACCTGTTGTAGAGAATTCTCCTGTTCCAAATATTAAATTCCAAATTGTTGTAACTGCACTTGGAAGTCCTGCTACTATACCAACAAAGATAATTATAGAAATACCATTTCCTATACCTTTGCTTGTAATTTGGTCTCCAAGCCACATAAGTAATGCAGTTCCTGCCATTAATGATATTACAACAGTTGCTCCTGTTATAAATGTAGTGTCTATAAATATTCCAGAAGAACGATAGGATAAGTAAATTCCTAATCCTTCTATTAATGCTAATACTACTGTTAATAATTTAGTATAGCGATTAATTTTGTTTCTTCCTTCCTCTCCACCTTCTTTTGTTAATCTTTCTAGTGCTGGTATAACCATTCCTAATAATTGAATAACAATTGAAGCTGTGATGTATGGACTAATTGACATAGCAAAAATAGATAAACGAGAAAAAGCTCCTCCTGATATTAAATCTATAAGTGATGCCATTCCTTGACCATTAAATACTTCTGCTAATTGAAAATTGTCTACACCTGGAACTGTTATATAACATCCTAATCTAAATATAACTATTAAAATTAGTGTATATAACAATTTTTTTCTTACGTCAGGTGTTTTTAGTGCATTTCTTATTGTTTTAAACAACTAGATCACCTCTGTCTTTCCACCTAAAGCTTCTATTTTTTCCTTAGCTCCTTTAGTGAATCTTACAGCTTTAACAGTTAATTTTTTTTCTAATGTACCTGTAGCAATTACAACTATTCCGTCGTTTGCTTTAGATATAATACCATCTGCTATTAATGTTTCAGCAGTTACTTCGTCTTTGCTTGATTTGTTAAGCATTGTTAAAGTTACTTCTGTATAATTTTTAGCATGGATATTTGTAAATCCTCTTTTTGGTAATCTTCTATATAATGGTGTTTGACCTCCTTCGAATCCACGTCTAACTCCTCCACCAGATCTTGCCTTTTGTCCTTTATGACCTCTTCCTGATGTTTTTCCTAGACCAGAACCGATTCCACGTCCAACTCTTTTCTTAGTTTCTGTTTTTTGTGCTGGTTTTAATTCGTCTAATTTCATTATGGAATTACACCTCCTCTTTTAATTATAATATTTCTTCTACTTTTTTACCTCTTTTTGCAGCAACTTGTTCTATTGTTTGCATTTTCTTTAATCCTTCGATTGTAGCATATACTACGTTTCTTGGGTTATTTGTTCCTAAAACTTTAGTACGGATATCTCTATATCCAGCAAGTTCTATAACTGGTCTTACGCTTCCTCCTGCTATGATTCCAGTACCTTCTGCAGCTGGTTTTAACATAACACTTGCGCTACCAAATTTTCCTATAAATTCGTGTGGTATTGTTGTTCCTACGACTGGAACTTCTATTAAGTTCTTTTTAGCTTCTTGAATAGCTTTTTTTATTGCATCTGGAACTTCTGCTGCTTTTCCATTTCCTACACCTACGTGTCCTGCTTCGTCTCCTACTACTACAACAGCACTAAAACGGAAAGTTCTACCACCTTTTACAACTTTTGCAACTCTGTTAATTGCAACAACTTTTTCTTTTAATTCTGGTGTGTTCTCTTCGTGCACTTTATTTTCCCTCCTTTTTTCCTCGGTAAGGGTTTAATCCTTACACTATTTATCTCTATTAAAATTCTAGTCCTGCTTCTCTTGCAGCTTCAGCTAATTCTTTTACAACTCCGTGATATATGTATCCACCTCTGTCATAAACAACAGCTTTAATATTTTTTTCCATTGCTCTTTTTGCAATTAATGCTCCTACTTCTTTAGCAGCTTCTTTGTTAGCATGTTTTGTTTTTACTTCTTTATCTAAAGTAGATGCTTGGCAAAGAGTAACTCCTGCTACGTCATCAATTACTTGAACAAAAAGATTTTTATTACTTCTATAAACACATAATCTTGGGCAATCCGCTGTTCCGCTGATTTTTCTACGTACTCTTATATGTCTTCTAGTTCTTTCAGCTTTTCTATCTGTTTTTGTAATCATTCTTGATTTCTCCTTTCTATTAAGGTTAAGGGACACTCCTTACCTTTTGGTCACTTTCACTCAGGTTAAGAAATATCTCTTTCCTTGTGAATTAGTGCTCAAATAGCTTTAGTTATCCTCTTTTATTCAATTAAGTTTTATTTCTTACCAGCTTTACCTTCTTTTCTTCTAATATATTCATCAGCATATTTAATACCTTTTCCATGGTAAACTTCTGGTGGTCTTTTTGTTCTAACAACTGCTGCTGTTTGACCAACTGCTTCTTTATCAATTCCTTTTACTATAATTGTGTTAGCATTTGGTACTTCAAATGTAATTCCTTCTGGTTCTTCCATTTCTACTGGATGAGAGTAACCTAGGTTCATTACTAATTTGTTTCCTTGTTTTTGTGCTCTATAACCAACACCAACTATTTGTAATTCTTTTTTATATTCATTAAGAACACCTTCTATCATGTTAGAGATTAATGTTCTTGTTAATCCATGTAAACTTCTATTTTCTGCTTCATCATTTAGTCTTGTTATTGTAATAACATTTTTGTCTATAGAAACAGTTATGTTTTTATGAATATCTCTTTCTAATGTTCCTTTAGATCCTTTTACTGTTAAGTGGTGTCCGTCTAATTTTACTTCTACACCTTCTGGTACAGTAATAGGTTTATTTCCTATTCTTGACATGTTTAGTTTTCCCTCCTTTTTCTACTTAGTAAGGTGATATTAAAAATCTGCCTTACTTGCATTTATTATATTTTAATTACCATACGTAAGCTAGAACTTCTCCGCCTAATCCTTCTTTTCTTGCTTCTTTATCAGTTTTGATTCCTTTTGAAGTAGAAATTAAAGCTATTCCTAATCCATTTAAAACTTGTGGTAATTCGTCTTTTGATGCATATACTCTTAATCCTGGTTTACTAATTCTTCTTATTCCATCGATTACTCTAGCACCTTTTTCATCATATTTTAATGTGATTCTTATAATTCCTTGTGCATCATCATTAATTTCTTCAAATGATTTTATATATCCTTCTTCAAATAATATTTTTGCTATAGCTTTTTTCATATTAGAAGCTGGAACATCAACTGTCTTATGTTTTGAGCTATTTGCATTTCTTATTCTTGTTAGCATATCTGCTATTGGGTCTGTTGTATTCATTTAAATATTTTCCCTCCTTTTCTTTGGTAAGGGGTTACATTTTTATGTTTTCCTTACTTTAATTTTAATTTTTACCAACTTGCTTTTTTAACTCCAGGAATTTCACCTTTGTGTGCTAATTCTCTAAAGCATACACGGCATATTCCGTATTTTCTAATGTAAGCATGTGGTCTTCCACAGATTTTGCATCTATTGTATTCTCTTGTTTTGTATTTTTGTTCTCTTGCTTGTTTTACTTTTAAAGATAGTTTAGCCATTGGCTTTCTCCTTTCTTAAATTTTGATTATAAACTTTGTATTACGTTGTCAAACTTCGAAAATTTTTCTTCAATATACAAATGTATTATTTCATAAAAATTTTCTTGTTTTCCTAGTACTACTCGTTTTTAATCAACCTTTTCTATTTTACTTTATTATGCTCTAAAAGGCATTCCTAAAAGTGTTAATAATTCTCTTGCTTCTTCGTCTGATTTAGCAGTTGTAACGAAAATTATGTCCATACCTCTAATTTTGTCTACTTTATCATATTCGATTTCTGGGAAGATTAATTGTTCTTTAATTCCCATTGAGTAGTTTCCTCTACCATCAAAAGAATTTTTTGATACTCCTCTGAAATCTCTTACTCTTGGTAATGCTACATTAAATAATTTGTATACAAAATCATACATTTTTCCTTGTCTTAATGTAACTTTACATCCCATATTTACACCTTCTCTTATTTTGAAGGCTGCAATAGCTTTTTTAGCTTTTGTCACAATTGGTGCTTGACCAGTTATGATTTTTATATCGTTCATTGCATTTTCTAATGATTTTGGATTATCTTTTATATCTCCTAATCCTATGTTAATTACTACTTTTTCTAATTTTGGAACTTCCATAATAGATTTGTAATTAAATTTTTTCATCATTGCAGGAACTACTTCCTTTTGATATTGTTCTTTTAATATTTCCATGGTTTATGTATTCCTCCTTCCACGCTTAATTTCTATTTTATTTTTTCTCCGCATTTTTTGCAAACACGTACTTTTCCATTTTTTTCTACTTCGTAACCAATTTTTGTAGCTTTTCCGCATTTAGGGCAAACTACGTTTACTTTTGCTGAGTGAATCGCACACTCTACTGGAATAATTCCACCTTCTTCACCTTGTTTTCTTGGTTTAACATGTTTTTTTCTAATGTTAATTCCTTTAACTATAACTTTTTGTGAATTTGGTATTACTTCTAAAACTTCTCCTGTTTTTCCTTTATCATTTCCTGATAAAACTTGAACAGTATCGCCTTTTCTTATTTTCATTCTTTTATTTCACCTCTTCTTCTTAATATTTAAGGTCTCATTTTATCATTTTATCTGCTTTTTAATATAAATTAAATTAGAATTAGTATATTGCTAGGCAAATCTTTCTTAATAACCGGAGGCGTACTTTTTGTACGTCAAGGATTATTAATGCAAAATTTGACAATGCAAGATGCTACTTATAATTTAATTAAAGAACTTCTGGAGCTAATGACAAAATTTTCATATAATCTTTATCTCTTAATTCTCTTGCAACAGGTCCAAATATACGTGTTCCTTTTGGATTTTTATCTTCTTTTATAATAACTGCTGCATTTTCATCAAATCTTACATATGAACCATCTGCTCTTCTAATTGGTTTTTTAGTTCTAACTACTACTGCTTTAACTACATCACCTTTCTTTACAACTCCTCCAGGTGTTGCTGTTTTAACAGAAGCAACTATTACATCTCCAACTCCAGCATATTTTCTGTAAGATCCACCTAAACATCTAATACACATAATTTCTTTTGCACCAGTGTTATCAGCTACTTTTAATATGGATTGTTGTTGTACCATTTCGCTGTCCTCCTTTTCTCTATCTTGTTTCAGATTCTAACGGGGACACATCTTTCCCCCCTTAGTTTCCCTTTGCGAACAATATATGTTCCGCACCGAGTAACTTTTATAATTATTTTATTATAGCCTTTTCTACTATTTTAACAACTCTATATCTTTTATCTTTTGATAAAGGTCTTGTTTCCATTACTTGAACTTTATCTCCGATTCCACATTCGTTATTTTCATCGTGAGCTTTTAAAGTATATGTTTTCTTTTGAATTTTTCCATATGTTTTGTTCTTCTCACTAGTTTCTACAGCTACTACAACTGTTTTATCCATTTTATTAGATTTAACAGTTCCTATATAAGTTCTACGAAGATTTCTTTCTTCCATGATTTTCTAATCTCCTTTCTTGCTAAAACTTTGAAAAACTTCGTCTTCCGTCGTTAAGCTACATTCATAAATCCTCGATGTACTAATGTACACCTGCGGTTTACTCATTTTGCTTTCCTAGTAATACTCGTTTTTGAAAATTTTAGGCATTTTCTGCTAATTTTCTTTCAGTTAATACTGTATTTATTTTTGCAATGTCTTTTTTCACTTCTTTTATTTTCATAGGATTATCTAATCCGTTTGTAGCTAAGCTAAATCTTAGTTTAAATAATTCAGATTTTAATTCTCCTAATTCTTTTTCTAATTCTGGTGAAGACATTTCTCTTATTTTACTAATCTTCATCACTTTCACCACCTATTTCAGTTTCTTTTTTAACAAATTTACACTTAACAGATAGTTTCATTGCAGCTAATCTTAAAGCTTCTCTAGCTGCTTCTTCTGGTACTCCTGCTATTTCAAACATAACTCTTCCTGGTTTAACCGCTGCTACCCAATATTCAACAGCTCCTTTACCTTTACCCATACGAGTTTCTGCTGGTTTCTTTGTTATTGGTTTATCAGGGAAGATTTTTATCCAAACCTTTCCACCTCTTTTGATATAACGAGTCATAGCAACACGTGCAGATTCAATTTGGTTTGTTGTAATTAAACCTGCTTCTATTGTTTGAAGTCCGTATTCTCCATCAGATACGAAATTTCCTCTCATTGCTTTTCCTCTATTTCTACCTTTTTGTTGTTTTCTATATTTTGTTCTTTTTGGCATTAATGGCATTATTTGTCTCCTCCTTCCACTTTCTTTTTAGTTGGAAGAACTTCTCCTTTATATATCCAAACTTTAACACCGATTTTTCCGTATGTTGTATCTGCTTCTGCAAATCCATAGTCAATATCAGCTCTTAATGTTTGAAGTGGTATTGTTCCTTCTTTGTAGAATTCAGTTCTAGCCATGTCTGCTCCACCTAATCTACCAGATACTGCAGTTTTAATTCCTAAAGCACCTGCTTTCATAGTTTTTTGCATACATTGTTTCATAGCTCTTCTGAATGAAATTCTTCTTTCTAGTTGTCCTGCGATATTTTCTGCAACTAATTGTGCATTTGTATCAACATCTTTTACTTCAACTATATTTAAATTAACTTCTTTACCTATCATTTTTTGTAACTCTTTTTTTAAAGTTTCTGCTAAGTTTCCGCCTTTACCAATTACTAATCCTGGTTTAGCTGTGAAAACATTAACTTTTACAAATTTAGCTGTTCTTTCAATTTCTATTTTTGAAATTCCGCTAACGTATAATTTTTTCTTAACATATTCACGGATTTTGTGATCTTCTACTAGGTAGTTTGCAAAATCTTTTTTATTTGCATACCATTTTGAGTCCCAGTCTTTAATTACACCTACTCTTAATCCATGAGGATCCATTTTTTGTCCCATTGTTATAGGCTCCTTTCTCTCTTTTTTTGTAAGGGGACACATCTTTATCTTATGCTATTTCACTTGGGACAAGATATGTCCCCTACTTATGAATTAATGATGTCAGATAAACGACTTCCTCTTACTTTTTTTATTTTAATTTTATATTTAATAAATTAAGCTTCTCTTTCTCTTAATATTATTGTTATATGACTTGTTCTTTTACGAATTCTAACGGCTGAACCTTTTGCTGCTGGTCTAATTCTTTTTAAAGTTGGACCTTGGTTAGCAAATACTTCTGCAACGTATAGTTTTTCGTGTGCCATATTATGGTTGTTTTCAGCGTTTGCAATTGCTGATTTTAATAATTTTTCTACTATTTCAGATGCTACTTTTGGAGTATATTTTAATATTGCTAAAGCTTCATCTATGTTTTTTCCTCTAATTAAGTCTATTACTATTTTAACTTTTCTAGCTGAAATTCTAGCATATTTAAGTGTTGCGCATGCTTCTGGAATAATAACTTCTTGCATTTCTTGTTTTTCCACGTTATTTTCCCTCCTTAATTCTATCTCGTTCAGGTTCCTGACGGGAACACATCTTTCCCCCAAGGTATTCCTGAATGGATAATAAATGTCCCGCGCTGGGCTCATCTATTATTTATCCCTTTTTTATTTTTTAGTTGTTTTTTCTCCTGAATGACCTTTAAAAGTTCTTGTTGGAGCAAATTCTCCTAATTTATGACCTATCATCTCTTCTGTTATATAAACAGGTACGTGTTTTCTACCATCATGAACAGCTATTGTGTGTCCTACCATTTGAGGGTATATAGTAGAAGCTCTTGACCATGTTTTTAATACTTCTTTTGCTCCTGATTCATTCATTGCTTCAACTCTTTTTAATAATTCTGGAGCAATGTATGGAGTTTTTTTACTTGATCTTGACATATTCTTTATTCCCTCCTTACTTTCTTCTCTTTACTATAAATTTATTTGTTTTTTTGTTTTTCTTTCTAGTCTTGTATCCTAGAGCTGGTTTACCCCAAGGTGTCATTGGTCCTGCGTGACCTACTGGAGCTCTACCTTCACCACCACCATGAGGGTGATCACATGGGTTCATTACAGAACCTCTAACTGTTGGTCTAATACCCATATGTCTTGTTCTTCCGGCTTTACCAATTTTAACATTTTCATGATCTGTATTTCCAACTGTTCCGATAGTTGCTCTACATCTTGTCATAACTAATCTCATTTCTCCTGATGGAAGTCTTACGTGAGCATATTTTCCTTCTTTAGCCATTAATTGTGCTTCTTGACCTGCTGCTCTAACCATTTTTCCACCTTGACCTGGATTTAATTCGATATTGTGAATCATTGTACCTACTGGTATAAATTCAATTGGCATACAGTTACCTGGTTTAATATCAACTTTTTGTCCAGATACTACTTTGTCACCCTCTGTTAATCCTACTGGTGCTAGAATATAAGATTTTGTTCCATCTTCATATTCTATTAATGCGATATTTGCACTTCTGTTTGGATCATATTCGATACCAATTACAGTAGCTTTCATATCGTCTTTATTTCTTTTAAAATCAATTATTCTATATTTTTGTCTATTTCCTCCACCTTGATGACGAACTGTAATTCTACCATATGAGTTTCTTCCTGCTTTTTCTTTCTTTACTGTTAATAAAGATTTTTCAGGAGTTTTCTTTGTAATTTCATCAAATGTAGAAACTGTTGTATTTCTTAGTGATGGAGTTGTTGGTCTGAAATGTTTCATTCCCATTTTTCTCTCTCCTTCTCAAAACAATGAAAATCTTCGTCTTGCGTTGTCAGATTTCGCAAATATTTTTTCGACATACATATGTATAGTCTTAAAAATATTTTCTCATCTTCCTAGCAATACTTGCTTTTGATTGTTTCTCTACTTTCTATTTTTTATTTACGGCTTTCTTTTCCTGCCCCGCATTAGCAGATATTCTTTTTTATCCGAGTTATTTCTCGATACTTTTTATTAATATTAAATCTACCTTATTGAATAAATTAAAATTAGTATATATTGCTGGGCAAATTTTATAATTAATGCCCCAGGTATGCTTTTGCAAATTGAGGATTTTAATTATAAAATTTAGCAATGCAAAATGCTGATTTTTTATTTATTCAGTCTAAGCTCCCATAAATTCATCTATAGAATCTTTATATTTCTTAGACATTTTTGTAGATTTTCCACCTTTTGCAAGATATGTTTTGTCTTCTAAATTTGTATCGATTGTTACGATAGCTTTTTTCCAATCTGAAGTTTTTCCTTCATATCTCCCTACTCTTTTTGTTTTACCTTTTACAGTAACTGTATTTACATTTAACACTTTAACTTCAAATAGTTTTTCTACTGCGTTTGCAATATCAACTTTTGTTGCTTTTTTGTTTACTTTAAAAGTATATTTACCTTCTGTTATTGCCTCATTACTTTTTTCTGTTATAACAGGTGCAATAATAATATTTTCTGGTCTCATTATGCATACACCTCCTCTATTTTTTTAACAGTGTCTAGAGTTACAACTAAATTTTTATATTTTAATAAATCATATACGTTTATTGTATTTACTAATGTAGTTTTAACTCCTTCAATGTTTCTTGCAGATTTTTGAACATTTTCGTTTTTATCTGCTAATAACATTAATGTTTTTCCTTCTACTTTTAAATTATTTAAAACTTTTACCATTTCTTTAGTTTTAATTTCTTTCATATTTAATGAATCTACAACTACTAATGTATTTTCTAATACTTTTGAACTTAAAACTGATTTAACAGCTAATTGTTTTTCTTTCTTATTAACTGTATAGTAGTATGAACGTGGTTTTGGTCCTAAAGCTATACCACCTTTAATCCATTGTGGAGCTCTTATAGAGCCTTGTCTTGCTCTACCTGTTCCTTTTTGTCTCCATGGTTTTCTTCCACCACCACGAACTTCTGATCTTGTTTTTGTATTTTGTGTACCTTGTCTTTGATTTGCTAAAAAGTTTACAAGTACGCTATGTACTACTGCTTCGTTTGGTACTATTCCAAAGATTTCATCTTTTAATTCAACTTCTTGAACTTTCTTTCCTTCTATACTATATACGTCTATTTTAGGCATTCTTCATTCTCCTCCTTCCTTATGCTTTTACACTTGTTTTTATTTTTAAGATAGCACCTTTAACTCCTGGAACACTACCTTTTACTAAAATTACGTTTTTATCAGCATCAACTGCTACAACATCTAAGTTTTGAATTGTAATAGTTTGAACTCCCATATGTCCTGGTAATTTCTTACCTTTAAATACTCTACCTGGAGTTGATGTTGGTCCCATTGAACCTGGTCTTCTATGATACATAGAACCATGTCCCATTGGTCCACGACTTTGTCCATGACGTTTGATAACACCTTGGAAACCTTTCCCTTTAGATGTACCTTGAACATCAATTTTGTCTCCTTTTGTGAAAGTATCAGCTTTTATTTCGTTTCCTACTTTATAGTTTTCTACTTCGTCTACTCTAAATTCTCTTAAATGTTTTTTAGCTGTTATGCTAGCTTTTGCAAAGTGTCCTTTTTTTGGTTTGTTTACTTTGCTTTCTTTTACATCTTCAAAACCTAATTGGATAGCATTGTAACCATCAGTTTCAACTGATTTTACTTGTGCTATTACACAAGGTCCTGCTTCAATAACTGTAACTGGAATAACTTTTCCTTCTTCGTCAAATATTTGTGTCATTCCAATTTTCTTTCCTATAATTGTTTTTTTCATTTTTTATTTCCTCCTAACTATTGGCTGATTTTCTGAAAAGTATTTTAAACTACGTCTTACTTCGTTAAAATTTTCTTCAAAATGCTCATATATAATTAGTATACTCCGCTTTTTCATCAAATTTTGCCTCGTAATACTTGTTTTAAATTCTATTCTAATAACATTTCATTGTTATCAGCTTGGTTTTGTTGTTTACTTTAATAAAGTAATAAAATTATAATTTAATTTCGATATCAACACCAGCTGGTAAATCAATTTTCATTAAACTATCAACTGTTTTTTGTGTTGGGTAAAGAATGTCGATTACTCTTTTATGTGTTCTCATTTCAAATTGTTCTCTTGAATCTTTGTGTTTGTGTGGAGAACGTAAAATTGTAACGATTTCTTTTTGTGTTGGTAATGGAATAGGTCCTGAAACTTTTGCTCCTGTTCTTTTAGCAGTTTCTACTATTTGTTCAGCAGACTTTTCTAATAGTACGTGATCATAAGCTTTTAGTCTTATTCTCATTTTCTCACTTCCTACTTTGTTTGATGTTGCCATTTTCAATTTCCCTCCTTAAAATTAAAATTGTTGGTCGGAAGTTTTAAACGCACCCTGGTGTTTCTTTTATTACCAATATAAAACCCAATGATTGCATGAAAAATCTTGGGATAAGTGCTTTTATTATTTTATAAAACTTACCGCCTGGTCTAAGCCATGACATACTCCATAGAAGTTCCCTCCACCCTACGTAACGTTAGGATGTAGCCACATTCTACTTCATCGCTTTTATTACATGCCTATTTAGTATACAACGAATTACTGTAAAAGTCAAGACATTTCTTTACTATTTCTCATAAAAGTTGTAATCTTCTGTATTTTGGTATAAATATTATATGATATTTGCAATTCCACTTTGTATGTGATAAAGTATTGCTCATAGATATCACTCCTTTCTGATATTTTGTTGGCTTGAATACCTAACATTATATCATGGTTTGATATCTTTTTCTGTAAGTCTTTAAAACACACACCAGCATAGCTAGCGTTTTTTTGTTTCGCTTTGTGGCTTAACACGCTAAAGCGAATTAATACAAGCACAAGATGTGTTAAATAGATTGTTCTATTTATATTACATTTTGTACTTGTTGTAAACATAATATTGTAATTTATTTTAAGAAAATATCGACAATTTTCGGCATATTATTGTTGGAAAAAACTACATTTTTATTGTCTCATAAATACCATTTATCTTTCTAGCTTTTTTACAAAGCTAGAAAGTCGCGCTCAAGCGAACATAACAGGGGCTATTTGCATAGTAAGTGCCCACTTGTCCAAGGTAGAAATATGCATTATATGCACCGATCGTACTGCACTGCGCAGACGACCAATACCAAATGCTAAGCCCTAGGTTTTCAAAATTACTTGTCGTAACTCCTAGGTCTTTATATAAAAAGTCTCCAAATGCACTCCATTCTGCTTTTGATGGAACAAACCACCCTTCTGATACTTTTGTTTGAATTGCTCCCCACAT
>CAVFFZ010000002.1:0-126166 GCA_963621995.1 Lachnospiraceae bacterium
GCTAGAAGATGATGATGAAACATTATCATATGAGCCAATAGAAAAATTAATAGAATTTAGGGAAAAAATAGCAACTGCAATAACAAAAGAAGGAGTAGAAACTAAACAAAGCGATACAGCTGATGTTATGGCAGAAAACATAGGAAAAATAAAGGATAAAGTAGTTCAAAAAGGAGGAACTGCAACAGAAGATAAAATTCTAAAGGATTATACAGCATATAAAGATGGAAAATTAATAACAGGAACAATGACTAATAATGGAGCTTGGACGGGAGCAACTACAGGGGCAGGCAATGTTAGTATTCCTGCCGGATATCATAATGGCTTAGGTTACGTCAGTGGTTCTGGTGCCTACAATCAAGGAGTAACTGATGCTGATAGTCGTGTTAATACGTCCAGTGCTTCATATAGCACAGGGTATACAAATGGCTATAGTGCTGGAGTTAATACTCAGAGTGGAAAGACAAAAAGTGGCAGTGCATCATCTACTGTTATTTGGAAAGGATGGACTTCATATGGAGGGGTACAAAGTGCCAACCATGGAGTATTAACATTTAAAGTTTCTGTAACTGGTAATACAGCGACTCTGGATATTTCTTCTGGAACGGACTCAGAATATGGCATTCACCATAGTATGAATATACCTTTGTCAGAGTAAAAAAGTAAACCATAAAAACCTTTACAAAAAAATATGCTTATGATATATTTGAGAAAAATAAATGTAGGAATATAAGGAGGTTCTGCTATGACAGAAGCGGATAAACACTTTATAGAAACATGCAAAAGAATAATAAAAGAAGGATATTCATCTGAAGGAACAAGAGTTAGAACTAGATGGGAAGATGGAGAAACAGCAAATTATATATCATTAGTTGGAGTAACTAATGTATATGATGTAGGAAAGGAATTTATGGTTGCAGCCAATGGATGGAATACTATGCAATATGTAGCACTTCTTTGCATGTTTGCACAAGTAGCAGGTTTAGAAGTAGGAACTTTAACACACAATATAGGAGATTGTCATATATATGATAGACATGTTCCATTAATAGAAAAATTAATAGAAGCAGAAAGTATGGATGTACATCCAAAATTAGTTATAAAAAATCCAACTAAAAATTTCTATGATTTCAAAGTAGAAGATTTTGAAATAGAAGGATATGATTATAATAAAGATATAAAACTTGGAAAGATTCCAGTTGCAATTTAATAGACGGAACGAAAAGGACCGTCCCTAATGTTCGGATATAGAACCTGTTGAAATAAAACTAAGAAACTAACAGTCTATACTAAATGGAGTTTCTTAGTTTTTATTTTTTTAATCCAAAAAGTATTGACTAACAAGTAAAGTATTGTTAAAATATTTTTGTCAAAGAATGTAACAACTAATAAACATAAAATTATACATTGAAAAATATTATTCAAGTTTTAGAAAGAAATTATTGAAATGTATAGAATTGTATAATTTTATGTCTAAAAGTTGAATGGCATAATTTTTATATTCGAGGAAATTTATCATAGTATGATAAATTTCTGTAGAAGATAAATATAGAGGAATAAAACAAAAGAAAAAGCAGAAAATAAATGTAAACGTGAAATACACAAAGGAGGATAAAGTAAAATGAAAAAACAAGAAAAAAGTGAAAGAAAAAACTTAAATAAAGAGAAAAACAAAATAATGCAAAGAAATACAAAAGGAATAACATTAATAGCATTAGTAGTAACAGTAATAGTGCTAATCATATTAGCAGGAGTAAGTATAAGTTTAGTATTAGGACAAAATGGAATAGTAAACAAAGCCGAAAAAGCAAAAGAAAATACTGAGCTTGCAAAAACTGAAGAAGAAACAATATTAAATGACTTAGCAAAGCAAATAGAAGAAGGAACAAGTGGAGGTACAACAAATCCACAAGAAACAATAAAAACAGTAGAAGAAGTAAAAGACGGAGACTATTTCAATAAACCAACAACAATAAAAGATAACAATGGAAACTTAATAAAAGTACCAGAAGGATTTAAAGTAGCAGAAGATAGTGGAATAAATGTAACAGAGGGAATAGTAATAGAAGATAATGATATAATTGATGGAATTGGAAACAATAGAGGAAACCAATATGTATGGGTACCAGTAGGAACAGGAATAAAGAAAGCAGATGGAAAGACAGTAGATATAACACTAGGAAGATATACATTTGCAGATGGAACAGACGATAAAGCATTAGATGGAACAACAGTACTTGCAAAAGGAACACCAATATTACAACAAAATGCAGAAAATTATGCAGACGAAGTTTTAATTAATTCACGTTATAAAGAATTAGCAACATCAAGAATAGGAACAGTAGATGAAAGTAACCATTTAAATGATACCAATACAACAGCTTTAAATTTAAAAAGATTTGTAGATAGCGTAAAAACAAATGGTGGGTATTATATAGCTCGTTATGAAGCAAGTTATGGAACAGATGGAAAAGCAAATTCAAAGGTTTCAAATAATTTTATTGATACTCCTGAAACTGCACCAACAACAGAAGGGACATTATGGAATAATATAACACAAATAAATTCAGCAACAGCAAGTAGAGGGTTATATACAACAGCAACAACTGATTTAATGAATAGTTATGCATGGAATACAGCAATAGTATATATACAAAACTTTTCAGAAGATACAGATTACTCTTGGCAAGATGGAGTTAGTATAAATTCTTCATTATCAAATACAGGCTCAAATGGAGATGAAGTATGTAAAATAAATGATATGGGATCAAATTGTTTTGAGTGGACAACAGAATACTCTAATAACACCTCTAGCTCTTATGTTTCCCCTTGCTCTAGTACACGGGGGCTGTTACTGCTATTACGACTATTGCACGAGCTCTCGTTTTAACGACTTAGCGACTGAGGAGTACGTGGAGTATGCGTTCAGGCCCATCCTTTATATGTAGTCCTGAGCGCTGTTAAGAAGGTTATAAAGTATAGTGTATCAAATATAAAAATAATTTTAAAGTTCGCATTTTAGCGTGGCGCCACTAGCGTGGCGTCTTTTTTTATTTCAAAAAAAGACAACGCAAAAAAGAAAGGTGGCAAAATATATGAGTTTTAGTAATATGTTAGAAATATTAAAAGAAAAAAATAAAGGAAAGATAGTAATAATAAAATAATGAATATATGTTTTATATTAGGAAAAGTAATAAGTGAAGTTGAGTTTGAATTTATATACAATAGCAAAGATGTATCAATAAGTATTTTTAAAATAATGTTAAAAAATAAGAGTACAATAGAATGTATGGCTTATAATGATGTTGCAGATTATATATATAGAAATGTAAAAATAGATGATATGTTATTAATAGAAGGAAAAATTCACAATGATAGTATAGAAATTTTGAAGACGGAAAAAGTTTGAAAACAAAGAACTATGTATGTTGAAATCCAAAAAATCTCGTGAAAAAGCCAAAAAAGTAAAGTAAAAACACTTGACAAAATTAATAAAATAGTGTAAAGTATATTAGCATTACAAAATATAGCTAAAAATATTGTTTTTTGCAAAGAGGTGGTTTTTGTGGAGAAAAAGATTAAAATAAGTATGTTATGCGAGATTTATGGTAAATTATTAACCGAAAAACAGCTTGAAATCTTAAATGACTACTATAATAATGACTTATCTCTTACCGAAATTGCGGAAAATAATAATATAACAAGGCAAGCTGTTTTAGACAACATAAAGAAGGGAGAGAATAAACTTTTCGAGTTTGAAGAAAAGTTATCATTTATGGATAAGACAATAAAACAAGAAAAATTATTACAAGAAGTTCTAACAGAATTAAGCAAAATAGAAGATGCTTCATCAGACAAAAAAATTGAAAAAATATTAAATCACGTTAGAAAAGAACTAACTTGTTTAGTTTAAAGGAGGAAAAAACATATGGCATTTGAAGGATTATCTTCAAAACTTCAAAATATAACAAGAAAGTTAAGAGGAAAAGCAAGAATAACTGAATCAGATTTAAAAGAAATGTTAAGAGAGGTAAAACTTGCTTTATTAGAAGCTGATGTTAACTATAAAATAGTTAAAGATTTTATTTCATCAGTTCAAGAAAAAGCCTTAGGCCAAGATGTGTTAAAATCATTAACTCCAGGACAACAAGTTATAAAAATAGTTAAAGATGAATTAGTAGAACTTTTAGGCGGAGAGGAAAGCAAAATTAATTTTACTCCAAATCCTCCAACAGTAATAATGTTGGTTGGTCTCCAAGGTTCAGGAAAAACAACAACAGCAGGAAAACTTGCTAATCTATTAAGGAAACAAGGCAAAAAGCCACTACTTGTAGCATGCGACATATATAGACCAGCAGCTATAAAGCAATTACAGGTAGTAGGAAAACAATTAAATATACCAGTATATGCAAACGAAACATCAAAAGATGTGGTGCATATTGCAAAACAAGCAATGAACGTTGCTATATCTAAAATGAACGACGTAGTTATTTTAGATACGGCGGGTAGGCTTCATATAGATGAAGAACTAATGCAAGAACTAAGAAATGTAAAGCAAGGAGTAAAACCACACGAAATATTATTAGTAGTAGACTCCATGATAGGTCAAGACGCAGTAAATATTGCACAAAGTTTTAACGAAAATTTAGGAATAGATGGTGTAGTACTTACAAAGCTAGATGGAGACACTCGTGGTGGTGCAGCATTGTCTGTTAAGAAAGTAACAGGTAGACCAATTAAATTTGCAGCAACTGGTGAAAAATTAAGTGATATTGAAGTATTTCATCCGGACAGAATGGCATCTAGAATATTGGGAATGGGAGATGTACTATCAATTATAGAAAAAGCAGAAGAATCATTTGATTTAGAACAAGCTGAAAAATTAGAAAAGCAATTAAGAAAAAAAGAATTTGATTTAGATGATTACTTAATACAATTAAGACAAGTTAAAAAAATGGGTTCTTTTTCATCATTACTAAAAATGATGCCAGGTATGGCAAATATTAAAGATTTAAAAGTAGATGACAAAGAATTTGTAAGAATTGAAGCAATGATTTGTTCTATGACAAAAGAAGAAAAGAAAAATCCTAAACTTCTTAATGCAAGTAGAAGGATTCGTATAGCTAAAGGTAGTGGAACAACAGTACAACAAATAAATCAATTTATGAAATCATTTGAAATGACACAAAAAATGATGAAAAAAATGCAAGATAGCAAAAATTTAAAGAAAATGATGAAAGGAATTAATCCTGAAGACTTAAAAGGTCTTATGAAATAGTTATTAATTTTAAGTTCGCTGTTTAAAAGCGTGGCTAATAAAAATATATTAAAAAAACTTTAGAAAGAGGTGAATTTTATGGTAAAAATAAGATTACAAAGAGCAGGTGCTAAAAAAGCTCCATTCTATCATATTGTAGTTGCTGACTCTAGAAGCCCAAGAGATGGAAAAATTATTGAAAAAATAGGCTCATATGATCCAATGACAAATCCATCAACAATAGTTATAGACAAAGAAAAACTAGCTACATGGACAAAAAATGGTGCAAAACCAACAGAATCTGTAAAAGCTTTAATAGAAAAAGCATAAGGCTAGGAGGAATTTTAAATGAAAGAAATTCTAGGAACATTAATTAAAAGCCTTGTAGAAAAACAAAATGAAGTTACAATTACTGAAAAACCAGAAGAAAAACAAACTGTATACGAAGTAAAAGTTGCAGAAAGTGATATGGGAAAAGTAATTGGAAAACAAGGCAGAGTTGCTAAATCAATTAGAACTGTAATGAAATCTATTGCAGAAAAAGAACACAAAAAAATAGTAATTGAATTTTTAGATTAAGAGGAAAAAATGCAAGAATATTTTGAAGTAGGACAAATTGTTAATACATTTGGAATAAAAGGCCAACTTAAAGTAAAACCTTTCACAGATGATATGAAACGATTTGAAGAATTAAAAACCGTATATATATGTAAAAAAAATGAAATGAAAAAAGTTGAAATAGAAGATGTTAAATATAATAAACAATGCGTTTTACTTAAAGTAAAAGGAATTGAAGATTTAACAGAGGCAGAAAAATATAAAGGTCTATTTTTAAAAATAGATAGAAAAAATGCCAAAAAACTTCCTAAAGATACTTATTTTATTGCTGATATATTAGGTTTAGAAGTATATACAGATGAAGGCGAACTTTTAGGAAAAGTAGATGACATATTTCCTACAGGAGCTAACGATGTATATGTTGTAAAAAATGAACTTGGAAAACAAATATTGTTGC
This sequence comes from Lachnospiraceae bacterium, assembly GCA_963621995.1. Lineage (GTDB taxonomy): Bacteria > Bacillota > Clostridia > TANB77 > CAG-508 > UMGS1663. The sequence goes on from CAVFFZ010000002.1 coordinate 6,273, forward strand.
CAAGTATTCCAGAAGTTCTAAAAGAAATTGATTTAGAAAAAGGAAAGGTAATAGTTCACTTAATTGAAGGTTTAAGATAAGAAAGGAAAAATAAAATGCAATTTGATGTGTTAACACTTTTTCCAGAAATGTTTATACCATTACAAAAAAGTATTTTGGAAAGAGCACAAAAAAACGGAAATATTAATATTAATTTAATTAATATTAGAGATTTCTCAAAAGATAAACACAAAAAAGTAGATGATACTCCATATGGTGGAGGAGCTGGAATGGTTATAAGACCAGATGTAGTATATGATGCTTATAATTCTATTGAAAGTAGAGAAAATGCAAAAGTAATTTTTCTTTCACCACAGGGGAAAACCTTAAATCAACAAAAAGTAGAAGAATTATCAAACAAAGAACATCTTATCTTACTGTGCGGACATTATGAAGGTATAGACCAAAGAGTATTAGATAAAATTGTGGATGAGGAAATATCTATTGGAGATTATGTTTTAACAGGAGGAGAACTTCCAAGTATGGTTCTTATAGATGCTGTTTCAAGATACGTAGACGGTGTATTAAATAAGGAATCCATAAAAGAAGAATCTTTTTCAAATAACTTATTAGAATATCCTCAATATACAAGACCAGAAACTTTTTTAGATGAAAAAGTTCCTGAAGTTCTAATTTCAGGTCATCATGAAAATATTCGTAAGTGGAGAGAAGAACAATCCAAAATAATAACAAATAAAAAAAGACCAGATTTAATAATAAATTTGGAAAAATAAAAGAAAGTGTAATGAACACAAAATTAAAAAGCGCCATTCAATAAATAATAAGAATGCGACACTTAAATAAAGAAAGGAGATATCAATTATGGATATTATAAAATCAATTGAACATGAACAATTAAAAAATAAAATTCCTGACCTTCATGTAGGTGATACAATTAGAGTACACCAAAGAATTAAAGAAGGAAACAGAGAAAGAATTCAAGTATTCGAAGGAATAGTAATTAAAAAACAAGGTGGAGGATTAAATGCAACATTTACTGTAAGAAGAGTAGCTTATGGTGTTGGTGTAGAAAAAACATTCTTAATTCATTCACCAATGGTAGAAAAAGTAGAAGTAGTAAGAGTTGGTAAAACAAGAAGAGCTAAATTATATTACTTAAGAGATAGAGTTGGAAAATCTGCTAAAACTAAAGAAAATTTAGGAGCAAGAATTGAAGATAAAGAAATTACAGTTAAAGAAGATTTACTAGAAGAAGTTGAAGAAGCTCCAGCAGTAAAAACTACAGAAACAGTTGTTGAAGAAGTAGTAGATACTGTAAAAGAAGAACCAGTTGAAGAAGTAAAAAAAGAGCCAAAAACTGAAGAATAAGAACAAATCGGAAAACTAATAAATTTATAGTATATTATTAAAAACCACAAATTATAATTACTAATAAATTTAAAATATTGAAGCTTTCCGTAAATTTGTTCTTGTGCGAAATTTTCTCTAAGAGAATCTCTTTGTTTTAGTGGTAATATTAGTGTAACAGTGTAATAGAAATGTAATATAAAAAAATAAAAAAAATGTTGACGAATGTAAAAAAAAGGATTACAATAATAACAGCTCAAATGAGAAATTTATGTTTTTGAGTATATTTTAAAACAAAAATATAAATACTAATAATAATTTCAGAAGAAAAAGGAGAAAAGAATATGAAAAAATTGAGTATGAAAAAAGAAGTTTTAGTAATAATGATGGTAGTATTTATGTTATTAACAGTATCTACAAAAGTATTAGCAACAGGTACTGGTGGACCAATATCAATCAACATAGTAGCTAACACTACAACAGTAACAAATACAACAAATACTACTAATAATACTACTACAACAACAAATATAGTAACACCAGCTACTACAAATATAACAACAAGTAATTATCAAAATACAACATTACCACAAACAGGAGATGCTAGTGATTATGCAATATTCCTATTAATAGCAGTAGTTATAATTGTAGCAATATATGCTTACAAAAAAGTAAGAGAATATAATATAAAATAGATTATAAATAGTTATTTTATAAAAAATAGTTTAATAAAAATAATCGATGAAAAGAAAAAATCATCGATTATTTTTCTTTTGCTTTAATAACAATCCTTGTTCCTTTAATTGTATTACAAGTTATTAATGTTGTTTCTCTAGTTCCATTAGTGTTTTGATTCATACAAGAAGTATCAGTTGCAGGTACCTCTAATTTTTCATATATAATATAATCAATTTTATTTGAATTTAAATCATAAATTTCAATTATATCTCCTGTATCTAAAGAAGAAAGTTTGCCAAAATGTTTTTGATTTCGGTAATTATGGCCGGCAATACATAAGTTACCTATTTCATTAGGCATAGGGCCATAAAAACGACAAGGAGAAATTTCTAATAATTCATCTGAAACTGTAGACAAAATAGGGTACATTAAATTAATTTTATCTATTTTTAATAATCCAATTACAAAAGGACTAGAGGAAGAATTGGATTCATCCAAAGTTGAAGTTTTTACAGCCGAATAACTATTATTCATATTATATAGATTTTGAATACTAAAATTGCTTGCAAGACTTTTTGAAAGTTTTTCTTTTTTGTTTGCATTATATTTTAATAAAAAGTAAAAAATAATAAGAAAAACTATTAAAATAATAGAAACAAGGAAAATAATTTTAAATTTTTTATTTATATTATTGGATTTAATTGAATTATAATTTCTTTGATAATTTATGTTTAAATTATTTTCTAATATTTGATTCATAAATACTCCTTCATAAAAAATAGAATTTTATTATATTAGTATTAACTAAAAAATGAAAAATATGTCGGAAAATATCTGTTTTATTTACAAATATAAAATTAAAAAATAAGAAAAATATTATTAAAAAAATTCATAAAATTGTTTCTTTTTTTTGGTGCTTATGATAGAATGTTAAACGAAATAAAAATTATAAGGAGGACTATGAATATGCCAAATTTGAAATACAAGCGTGTTCTTCTAAAGTTAAGCGGAGAGGCAATTGGTGGAAAAGAAGGCAGAGGAGTAGATGCAGAAACTTTAGGGAAAATATGTGATGAAATTAAAAAAATGGTAGATTTAGGTGTAGAAGTAGCAATTGTAGTTGGTGGGGGTAATTTTTGGAGAGGAAGGTATGGACATCAAATGGAAAGAACCACATCAGACTATATGGGAATGCTTGCAACTACTATGAATGGTTTAGCTTTACAAGACTCATTAGAAGCAAGAGGTTTAGCTACAAGACTTCAAACGGCTATTGAAATGAGACAAATTGCAGAACCATATATTAGAAGAAAGGCAACAAAACATTTAGAAAAAGGAAGAGTTGTTATATTTGCTTGTGGAACAGGAAATCCATTTTTTACAACAGATACAGCAGCAGCACTTCGTTCAGCAGAGATAGAAGCAGAAGTTATACTTCTTGCTAAAACTATAGATGGAGTATATTCTGCAGATCCAAAAGAAGATAAAAATGCTACAAAATATGATGAAATAACATATTTGGATATATTAAATCAAGATTTAAAAGTTATGGATTCAACAGCAACATCACTTTGCAGAGATAACAAAATACCTTTAATAGTATTTGGAATAAGTGAACCAGAAAATATGGTAAAAATAATAAAAGGTGAAAAAATAGGAACATATATCAAATAGAGGAGAAAAATGATAATATTAGTATTAATAAATATAATTTTTATTGTATGTATATATTTAAAGTATTATAAGTTTCCTAAAGATATAGATGTAGATAATATAGAAAATGAAGAGCCAATAATAATTGGGTATGTTAATGATTTAAATTTCAATAATAATTTTGACTTAATCTTAGCAGAAATAATAGAATTAAATGTAAAAGGGTATATAAAAATTAGTTATAACAAAGAGAGTATCCAAAAATATGATTATATAATAAGCCAAAATGTTGACATGGCATCAGCTAAATTATCAAAATATGAATTAATGACATTAAACTTTTTGTTTTCTAATAAGCTAGAGCTTACAAAACAAGAATTGGAAGAAAAATTAAATAATATATATCGTTTATATAATATACAATTTAATGAAGTAGAAAAAATATTAAATAAGAAAATTATAGAAGAAAATATTATAGATGAAAAGAAACAAAAGAAACTAACTAAAATAACAAAATGGTGCATAAAAATATCAATTTTGTTAGTTTTAATAATAAGTATATTAAATGCAATAGGAATAGTTACTTTTTCAAGGATATATATGTTACTATATATTTTCGAAAAAATAGCATTATGTATGTTAATTTTAAGAGCAAATGCGTATACAGATAAAGGAAAAATTTTGAAATACAATATTGAAAAATATAAGATGCAACTCCAAGATAAAGAATTTTTAGTTGGAAAAAATACAATGCAGAATATAGTATTAAATAAGGAATTTGCAGATTCTATTGCATTACATATAAATACACAAGCAAAAGAAACTTTTATAGATAATAAAATATCTAAAGATACAAATATAGTATATAAGAAAACGATTATTATAACATTAGCAGTTATTATATTTTTCTTTTTAGCAATACTAATAATTAGTAGGATAATGATGACATTACCTAAAGGTGTTATAATTTGGATATATATAATTATGGCGATATCTGCTGCTTGTGTAGCTGATATAACATTAACATATAAAAAAAATAAAAGATAAAAAGGAGAATTTTAAAATGGATTATACAAATATTGAAGAAAGAATGAAAAAAACAATAAGTGTTTATGAGGAAAATTTATCAGAAATAAGAGCAGGTAGAGCAAATCCTGCAATATTAAATAAATTAACAGTAGAATATTATGGAACAGCTACTCCAATTAATCAAGTTGCAGGAATTTCAGTTCCAGAAGCAAGATTAATAGTAATTCAACCATGGGATGGAAGCGTATTAAAAGAAATAGAAAGAGCGATTTTAGCATCAGACATAGGAATAACACCAAACAATGACGGAAAAGTAATAAGATTAAACTTCCCAGAATTAAATGAAGAAAGAAGAAAAGAATTAGTAAAAGACATAAAGAAAATGGGAGAAGAAGCTAAAGTAGCAGTTAGACAAGTAAGAAGAGATGGATTAGATGAATTCAAAAAACAACAAAAAGATTCATTAATTACAGAGGATGATTTGAAACAAGCAGAAGATCAAGTTCAAAAATTAACAGACAAATATGTAGAAGAAATAGATAAATTAACAGAAGCAAAAGAAAAAGAAGTAATGACACTATAAAACAAGATAGGAGACAAAAATGGAAAAGGAAAATATGCCAAAACATATTGCAATTATAATGGATGGAAACAGAAGATGGGCAAGACAAAAAGGATTAGATCCAAAATTAGGACATAAAGAAGGTGCAAAAACACTAGAGAAAATAGTACGATATGCCAATAAAATAGGGTTAGGCTATATTACTGTGTATGCTTTTTCAACTGAAAATTGGAAAAGAACAGAGGATGAAGTAGGAGCACTTATGTTATTACTTCAAAATTATTTAGATGATTACAGCAAACGAGCAGACACAGAAAATATAAAGGTAAAAGTATTAGGTGATATTTCAGCTTTACCAGAAGGAATGCAGAAAAGTATTAATAAATGTATGGAAAGAACCAAGAATAATACAGGGGTAACATTTAATATAGCTTTAAACTATGGTGGAAGAGATGAAATTGTAAAAGCAGTAAAGAAGATTTCAAAACAAGTAAAAGAAGGCAAAATAAATATAGAAGATATTAATGAGCAATTAATATCAGATAATTTATATACAGCAGGTGAGCCAGATCCAGATTTGTTAATTAGAACAAGTGGAGAATTAAGAACAAGTAATTTCTTACCATGGCAAATTGTATATTCAGAATTTGTATTTATAGAAAAGAATTGGCCAGACTTTGATGAAAAAGATTTAGACGAAGCAATAGAAATTTATCAAAAGAGAAATAGAAAATTTGGAGCACAATAGAAAGGAATTTATATGGATTTAAAAAGAGTATCATCAGCATTAATTGGTTTCCCATTAGTGGCAATAATATTAATTTTTGGAAATAAATATTTAGTAGATATATGCATAAGCATAATTGCAATTATGGCATTGCATGAATATTTTCATAGTTTCAAAGAGCAAAACGAAAATAAAGATTTGAGATGGATGGCGTATATATGCGCATTGTCAATTGCTTGCATACATATCATACCATCAGAATATGTGTTAAAGGTAATAGCAGCACTTATTCCAATCTCAATTTTAGTATTATTTGCACAAGTAATTGCAAGTAATATGAAATATAATATAAAGGATATTGCAATTACATGTTTTGGAATTTGTTATATTGTAGTATTTTTAATGTATATTCCAGTAATTCGTGAAATGCCAAATGGAAGAATCCTAATTTGGTATGTACTTTTCGCAGCTTGGGGTACAGATATTTTTGCATACTTAATAGGAAGAAAATTTGGAAAACATAAATTTACTAAAATAAGTCCTAATAAAAGTATAGAAGGATGTATAGCAGGAACAGTTGGAGCTACATTAATAATGCTTATATACACATACATATGTAATACATATCTTGGAATGAATTTCAATTATTTATATATAATACTAATAGGAATAGTGTTAAGTTTAGTGGGGCAAATAGGAGATTTTTCAGCATCTAGCATAAAAAGATATACTGGAATAAAGGATTTTAGTAATTTAATTCCAGGACATGGTGGAATGTTAGATCGTATAGATAGTGTTATATTTATTGCACCATTTGCGTATTTCTTACTAATGTTATTGTAAAAGGAGATTTATAGAATTGATTAGCTTTATAATAAATGCTTTAAAAATAATATTTGTTTTAGGTTTTCTAATATTAATTCATGAAGCAGGACACTTTTTTGTTGCAAGACTATGCAAAGTAACTGTAAATGAATTTTCTATAGGATTTGGTCCAGTTATTTGGAAGAAACAAGGTAAAAAAACTAAATATACATTAAGATTAATTCCTTTAGGTGGTTTTGTTAATCTAGAAGGTGAAGAAGAACGTTCAGACAAAGAAGGTTCTTTTAGTACAGCAAGTATTCCAAAAAGAATGGCTATTATATTAGCAGGTGGAGTAGTAAATATTATTTTTGCATTAATTGTATATTTTTCATTAATGGTTTGTGTTGGAAACAATACTTCTTTAGTTATAGATTCAACAATTCCAGAATATGCTGCATCAAGTGTTGATATTTTGGAAGGAGATAAAATATTAAAAATAGACAACAAAACAATGCATACTAAAAATGATATAGACAAAGCGTTAAAAAAATCTCAAGGAAATAAAATATATATAGTAATTCAAAGAAATGGAGAAAATAAAGAAATTTGTTTAGAACCAACTAAAAAAGATTACTATAGTACAGGTATATATTTAAAATCTACAACTTCAGGAGAATCTACAAAAATAATTACTGTTGGAGCATCTAGCAGTGCAGAAAAGGCTGGAATAAAGCCAAATGATGAAATATTAAAAATAAATGATAAAGAAGTTAAAAATCAAACAGAAATTATAAATATAATGAATGAAGAAAAACAAAAAGAAGTAAAAATAACTATAAAAAGAGGAAATGAAGAATTAGAATTTGTAGTAAAACCAGAAGTATCATATGAATATTACTTAGGAGTTTATTTTAAAAAAGCAGAAAATAATATTCAAAATAATTTATATTATGCATTTTTTGAAACAGGAGATTTTACATTTTCTATATTTGATAATTTAAAAATGTTATTTACAGGAAAAGCAAGAGTAGATCAATTTATGGGGCCTGTTGGTATATCAGAAGTAGTTGCTAAAACAAATAAAGTAAAAGATTTTGTAAATATAATGGCACTTATTTCTTTATCACTTGGAATTACTAACTTATTGCCAATTCCAGCTTTAGACGGAGGAAAATTCGCATTATTAGTAATAGAATTAATCAGAGGAAAAAAACTTAGTGTAAAAACTGAGATAAATATACAATTAATAGGTTTTGCTTTCTTAATTGCATTATCAATATATGTTACTTATAATGATATATTAAGAATATTATAAAGACCATTAAGGGGAGAAAAATATGGAAGAAAATAATGAAGATTTGAATAACAAAATAAACGAATTGCATACTGCATTTGAAAAATCACAAACAGACTTAATGGAAAGAATTGAAAAATATGTAGAAGATGATAAATATGAAAAAGAGTTAGAAACATTAAAGAAATTATGTCAAAAAATAATGGATTTATATGAGCTAAATAAAAAAGAAATTGAGAACATTGTTAAAAAACAAAATAAGTTAGAAAAAGAAGGACAAGAAAATGCTAGCGAACAATTACGAGTAATGCAAGAAAATTTAGAAAAAAGAAATGAAGAACAATTTGAAAAATTTGAAAAACAATTTAAAGAATTAACTATAAAAGTAAAAGAAGTAACACCTGTACAAAAATTTAAAAAAATAATTTTAAAAATATTAGAAAATAAAAAAGAATTAGAAAAACAACTTTCAGCAGAGATAGAAAACTTAAAGCAACTTCAAAATGAAAATGAAAGTAAGTTAGCAGAAGAAGTAAATAAAGAAATTGAAAACTTAGAAAATATTAGAAAAGAAAATCTAGCTGAAATAGATAGTTTGAAAAATTTTCAAATTGAAAAAGCAAATGAATTAACAGAAGAAATAAATAAAAAAATTGAAAATTTAAAAAATATTCAAAGAGAAAGTTTTGAAGAAGTAGAAATAAAATTAGCAAAATTATTTGAACATGAAGAAGCAAAGAAAATTGACGAAAAATTCGATGAAAAAGTTGCTACATTAGAAGAAAAAATAACAAATATAGAACAAGAGATAGTTGATGATAGGAAGACAAACCAACAAGAATTAGGAAAGACTACAAAAAAATATGACAGAGAAATAAAAGATATAATAGAACAATTTAATGAAGCTATGCAACAAATGAAAGATTCAATAGAAGAAGAAAATAGAAGGCAAACAGAAAGAATAAATGAGAAGCAACAAAATGAGGCAAGCCAATTTGAAAATTTAATGAATCAAATGAATGATGCCTTTGTAAAAATACAAGAAGAAATAGATGAACATAAAGAAACAATAGTAAAAATAGAACGAGATTTACAATTAAAACAAGCTAAAACTTTAGAAGAAAATAAGGAAGAAATATCTAAAGAAATTAAAAAACTTCAAGCTGACTATGAAGAAGAAAGTAAAAAGATAGTTGATTGGGAAAATAATTTCAAGAGTAAACAAAATGAAAAAATTAGTTTGTTAAAAAAAGAAATAAAGAAAAAACAAGATGAATATCAAAAGTCATTAAAAAAGATAGTAGAAGATAATCAAAATGAAACAAATAGTAAAATAGAAGAGTTAACAAAAAATACTGAAGAATTTAAAGTATTACAAAATGAAAAACAAGAAGCATTTGAAGAGACCGCAAACAAAACGATAGAAGAATATAAAACATCACAAAAAGAAAAACAAAAAGCATTTGAAGAAACAGCAAACAAAACGATAGAAGAATATAAAACATCACAAGAAGAAAAACAAAAAGCATTTGAAGAAACAGCAAACAAAACGATAGAAGAATATAAAACATTACAAGAAGAAAAACGAAATATATTTGAAGAAAGCATAAAAAAAGAGGAAGAAGAGTATATAAATACTTTAAAACAACTGGTAGAAGATACTACGAGTCATGTTGATGCAAAAGTAGATAAGTTAGAAGAAGATGTAAAACAAAATAAGAGTGAATATAAGAATAGATTAGAAGAACAAAAATATTATTATAACTCAGTAAATGAAGAATTAGTTAAACAAATAAATGTATTAGAAGATAATATTGCTATAGTAAATCAAAAAGTAGAAAAAGAATTTCAAGAAGCTATGGCAAAGCATAAAAAAGAAAATGTACAAACTATAGAAGTATTCAAACAACAAACAAATAGGGAACTTAATACAATAAAGCAAGAGGCAAATAAAAATATAAAATTGTTTACAAAAGAATCAAGCAAAAATATAGAAGTACTAAAACAAGAAATAAGCGAAAGTATAAAAAAATATGAACAAGAATTAAATCTAATAAAACAAGAACCAATTAAAAATATAGAAAACTATAAAAAAGAGTCAAATAAAGAACTAGAACTAGTTAAACAACAATCAAGTAAAGATATAGAATTAATTAGACAACAATCAAATAAAAATATTGAAGCAACAAATAAAGTATTGACTAATTTAAAACTCCAAATAGATAAAAAAATGCAACAATTACAAAATCAAAATATAAAATTGAAAGAGACAATGCAAGCTAACTTGGTAAAAATGCAAGAAAAAAGCCAAAAACAAGAAGAAACAATTCAAAAATTAATACTAGAAAATAGAAAATTAAAAGACATACTAGAAAGTATGAATTCTAAAAATCAATTTACAACAGCTATGCTTGAAACACAAATGGACAAGTTATTAGAAAAAAAATTACAGGCTTTAAAGAAAGTGCAGCAACCAAATGTAGTAAAACCAACAAAAACTAAAGAAATAGAAGTAAAGGTACAACCTACCATAAATACAAAAACGGCAATTACTCAAAGGCAAGTTGAACAGCCAAGGAAAATGGAAAAAGTAGTAAAGAAAGAGGTTATACAAAAACAAATAAAAAATGAAATAGACCCAATGCTAGTTAAAAGAAAGAAAGGAACAACACAATTATTAGGTCTTTATAACACAGAAGATGACGTATATTAAAAACTTAGGGGGCTTAATTTACAAAAATGGATGGGGTAATAAAAACATTAAAAGAAGTATTTAAAGACTTTTATTCAAATAATAGAGATTTACTTAGTTCTACTGTAAAAAGTGTAAATTTATTTAAAAAAACAAATACACTTGAAGTAGAACTTAAAGTAAATACTCAAATAAAAATAAAGGATGTATATAATTTTGAAAAATACTTAGAAACACGCTTTGGTATAAAAGAAGCGTGTATTAAGCTTGCTTATGAAGAAAAGAGTGAAAAAGAAAATGAAAGTGTTTGTGAAACAAATACCGAAGAAGATAATATTTCAGAAGAATGGTTAGATATAATAGAGTATATGGCTATAAGACATCCTATGACAAAAGCAATTCTAAATAATAGTAGTATAACAATTGACAAAAACCAAGCAAATGTAATGCTTTCAATGAAAGGAAAAGAATTTTTAACTGCAAGAAAAATAGATGAAACATTATCAAATTTGTTATTTAATATTTATGGTAAAAAACTAAAAGTAAACTTTATAGAAAATGTATCAGAAAAACAAATAAGAATGCAACAAGAGTATGCGAAAAAGCAAGAAGAAGAGCTTATAAAACATATGCAAGAAGAAATAAAACATGTAGAAGAAAATAATCAAGAGCAAAATAAGCCATCAAAAGAAAATGTAGAACATACAGAAGTAGCAGGAGAGGAATTCTTTGGAGAAAATGTACCAGTTCCAGACGAAGCATATCTTTCAGAATTAGAAGAAATGGAAGAAGAAAACAACATAATACTAGGAACTGCCTCAAAAGCAAAAGAATGCAAAGTAAAAATAAAAGATATAGAAGCAAGTAATAAAAGAATAACAATAGAGGGAAGAATTGTAGAATGTACAGCAAGAGAAACTAAAACAGGTAAAGGAATGCTTATATATGACATATATGATGGAACAGGAATAATTACTTGCAAGTCATTTACTAAAAATATTGAAGAAGGAAACGAAGTAGCAAATAAAATAAAAAATGCAAGTGGAATAAAAACAATAGGAAAAGCAGGACTAGATTCATTCGCAGGTGATGTCACAATTATGGCAAATACAATATTAGAGGTAAATGGTGAAGATTTTCCAAAACTTCCTACAGATGATGAAGATTCACCATTAATTTTAGGAATGCACACAGAAATAAAAGAACCATTAGTAAAAATACAAAATTTAGGTGTAGAATCTGGAAATGTAGCTATAGATGGTGAAGTTATATCTATGGAAGACAGAGAACTAAAAGGTGGAAAAATACTTTTAAGTATTGCTGTATATGATGGAACAAGCACTATTACATGCAAGGCATTTTTAACAAAAGAAAATAGTAAAAAAATAATGAGCAAAATAAAAGAAGCAAAAGGAATAAGAATTGCAGGAAAAGCAGGAATGGATACTTTTGCAAATGAACTAACAGTAATGGCAAACACTATTATAAAATCAAATGGAATAAAAAGAGAAATAAGAATGGACAACTCTGAAGTAAAAAGAGTTGAACTTCACATGCATACTCAAATGAGTCAAATGGATGCAGTAACTCCTGTTACAGACCTTATAAAAAGAGCAATGAAGTGGGGAATGAAGTCAATAGCAATTACTGACCATGGAGTTGTACAAGCCTTTCCAGATGCACACAAAATGTTAGGCTATGACAATCCAGATATGAAAGTTATATATGGTGTAGAAGCATATTTAGTATCAGATAAATCAAATGTAGTATCATTTTCTAAAAATCAAAACATAGAAGATTCTACATTCTGTGTACTAGATTTAGAGACAACTGGACTTTCATTTAGAACAGAAAAAATTACAGAAATAGGAATTATGAAAGTTAAAAACGGAGAAGTAATAGATAGTTTTTCAACATTTGTAAACCCTGAAAAGCCAATACCACCAAAGGTTGTAGAAGTAACAAATATTACAGATGATATGGTAAAAAATGCGCCAACAATAGATGAAATATTCCCTAAAATGTTAGAATTTATTGGAGAAGATAGTATATTAGTTGCACACAATGCAGACTTTGATATAGGTTTCCTAAAATATAATGCAAAACAATTAGGTTATACATTAGAAAATACATATTTAGATACATTAAGACTTGCAAAACTATTATTCCCAGAATTCAAAAGATACAAATTAGGAATGATAGCAGACAAATTAGGTATAGTTGTAGAAGTTGCACATAGAGCATTAGATGATGTAGATACAACAGTAAAAGTGTTAAATGTAATGTTTGATATGCTTAAAGAAAAAGAAATATATACATTAGATGATATAGATAAAAAATTTGAGGTAGACTTTAAAAAGCTGCCAAGTTACCATGCAATTATTTTAGCAAAAGACTATGTAGGTCTAAAGAATTTATATAAATTAGTATCAATATCACATTTACACTATTTTTATAAAAAACCACGTATATTAAAATCAATTTATAAAAAATATTCTGAAGGTTTAATACTAGGAAGCGCCTGTGAAGCAGGAGAACTATATAGAGCTATTGTAGAAGGAAAAGACGAAGAAGAAATAGAAGAAATTGCAAAAGATTATGATTACTTAGAAATTCAACCTACAGGAAACAATATGTACATGGTAAGAAATGGCACACTGCCTGATAGCAAAGCAGTAGAAGATATAAATAAAAAAATTGTAAACTTAGGGGAAAAACTAGGAAAACTTGTAGTTGCAACTTGTGACGTTCACTTTATGGATCCACAAGATGAAATATATAGAAGAATATTAATGGCTGGACAAGGTTATGAAGATGCGGACGAACAAGCACCACTTTATTTAAGAACAACAGAAGAAATGCTTAAAGAGTTTGAATATTTAGGACCAGATAAAGCGTATGAAGTTGTTGTTACAAACACAAATAAAGTAGCAGATATGTGCGAAAGAATAAGTCCAATATCACCAGAAAAATGTCCACCACACATTGAAGGTTGTGAGCAAACAATAAAAGATATTGCATTTAGCAAAGCACATGAACTATATGGAGATCCACTTCCAGATATAGTACAAGAAAGACTAGATAAAGAGTTAAACTCTATTATAAAAAATGGATTCTCTGTTATGTACATAATTGCACAAAGGCTAGTATGGAAGTCAAATGAAGATGGATATATAGTAGGATCTCGTGGTTCTGTTGGTTCATCATTTGTTGCAAACATGACAGGTATAACAGAAGTAAATTCACTTAAGCCACATTATAGATGTCCAAATTGTAAATATTCAGACTTTACAGACTATGGTTACCAATGTGGATTTGACCTACCAGATAAAGATTGTCCAAAATGTGGAACAAAAATGGTTAAAGACGGAATAGATATACCATTTGAAACTTTCCTAGGATTCAATGGAGACAAAGAGCCTGATATAGACTTAAACTTCTCGGGAGAATATCAAGCAAAAGCACATAAATATACAGAAGTAATATTTGGAAAAGGAACTACATTTAAGGCAGGTACTGTTGGTACAGTAGCTGATAAGACAGCATATGGATATGTTAAAAAATATTACGAAGAAAGAGGAATTCCAGTATCAAATGCAGAAGTTATAAGAGTGTCTGCAGGATGTACAGGAATAAAAAGAACAACAGGACAACACCCAGGAGGAATTATAGTTGTACCAAAAGGTAGAGAAATATATGAATTTACGCCAGTACAACATCCAGCAGATGATCCAAATTCAGATATTATAACAACACACTTTGACTACCACTCAATAGATCAAAACTTGTTAAAACTAGATATACTAGGACACGATGATCCAACAGTAATACGTATGCTTTATGATTTAACAGGAATAGATCCAACAAAAGTACCATTAGATGATAAAGAAACAATGAGTATATTCAGTTCTACAGATGCATTAGGAGTAACACCAGAACAAATAGGAAGCAAAGTAGGAAGCTATGGAATACCAGAGTTTGGAACAAAATTCGTAAGAGGAATGCTTGTAGATACAAAGCCAAAAACATTTGACGAATTAATTCGTATATCAGGTCTATCACATGGTACAGACGTATGGCTTGGAAATGCACAAACATTAATAGATGAAGGAATAACAACACTTCAAGATTCAATCTGTTGCCGTGACGATATAATGATTTACTTAATAAAGAAGGGTGTACCACCAAACCCCGCATTCAAAATAATGGAAACAGTACGTAAAGGAAAAGCATTAAAAGATCCAGCAAAATGGGCAGAATATAAGGAACTAATGAAAGAACATGATGTACCAGATTGGTATATAAAATCATGTGAAAAAATAAAATACATGTTCCCAAAAGCCCATGCAGCAGCATATGTAACAAACGCATTTAGAATAGCATGGTTTAAAGTACATGAGCCAAAAGCATATTATACAGCATATTTTACAATTCGTGCAGACGAATTTGATAGTGAAATAATGTGTAATGGAAAAGAAAGAGTAAAAAACAAAATGAAAGAAATAGACTTGGCAGGAAATAATGCAACAACAAAAGACAAGAATATGTATGCTATTTTGGAACTAGTACTAGAAATGTATGAAAGAGGAATAAAATTCCTACCAATAGATTTATACAAATCTCATAGTACAAAATTTAGAATAGAAGAAGACGGAATACGTCCACCACTAAATAGTGTACCAGGACTTGGAACAGTTGCAGCACAAGGAATAGAAGAAGCAAAAAAAGACGGAAAGTTCATGTCAATAGATGATATGAAAATTCGTTCAAAAATAGGAAATTCAGTAGTAGACTTACTTAAAAAAATGGGTTGCCTAGAGGGAATGAGCCAAAGCAATCAAATGAGTCTATTTGGATAAACTCGAACAAGAGGGACGTTCCTTAATGTTCCGAAATCGGAACATTAAGGAACGTCCCTCTTGTTCGACTAAGTTTTTTTACTAATTATTTAAAATGACTTGACAGTTTACAATAATAAATATAAAATAATATTGGAGACAAAATATATTCTAAAAATTAAAATATTATTAGAGTTATATATATTTATGTACATTGAAAATAAAATAGAAAGAGGTGTAAGATTATGGATATCATAATTTATATCGCCATTTTTCTAATCTCAGCTATTATTTTTACATTTGTAGGGTTTACAATTAGAAAAAAAATAGCAGAATCAAAAATGAAAAGCGCAGAAAATGAAGCTAAAAGAATTATAGAGTTAGCAAATAAAGAAGCAGAAAATAAGAAAAAAGAAGAAATCTTCAAAGCAAAAGAAGAAATTATGAACTCTAGAAAAGAATTGGATCAAGAGATTAGGGAAAGAAGAGGCGAAGTACAATTACAAGAAAAACGTTTAATTCAAAAAGAAGAAAACTTAGAAAGCAGAATGAATCAATTAGAGAACAAAGAGAAAGACCTAATTACTAAAGTAGAAGCAAACAACAAGAAAAAAGAAGAACTAGAAGAATTATACAATAAACAAATGTTAGAATTACAACGTATTGCAAGATTATCTACTGAAGATGCTAAAAAACAATTATTAAATGAAGTTGAAAAACAATTAACTGTTGAAAAAGCAAACTTAATTAAAGATTTTGAACAAAAAACAAAGGAAACAGCAGATAAAACAGCTAAAAATATTATAGGATATGCTATTCAAAAATGTGCAGCAAATCATTCTCAAGAAACAACTGTATCAATTGTATCTCTCCCAAATGATGATATGAAAGGAAGAATTATTGGTAGAGAAGGAAGAAACATAAAAGCATTAGAAACATTAACAGGAATAGATCTAATTATAGACGATACACCAGAAGCTGTTGTTATATCAGGATTTGATCCATTACGTAGAGAAGTAGCCAAAATAGCACTAGAAAAATTAATAGATGATGGAAGAATTCATCCAGCTAAAATAGAAGAAATGGTTGAAAAAGCTAAAGAAGAATTAGCGCAAACTATTAAAGAAGAAGGCGAAAGAGCCGCTATGGAAGCAGGTGTTATAGGACTTCATCCAGATATTATTAACTTACTAGGAAAATTAAAATATAGGACAAGTTATGGACAAAATGTATTAAACCATTCAGTAGAAGTTTCTAATTTAGCTAGAATAATGGCTGAAGAATTAGGACTAGATACTAAACTTGCAAGAAGAGCTGGCTTGTTACATGATATAGGAAAAGCATTAGACCATGATATGGAAGGTACACACGTAGAATTAGGTGTAGAAGTACTTAAAAAGTATAAAGAAAACGGAATGGTAATAAATGCTGTACAAGCTCATCATGGAGATGTAGAACCTTTAAGTGTAGAAGCTGTTTTAATACAAGCAGCAGATGCGATATCAGCTTCAAGACCAGGAGCAAGGCGTGAAACTTTAGAAGCATACATAAAAAGATTACAACAACTTGAAGAGATTGCAAATTCTTTTGAAGGTGTTGAAAAATCTTTTGCAATACAAGCAGGACGTGAAGTTAGAATTATAGTTAAACCAGAAAAAATTACAGACGCACAAATGACATTAGTGGCAAGAGATGTTGCTAAAAAAGTAGAAGATGAAATGGATTATCCAGGACAAATAAAGGTTAACATTATTAGAGAAACAAGAGTTATAGATTATGCTAAATAAAAAAATTCTCAGCTTAGAAAAAGCTGAGAATTTTTTTATGTTTTTTTCCTAAAAAACCTTTTATTTTTAACTATTATATAATATAATGTAACTATCAATTTTGCGTATCCAAGGAGGAAATGATATGGGAAAATCAAAGGCAAAAAAGAAAACAAATCAAGAAGAAATAAATAAAACAAAAAAATATAAAATAAAAGCAAGCAAAAAAAATAAAAATGATAACAATAATAAAAAAACTAAGAAAAAACATAAAATACTAAAAAAAGTAATCTTAACAATTTTTGCTTTAATTCTTTTATTAATTTTAATAGGGACAGGAATAATAGCAGGAGTCTTCTTTAGTGATAAGTTCAAACTAACAGAAGATGACTTAACAATTAAAAATCTTAATGGTAATGTATTAGATAAGGATGGCAATATTGTTGCAACTCTTTCTGGAACAGAAAACAGAAAAATAGCTTCAATAGAAGATATGCCAGAATATTTACCAAAAGCATTTATAGCTATAGAAGATAAAAGATTTTACGAACATAATGGAATAGATATAAAAAGAACTGCATATGCAACAATCATGTACATAATTAATCGTGGAGATTCAGAATCTGGTGGAGGAAGTACAATTACACAACAATTAATTAAAAACATAAAAAATGATAAAGCAGATTCGGGTTCAAAAGGTATAGAAAGAAAAATAAGAGAAATGGCAAGAGCATATAATGTTGAAAAAATACTTTCTAAAGACCAAATATTAGAATTATATCTAAATCAAATACCTATGGGCTCTACTATATATGGTGTAGGAATGGCAGCTGAATACTATTTCAACAAGCCAGTTGGAGAACTAGATTTAGCAGAATGTGCATTTTTAGCAGGAATAAACCATGGACCTAGTGCATATAACCCATTTATTGGATTAGACAATGCAGAAAAAATCAAAAATAGAACAAAAGAAGTACTTTTCCAAATGAAAGATCAAGGTTATATTAAAGATGAAGAAGAATATAATAAAGCAGTAGAAGAAGTTGAAAATGGTTTAACATTTGAACAAGGAGCTAATGTTTCAAAAGCTACATATTCTTATCATACAGCAGCAGCTATAAACCAAGTAATAGAGGACTTAATGGAAGCTAAGGATATAAATGAAGAAACAGCTCAATTTATGGTAGAAAATAATGGATATACTATTTATACAACACAAGATACATCAATTCAAAATGTAATGGAAGAAGAATTTTTAAAAGACAAGTATATTAAAAGTGGTAAAGAGAAAAAAGATGATGGAGAATTACTAAATGAACATACACAAGCAGCTATGGTTATTATAGACCATACAACAGGTCAAGTAGTAGCAACTGTAGGTGGCCTTGGAGAAGATTCAAATGCAACAGGTATAAATAGAGCATTACGTGGAAAACAAACAGGTTCATCAATTAAACCATTAGCATGTGAGGCACCAGCACTAGAAAAAGGAATTATTAATGCAGGTACCGTTTATGACGATTCTGCAACAAACTTTGGAGGAGGATATACTCCGCATAACTCTGGTGGATTTAATGGATTAATGACAATAAGAACAGCATTAGCACAATCTTCAAACATAGTGCACTTAAAAATTATGAAAGAAATTGGACCTGCAAATGCAATAGAATTTTTAGCTAAAATGGGAATTAATATAGATAAAAAACATGAATCTATTACACTTGCATTAGGTACTGCAGATGTCAGTCCACTTAATATGGCAGCTGCATATGCTTCAATAGCTAACAATGGTGAATATATTGAACCTACTTTCTATACAAAAGTAGAGGATAAAGATGGAAATGTAGTATTAGAGAAAAAGCAAGAAACAAGAAGAGTTATGTCAGAAGCAAATGCATATATACTTCAAGATTTATTAAAATCACCAGCACGTTCTGGTACAGCATCAGTATGTTATATGTCTGATATGGATGTTGGAGCTAAAACAGGTTCTACAGATAACTATGTAGATAGGTGGCTTTGTGGATTTACTCCATATTACACAGCTGCAACTTGGTTTGGATTTGATTATTCTGAACTTCCAGTATTTAGTACAAATAATGCAGCAAATATTTGGGCAGCAGTTATGAAAAATATTCATAGTAGTTTACCAACAGCTAGATTTAAAAGACCAAGTAATGTTGTATCTGCAACAATTTGTCAAGATTCTGGATGTATTGCAACAGATAGTTGTTCAAGGACAATGTCAGAAGTGTTTGTAAAAGGTAATTTACCAGGAAAATGTGAAGGACATACAAAATTAAATATATGCCAAGATTCTGGAAAAATTGCTAATGAATATTGCAAAAACGTAACAGAAGAAACATATTTAGTAAGACCTCAAAAAGAAAATACAAATTTATGGTCAACAAACGCAGGTAATAAATATGATATTCCAACAGAAACTTGTGATGTCCATAAAGCTCCTGAACAAGTTGAAATGATAAATGTAGAGGGAAAAACATTAACTGAGGCTAAAAAATTAATCGAAGCCAAAGGATTAAAAGTTGATATAAAATATAGTGAAGATAAAAAGAAAAAAGAAGATGTTGTATTAACACAAAGTGTTAAAGAAAAAGAGAAGGTTGAAAAAGGAAAAACTATTACATTAACAATAAATAAATTAAGCAAAACAGAAAACAATATAGAAAATACGACGACAAATAATACTACTACAAATACAACAACCTAAAAAAGAAAGGAAAAAATTATGAGATTAAAATTATACAATACTTTAACTAAACAAAAAGAAGAGTTTAAACCATTGAAAGGAAATGAAGTACGTATATATACTTGTGGGCCAACTGTTTACAGTTTTGCCCACATTGGTAATTTTAGAGCTTATGTATTTATGGATACATTAAGAAGAGTTTTAAAAGAAAATGGATATACATTAAAACATGTAATGAATATTACAGATGTTGGACACTTAGAGTCAGATGCAGACGAAGGTGAAGACAAAATGGAAAAGGCAGCAAGAAAAGAAAACAAGAATCCATATGAAATTGCTGCATATTATACAGATATATTTTTCAGAGATATGGGAAGACTACATATAGAAAGACCAGAAATAATAGCAAAAGCAACAGATCATATTAGTGATATGTTAGAATTCGTTAAAACTTTAATTAAAAATGGATATGCTTACGAAACATCAAAAGCTATATATTTTGATATTTCTAAATTAGATAAATACCCAGTGCTTTCAAATCGTAATTTAGACGATCAAATTGCAGGAGCAAGAGTAGATGTAGACCCAGAAAAAAGAAATCCATATGATTTTGCAGTATGGATAAAAGCACCAGAAAATCACATTATGAAATGGGAGAGTCCATGGGGACTTTCTTATCCAGGTTGGCATTTGGAGTGCTCTGCAATGGGTAGAAAATATTTAGGAGATGAATTTGATATTCATACAGGTGGTGTAGACCATATACCTACACACCATGAAAATGAAATAGCACAAAGCAAAGGATGCACAGGGCATGTTCCAGCTAAAAGATGGATGCATGTTGAATTCTTGCAAGTAAACGGCGGTAAAATGTCAAAAAGTTTAGGAAATACTTATACATTAGACCAGCTACAAGAAAAAGGAATAGAACCATTAGCATACAAAATGTTCTGCTATACGGCGCATTATAGAACAAAATTAAACTTTACTTTTGAAAGTGCACTTTCAACACAAAAAGCATTAAATAGATTACGTGAAGGATATTTAACGCATTTACAAAATAATGCAAAAATTGATGAAGAGGAAATAAAAGAATATAAACAAAGATTTTTAGATGCAGTAAATGATGACTTAAATATGCCACTTGCTATGGGAATTGTATGGGAAGTAGTTAGAAACAATAAAAAATCAAAACAATTTGCAGATCTTTTATTAGAATTTGATAGAATATTAGGTTTAGATTTAGAAAATTCTAAAAAATATTTAGAAGAGCAAGAAAAATTAGAATTACCAAAAGAAATACTTGAATTAGTAGAACAAAGAAAAATAGCAAGAGAAAATAAAGATTGGGCAGAATCAGACAGAATTCGTGATTTATTAAAAGAAAAAGGCTACACTGTAAAAGACACTAAGGAAGGGCAAATAATAGAATAAATAAAAATATTTTTATATAAAGAAGTGGAGAGCAAAAGATGAATGAAGAAAAAGAGTTACCATTTTTTAAGAAGATGATAATAAGTATAAAAAGTTTTGAAAAGTACCCAGAATTAGCTAGCAAAAAATGGAGTATAGTAATTACATATTTAGTAAAATTACTAATTCTATTTACTATAGTAATATCTTTTTGCTCAGTATATAAAATAAAAGGTGATATAGGACAAGCAATATCATATGTAAAAACAGATTTGCCAAACTTTACATTTCAAAATAACATATTAAAAATGGACACAGATAGTCCAATAATATTAGAAAATGATGATAAGATATTTAATTTAATAATTATAGATACTAAGGAACAATTAGAAGAAAATATTAATAATTATAAACAAAAAATATTAAACACACAAAATGGAATAATCATTTTAAATGACAAAATAATTATAAAAACCACAGCAACAAAAAATACGATGGTAGAATATTCATATTCTACTATAACAGAAAATTACCAAATACAGAGTTTTAACAAACAAGATTTATTAAATTTCTTTACTGGAACAAATCTAATAATGTTGTATATAGGTTTTTTTATAATCACATTCATATATATGCTAATTGCTTATTTTATTAGTATTTGGCTAGATATATTACTTTTAGCAGTATTTGGCTATATAACAGCATTATTTATGAGATTAAGACTTAGATTAAGTGCAATGTACAAAATAGCAATTCATAGCTTAACATTACCAATTTTATTAAATGCAGTAGTTACTTTAATATATACATTTACAGGTTTTGAACTTACTTACTTCCAAGTAATGTATGTAGGAATAGCATGTATTTATGTAGTAACAGCAATATTGATGATAAAATCAGATGTGATTAAAAACCAACAAGAATTGGCAAAAATAATAGAAGAACAAGTTAAAGTAAAAGAAGAAATGGAAAAGGAAAAACAAGAACAAGAAAGAGAAAAGCAAGAAGAAAAAAGAAAAAAGAAAGAAGAAAATAAAAAGAAAAAAGAAGACGAAGAAGAGCAAGATGATTTGGAAAGTGGAGCACAAGGTGAAAATGCATAAAATGAAAGGAAAGAATGATGGAAGATAACAGAAAAGATGGAAAAAATGAAAAAAGAAATAAAATCCTAGTTGGTGTATTAGCAGTTATTTTAATAGCTACATTAGCCATTTTAAGTTATTTATTATTTTTTAATAAAACTTCTGAAAATGAAGAAAAAGAACTTGCTTATACAGATTTAATTAAAGAAATATCAGATGGTGAAATAGAAAAAATAGAAATGACAGTCGGAAGTACTTCTTTAAAAGTAAAGAAAAAAAATGTTGAAGAAGAAAAAACTGTTATAGTGCCAAATACACAAGCATTTATAGAATTAATTCAAGAAAAAGTTGCAGAAGGTAACAATATAGATTTAATACAAAATCCAGAAAATATTTTTCTTACAATTTCAGAAAGACTTTTTGCATTATTACCAACTATAATGATTGTTGTTTTATTCATATTAGTATTTAAAATGCAAGGTCTTGGCGATAAGGGGAAAATATATGATGCAGAAACAACAAAGGAAAAAGTAAAATTTGACGATGTTGCAGGTTTAGATGAAGAAAAACAAGAAATGTTAGAAATTGTTCAATTCCTAAAAGAACCTAAAAAATTCAATGAAATGGGAGCAAAAGTTCCGAAAGGAGTTTTATTATATGGAAAACCAGGAACAGGTAAAACATTAATAGCAAAAGCAATAGCTGGTGAAGCAAATGTGCCATTTATTTCAATGAGTGGTTCAGAATTTATAGAAATGTTTGCAGGACTTGGGGCGTCAAGAGTACGTAAATTATTTGAAAAGGCAAGAAAAGTAGCACCATGTATAGTATTTATAGATGAAATAGATGCAATAGGTTCTAGAAGATCTAGCGGAAGTGGTGCAGAAACGGAAAACAATCAAACATTAAACCAATTATTAGTAGAAATGGATGGTTTTGACACAGAAGAAACTATTATAGTTTTAGCTGCAACAAATAGACCAGAGATGTTAGACACAGCTCTTTTAAGGCCAGGAAGATTTGATAGACAAATAACAATAAATATACCAGACAAACGAGGAAGAGAAGAAATATTAAAGATTCATAGTGCAAATAAAAAGCTAGCAGAAAATGTTAAACTAGAAACAATAGCAGAAGATACAGCAGGTCTAACAGGTGCAGAATTAGCTAATATATTAAATGAAGCAGCAATTTTAGCTACAATAAATGAACATAAAGTAATAGAACAAGAAGATATAGAAGAAGCTTTTAAAAAGGTAACAATAGGACTTCAAAAAGCAAGTAGAGTATATTCAGAAAAAGACAAAAAACTAACTGCATATCATGAAGCAGGACATGCCATAGTAAGTAGATATTTAGAAACACAAGAACCAGTAAAGGAAATATCAATTATACCAAGAGGTATGGCAGGAGGATATACAATGAATAAAACAAACGAAGATAAAAACTACATTTCTAAAACAGAAATGGAAGAAAGACTTATTGTATTAATGGCAGGTCGTGCAGCAGAAAAAATTATAATGAATGATATTTCAACAGGGGCAAGCAATGACTTCGAAGTAGCAACTAAAATAGCGAAAGATATGGTTACAGTATATGGAATGAGTGATGTAGTTGGTACAATTTCAATAAACCTAGACAAAGATCCATATGAATTACAATTACTTGGTGAAAAATATACAGATGCAATAGGCGCAGAAGTAAAAATACTATTAGATACAGCATATACTAAAGCACAAAAAATAATACTTGAGCATATGGATAAACTTCATGAAGTAGCACAAACATTATTGAAAAATGAAACAATAACAGAACAAGAATTTGAAGAAATATTCAAATAAAAAACTGAAAGAGTGCAATAGAATAAAAGAAAAAGTAGAAGTAAC
Organism: Lachnospiraceae bacterium; assembly: GCA_963621995.1. GTDB lineage: Bacteria > Bacillota > Clostridia > TANB77 > CAG-508 > UMGS1663. The sequence goes on from CAVFFZ010000002.1 coordinate 30,757, forward strand.
AATTATTTTGCTACTTCTACTTTTTTTCTATAATTTTACCATTTAAATAAGATAAAATACCACTTGAAGAAGAAAAATTAAACTTTAAGCTATAACTTTCAAGTAATTGAGTCTTTTTATTAAATCTTTTATTTATTTCATTTTTACCATACTTTCCATCTCCAATAATAGGAAAGCCTATGTGAGCAAGATGTGCTCTAATTTGATGAGTTCTACCAGTTTCTAATTTAACATCTAATACAGAAATATTTTGTTTTTTATTTTCCATAATAACTTCATAAGAAGTAATAATTTTTTGATAACCTTTTTTATGTGCATCTGAAATATAAACTAAAGATTTTTTACTATCCTTAAACAAGAAAGCTTCAAGTTTAGCTTTTTTTATTTTAGGTATTCCATAAACAGTAGATCTATAATGTTTTTCAATCTCATGATTTTTAAATTTATCTAAAAGAATGTTTAAAGATTCTTCATTTTTGGCAAACAAAACAAGACCAGTTGTATTTCTATCAAGTCTATGACAAGGCTTAATGTATGAATATTTTTTTCCTAAAATAGAAGTAACACTATTCTCTCCAACAATTTCAATGCTTGTAGGTTTATCAATAACTAAAATGTTATCATCTTCATATATAGTATGAAGTGAAACGTTACTTTCTAAAAGTTCATCACTAATAAAAACTTTAATTTCATCACCTGTATGAAGTGTTATATTTTCGGAAATTCTAATATCATTTACACGAAAATCTTTTTTCCTTAAAGTTTTATAAAATAGACCTGAACTTAAGCTAGAAAATTTATCAAAAATAAATTTATCTAATTTTTTATTATTATACTTTTCATCTACAACTAAAATCTTCATAAAAACTCCATAAAATGCTATATTTTAAATATAAAATATTATATAATACAAAATTTCAAAAATCAATTGCATTTTTTAAATACATATGTTACAATAAATAACGTTAAAGAAAAAGGAAAAATAAACCAAAGGAGAGATAAAAATGGAAATTTTAAAATACATAGTATTAGGAATATATTTAGTAATATGTGTTGCATTAATAATAGTTGCTACAATACAAACAAAAGATAGCCAAGGAGCTTCAGGAGCAATTACAGGTTCTTCAACAAATAATTTTTATGAGAAAAATAAGGGAAGAACAAAAGAAGGAAAAATAAAAAGACTAACAATAATATTAGGTATTTTATTTTTAGTATTTACAATAATACTTGGAATTTTGTATGTAATTTAATTTTTTAGAAAAACTAAAGTGTAGTAACAAAAATAACTACACTTTTTTGTTAGTTAAAGTTTGAAAGGACATTTGGGGACGGGGCACTTTTGTCCTTTGTAAATAAATTTTTATTATCAGGTTTAAGTTTTATGTAAAGGACAAAAGTGCCCCGTCCCCAAATGTCCTTTGTGAGGGAGAGGTAATGGAAGATAAAGAAAAGTTAATTTTAGATTTTATGAAAGAAGATATATATGTGCCAATGAAAGCAAAAGAATTGGCAGCTGTTTTAAGTGTGCCTAAAACAGAGTATAACAATTTTTTAGAGGTTTTAAATAAATTAGAAGAAAATTATAAAATTCAAAAAAATAGAAAATCAAAATATCATTTGATGCAAGAAGGAAAATATATTTCTGGAATTTTTAGAGGAAATGAAAAAGGTTTTGGTTTCGTAAAAATAGAGAATGAAGAAGATGAAATTTATATAGCAAAAAACAATACTAAAGGTGCTTTAAATGAAGATAAAGTTTTAATAGAAATAATAGAAGACAAAGAACAAAAAAGCCATAGAGAAGGAAAAGTTGTAAAAATTTTATCAAGAAACAAAGACACTTTAGTTGGTATATTTACTAAAAATCAAAATTTTGGATTTGTAGTACCAGATGATAGAAAATTTGGTACAGACATCTTTATTTCAAAGAAAAATATGGGAAAAGCAAGAACAAACGCAAAGGTATTGGTTCAAATTTTAAAGTACCCTGAAAAGGGTAAAAATGCTGAAGGAAAAATAATAGAGGTATTAGGTAATGTAAATGAAGCAGGTGTAGACATGCTTAGCTTAATTAAAGAGTATGATTTACCTTATAATTTTCCAGACAAAGTAATAGAAGAAGCTAAAAGTATAAAAGAAGAAATAAGCAAAAAAGAATTGGAAAATAGGTTAGACTTAAGAAACGAAGAGATTTTTACAATAGATGGCGAAGATGCAAAAGATTTAGATGATGCAGTACAAGTTAAAAAATTAGAAAATGGTAATTACGAGTTAGGAGTTCACATAGCTGATGTTAGCCATTATGTAACACCAAATACAAATTTAGACAAAGAAGCAATTATAAGAGGGACAAGCATTTATATGTTAGATAGAGTAATACCAATGCTTCCTCGTGAACTTTCAAACGGAATATGTAGTTTAAATGAAGGAAAAGATAGACTTACTTTGTCTGTAATAATGGAAATAGATAAACAAGGAAATGTTGTATCTTCAGATATAAGAAAAAGTGTAATAAAAGTTACTAGAAGAATGAATTACACTGATGTTGCAATTTTGCTTGGACTTAATAAAGAAGAAAAAACAGAGAAAATAGAAAATGTAGATGAAGCTAAAAACAAAATAAGAACATTAGAAAAAGAACTAGAAGTAGTAAAAAAATATAAGCCATTCATAGAGCACTTTAAAAGAATGGAAGAACTTGCACATATTTTGAAAGACAGAAGAAATAAGCAAGGAAGCTTGAATTTAGACTTACCTGAAAGCAAAATTATACTAGATGAAAATGGGTATGCTATAGATGTAAAAAAATATGAACTTTCTTTTGCAAATGAGATAATAGAGCAATTTATGCTAACTGCAAATGAAACAGTAGCAGAGCGTTTTTACTGGTTAGAGGCACCATTTATTTATCGTGTACATGAAGAACCAGATGGAGAAAAAATAGATGAACTTAATAAATTTTTATTTAATTTTAAATACAGAATTAAGTATAGTAAAGATAATATTCATCCAAAAGCATTTGCAGAAGTTTTAAACAAAATAGTTGGAACAGACGAAGAAAGAGTAATTTCTACTTTAATATTAAGAACATTAAAAGTGGCAAGATATGAAAGTCAAAACAAAGGGCATTTTGGCATTGCAAGTAATTATTATTGTCATTTTACATCACCAATACGTAGATACCCAGATTTATTCATACACAGAGTAATTTCACACTATATAGACAAAAACTATAATGTAGAAGACGAATGGAAACAAGAATATTTACAAAAAGCTGTAAGCTATAGTGAATCTTCATCTGAAAGAGAAAAAATAGCACAAAAAGTTGAGAGAGATAGTATAGATATTAAGAAAGCAGAATTTATGCAAGATAAAATTGGAGAAGAATTTGAGGGAATTGTCTCTTCAATTACTTCATTTGGAATGTTTGTAGAATTAGAAAACACAGTAGAAGGACTAATTCGTTTTGAAAATTTAGGAGACGAATACTTTATTTATGATGAAAATAGAAAAACTCTAACGGGAGAAAGAACAAAGAAAACATATAAAATAGGCGACAAAGTAAAGATTAAAGTAAAAAATGCTAATAAAATCTTAAGGCAAATTGACTTTGAAATAGCAAAAAATGAGGAATAAATTATTAATTAGGAGTAAAATTAAATGAAAAAATATTATTTTACATCAGAAAGTGTAACAGAAGGGCATCCAGATAAACTATGTGATTTAATTTCAGATAGCATATTAGATGAATACTTAAAAAAAGACGAAAATTCAAGAGTTGCTGTAGAAACATTTGCATCAAAAGATAAAATTACAGTAGCTGGACAAGTTACTTCAAATGGAGAAGTAGACATAGAAAATTTAGTAAGAAATGTAATAAAACAGGTAGGATATGACAACGAAAAAACAGATATGGATTACAGAACTTGCAAAATAGATATAAACATTACAAAGCAAAGTTCGGACATAGCAATGGGTGTAGGCGTTGGAGGAGCAGGAGACCAAGGCATTATGTTTGGCTATGCAAGCAGTGAAACTAAAAACTATATGCCTTATGCTATTGATATGGCACATAAATTAGCCAAAAGATTAGCAGATGTTAGAAAAGAAAATCAAATTACGTACTTAAGACCAGACGGAAAAACACAAGTAACAGTAGAATACGAAGATGATATGCCAAAAAGAATAGATACTATATTAATATCTACACAACATTTAGAAGAAGTAACTATGGATAGGTTAAAAAAGGATTTAATAGAAAAAGTAATAAATGTAGTTGTACCAAAAGAAATGATGGATGAAAATACAAAAATATATATAAATCCAACAGGAAGATTTGTTATAGGAGGACCTTTAGGAGATACTGGATTAACAGGAAGAAAACTTATAGTAGATACTTATGGTGGATATAGCCGTCATGGCGGAGGAGCATTTTCAGGAAAAGATGCTAGCAAAGTAGATAGATCAGCAAGCTATATGCTTCGCCATATTGCAAAAAACATTGTAGCAAATGGATATGCAAAAAAATGTGAACTACAAGTATCATATGCAATAGGAATGAAAAACCCAATATCTATATGGGTAAATACATTTGGAACAAATAAAATTCCAGAAGAAGATATAATAAAAATAATAGAAGAAAAATTTGATTTAACACCAAATGGAATAATAAAATATCTAGACTTAAAGAAACCAATATATATAGAAACAACAAACTATGGACACTTCGGAAAAGAAAAAATGACATGGGAAAAAGTAATAAAAATCTAAAAGTTGCACAGAAATTTTCTCTAAGAAAATTTCGCACAAGAACAAATTTACGGAAAGCTTCAATATTTTAAATTTATTAGTAATTATAATTTGTATTTTTTAATAATATACTATAAATTTATTAGCTTTCCAATTTGTTCTAAACATCCCATTTGGTTCATTTAATTTAACCAAACCATAATATTACTAAATATTATACTAAAAACCGTAAATAAAATTACAGCAATTCCGCCACTTTCGTTTTTTTCATTTTTTATCTCATAAATTCCATAAGAACATGAGTTTACTAAAACATATATTGTGAAAATTGAAAATATTACATGATAAATTATAGGATGAATCATAATTTACAACCTTTCTATTAAATTTTAAAGATTTAATGTTTTTACAATTTTTATTCTTTTATTTCTGTAATTAAAAAACCAGATTGAACTTGTGTGTCTATAGAAACTTTGAAAGTAGAGTTTTTGTAGTTGCTCTTCCAATCATATTCATTAAATTGGTCAATTGTAAGGAATTTAGATAAAGCATATCTTCCAAAATCATTTATATCAGAATTATATTGTGTAGATGTTTTGTATAGATAATTTTTTAATATATTTTCTAAATATTTGTTAGATAAATAAGATAGTTCTTTTGTTTCTTCTTCACTTAAATATTCTTTATCATTTGAAGCTGAATAAATTTTTCCTATAAATTTTTCTTTAAAGGTAATAAGAGGAGAGCCATTGACAATATCAACTGTAATTTCTCGTTTGCTAGAAGGATAAATTATTAAAGCTATTTCTTTTTCACTATCTTTAGGATTTGGTACATGAATTAAAAAGCTTGATACTTCGCCTTTTATAATTGAAAGGCATAATGTCTCTGTGGCATTTAATTCACCTACTAATTTGTCATCTTTAAATACTGCAACTCCGACATTTTCAGAGCCTCTTAAACCAGAAAAAGGTGTTTCTGTAGATTTTATATTTTCTACATCTCCATTATTGTTAGAGGTATTATTCTCGTTGCTTGTGTTTGAATTTACTCCTCCTAAAATTGCAAAAGGATCACAAGTATCACTTATCATTTGATTAAAGAAATCACCTAATGTAGCATTATAAATATAACCAGTGTATTTACCAGAATTGGGAAATATTTCATAATATTTTGTTATCATATTTTCTAAAATAGGATTAGAGTCTTCAATATATTTTTTAGCTGTATTTTTGCAAATAATAATATTTGTAGAAGGTCGTGCTTGAGAATTATTTATTAGAGAATATATTTCTTTAGAAATACCTTTTATGGCAACTTCTTCGGAAAAAATTACAACTTTACAATGCGATAAATTTAGTTTTCTAGCCAAATAGCTATTCATTAAATTTATAGCAATATTTATAGAAGAAGCTTCAACAGTGTTTATAACTGTTTTACCTCCTCCAGAAGTACCAGATTCAGATTTGGAGTCGCTAGTTCTAGGAATAAACTGAAAACTAACTTTATAATTATTGTTTTCACCGGCATCAATGCCTAAAGCGACAACATATGCTAAATTATCTATATTCAAAGAAGTATAAGAACTATTAAAACCAAGCAATAAAATAATGCATACAACAAAAATAAAAGTATTTTTGACTATTTTATTATTCATTATTATTTGCCTCCTGCTTTAAATTTTTTTTATAGTTGGCAAATATTAAAATACCAAAGCCTAAAATAAAAATAGTTCCTATCATAAGAAAACAATAAATTTTAGTTTCAAAAAAATTAGATTCTGCATAATTGTTAGGAATTAGCGAAATTCCTAACATAAAAAGTCCAAAAATAATAACTATAGGTTTTGTATATTTTATTTTTGATATTTTCTTAAAAAAATGAATAGAAAATGTACTTGCCATACATAAATAGCCACAAAAAGTAATAATCCAAATTAACAAAAATATTGCTTCTAGCCTCTGGAAAAAGCTTCCAAATTCAACATATGTTGCAACAGCATATAAAGGGATTATTTCATTTATTTTTGTGAAATAAGGAAACATAAATAAAATAATACAAACTGCTAAAATAATATAAGCCGAAGAAATACATACAGAGCTAATAGCTATTTTCTTAAATTTTTCAGGTTCTTTTAATAAAGGTGGTAAAAAATATATACATACAATACCACTAAAAGCATAAATATTACCTATTCCCGTAATAAAAGTATTATAAAATCCTTCTCCTAAAATGGGAAACATTCTTTGCAAAGAAAAATATCTTATATTAGCAAAAAATAAAAAAATAATACTAATTAATGCAAAAATAGTAATAATTGAGTTTGCTTTAAATGCAGCATTAAATTCCAAACTATTTACAATACATATAGCAATTATAAAAATCAAAATAAGAAATATTACATTTGTAGAAGGATAGTATATAATTCTTAAATATTCACAAAAGTTTCTTAAAAATATACTAGAACTTATAAGAAAATATGTTATAAAAATAGTTCCAATAATACATTTAAAAATTTTACCACCAAGGAATTCCGAAATATCTATAATATCCATTCCAGGAAAGTTTTTAAACAATCTACATACTATTAAAATAAAGATAATTGCTAAAATGCTAACATAAATTAAATTTATAAGAGTAGCACTATTAGTAGAATCTAATAAAGCTTTTGGCAAAGATAGAACTGTATGAGTTATGATTACTGAAAGTATAAGGGTTATAGCTTCAAATGTACCTATTTTTGAATGATTCATAAAAAATTCCTTTCTTATCTAAATTTCCATTTCATACTTATTTTTTCTTGTGCTTTTTCTTTTTTAGGATTAATATATGTTGCCCTATATTCTTGTTTCCAAATAGGAGGAATAAAATAACTGTTACCTTTAGAATTTACTGCAGGTGCAAAAGGAGAGGTAAAAGAAACACCGAAAGATTTTATATTACATAAAACAGATGTATAAACAAATAGTCCCACAGCAATTCCTAAAAAACCAGCCATATAGCCTAAAAGAATGAAAAGAAAACGGAAGACTCTTAAATGGAAACCAAACAAAAAGTCTGGAATTGCAAAAGACGAAATACCAGTTAATGCCACTATAATAATTAAAATAGGACTTACAATATTAGCACTTACAGCAGCTTGCCCTAAAACTAGAGCTCCAACTATACCAATAGTAGAGCCAATAGGTGATGGAACCCTTAAACCTGCTTCTCTAATTAATTCAAAAGAAATTTCCATAATTAGTATTTCAAAAATAACAGGGAAAGGAACACTTTCTCTTGAATATAAAATTGAATTTAATAACTCTGTAGGTAGAATTTCTTGATGAAAACTAGTAACAGCCACATATACACTTGGCAATAATAAAGTAAAAATAGCACATAAAATTCGTATAGATTTCAGAAAGTTTGCTAAATAAGGTCTTAAATTGGTGTCTTCTGGAGAGGACATAAAATCAATTAAGCAAACAGGCATTATAAGAGCAAAAGGTGAACCATTAACTATTACAACTACACGGCCTTGTAATAAATATTTAGATGTTTTGTCAGGCCTTTCAGTAGATAAAGTTTCAGGGATTCCCATATTAGCTTCATTGTTAACAAGTAATTGTTCTAATTGGCCAGAAGATAATATAGAGTCTATTTTTAAATTGTTTAATCGATATTTTACTTCCGCTACTAAATCATCATTTGCTATATTTTGCATATAACATACTACACATTTAGTTTTGGTAACGCTTCCAATGTTTATATTTTCAATAACTAAATCTTCACTATTAACAATTCTTCTGAGTAAAGAAGTATTTGTTCTAATATTTTCAACAAAAGCTTCTTGCGGACCCTTTATAATAATTTCTGTACTTGGAGAGCCAAGACTTCTCTGTTTAAAACCTTTTACCTCAATGTCAAAAGCAAAATTTAGAGTATCTATAAATAGTGCACAGTTTCCAGAGTTTACACCAGAAAATAAATTTTCAAAACTTTGCTCTTTATTTACACTATTTTGAGGAAGTAAACTATCAGAAATATAATCTACAATATCAATTTTTTTTACTTTCTTTATTTTAATATTATTATTTGTAACTGATTCGGAAACTATATTCTTGCTATCAATAAAAGAATTTGCGCTATTTTTAAGCATTAAAGGCTTTAAAATATAATTATTAATTAAATCAGAATCTACTAATCCATCAACAAACAAAAGAAAAGCTTTGTACTGGGTATTTCTAACATTTATTACAAACTCCCTTAAGATAATGTCACTATTTATCAATGAATTATATTTAGATTTTACAAAGTTGATATTTGCAGAAATATCTGTAAAAATATTTTTTGGCAAATTTAAATCTTCACAAGATACATAATTCTCTTTTTTTTCATTGCTATCAGGAATTGAAAATTGATATTCGGTATCAGGTTTCCATATAAAATTCTTAATCATTTTTTTAAAATCCATTTTTTGCCTCAAATCTTTAAAATTATTTTAGAATGTTTTATAATAGAATTTCCCAAATGGGTAAAAATATGCAATAAATATTTTGACATTAATATAAAAGTAGAATATAATAAATAAGAATTTAAACAAAAAAAAGAGGTTTTTAATATGAAAGTTACTTATAAAAATATAGAAGTTAAAATAGAAAACGGGAATGTGACAGTTATTGAAGCTTTCAAAGAAGCTATAGAAGAAAAGGAAAATATCATAGCATGTATGGTTAATAATGAAGTAAAACCATTAAATTATGTGTTAAAAGAAAATGATGAAGTCGAATTGCTAAATACATCTACAAGAGATGGAGCACGCACATATACAAGAGGACTTTTGTTTATTATGGCAATGGCTTTTGAAGAGTTATATCCACAAATAAAATTAACAGTAAATTTCCAATTATCAAGTAGTATGTATTGTGAAACAGAACAAGATGTAATTATTACTGAAGAAATGATAGAAAAAGTAAAAACAAAAATGCAAGAAATAATAAATAAAAATTTACCCATAAAAAAGGTACAAATGTCTAAAGAAGAGGCTGGTAAGTTTATAAAAAAAGAGAATACAGAAATAGGAGAAATGCAACTAGAAAATAAAGACAAAAAGACGGTATCTTTATATTTTTGTGAAAAATATTACAATTATTTTTATGGAGTTATGCCAATTTCTACAGGATATATAAACTTGTTCGACATTATGAAATATCATGACGGATTATTAATTCGCTATCCAAGCAAAAATAAACCAAATGAAATAAAACCATATCAAGAGGGTAAAAAACTTTTAGCAACACTAGAGGAATACGACGATATATATAGAATTTTAGGAATTGCTACACTAAGTCAATTAAACGAAAAAATTAGAAATGGGGAAGCGAAAGATATAATTTTACTTTCAGAAGCATTGCATGAGAAAAAAATAGCAAATATAGCAGACAAAATAATAGAAGATAGAAAGAAAAGAGTAATATTAATTGCAGGACCATCTTCTTCTGGAAAAACAACATTTGCTAAAAGATTAGGAATACAACTAAAACTAAATGGACTAAAACCAAAAACAATATCTGTAGACAATTATTTTGTAGAACGTGAAGAAACGCCAAAAGATGAATTTGGAAATTATAATTTTGAAGCATTAGAAGCGGTAGATTTAAAATTATTAAATGAACATTTAGTAAAACTATTAAATGGTGAAGAAATAGAAGTTCCAACATTTGACTTCAAAAAAGGAATAAAATATTATACAGGGAAAACAATGAAACTAGAAGAGGACGAAGTACTTGTAATGGAAGGAATACACTGCTTAAACGATAAGCTAACACCAGCAATAGATAAAAAACAAAAATTCAAAATATATATTAGTGCTTTAACAGTATTAAACATAGATTATTACAATAGAATTTCAACTACAGACACAAGAATAATAAGAAGAACAGTTAGAGATAGTCAATTTAGAGGATATGAAGCCTTGAGAACATTATCTTCTTGGTATTCTGTATCAGCAGGGGAAGAAAAATATATATTCCCATTCCAAGAAGATGCAGACGTAATGTTTAATACATCACTTGTATATGAGATAAATGCGTTGAAAAAATATGCATTACCGCTATTTAGCCAAATAGGAAAAGAAGAAAAAGAATATGCAGAAGCAAAAAGATTAACAGAATTTTTAAAATACTTTGAACAAATAGATATAGAGGACATTCCTAAAAATTCTTTATTAAGAGAATTCATAGGAGGAGGCATTTTCAATTACGACTAAAAGGACATTTGGGGACGGGTCACTTTTGTCCTTTGTGAATTTTTGAGAATATAATAAAAAACCATATAAATTTTCAAAAAATGCTCGTTCAAGCTAAGTTACGCAGAAATTATAATCGAAATTTGTGGCACCCTTCCATTAAAAAAATGAACTCTTTCCACAAATTTCTCAATAATTTCTAGCTTACTTACTTTCTAATAGTGCTTTTTTTCAAATTAATATGCTTTTTTATTATAATTATTACTTTATGTAAAGGACAAAAGTGACCCGTCCCCAAATGTCCTTTTAGATGGTGTGAAGAAAGGGAAAATAAATGGAAAGAAAATTTACTGAAATAGATGAAGAATTTGTTTGTGAAAATTGTGGTAAAAAAGTGCCACCATTAGGATATTCTTGTAGAAATCATTGCCCACATTGTTTGCATTCAAAACATGTAGATATAAACCCAGGAGATAGAGCAGAAGAATGCCATGGAATATTAGAGCCAATTGGGCTAGAAATAGATAGTAAAAAAGGATATGTAATAATATTTAAATGTAAGAAATGTGGAAAAATTAGAAAAAATAAAGCTGCAAAAGATGACAATATGGATTTAATAATAAGTCTAAGTGCGAAACATTAAACTGTTAGGGGGACGGGTCACTTTTGCCTCTTGTAAATTTTTGATAATATAATAAAAAGCATATTAATTTGAAAAAAAGCGCTATTAGTAAGTAAGCTAGAAATTATTAAGAAATTTGTGGAAAGAGTTCATTTTTAATGGAATGGTGCCACAAATTTCGCTTATAATTTCTGCGTAACTTAGCTTGAACGAGCATTTTTTGAAAATTCATATGCTTTTTTATTATAATTGTTACTTTATGTAAAGGACAAAAGTGACCCGTCCCCAAATGTCCTTTTTATATTTCTCTGTTTAAATTTCCGTTTGTGTAGTCTTTGCCTTCTAGTCTACCACCAGAAAGAACAGTATTTACAATATTATTTATATTATTTATATTATTTATAGTTTCATCTAGTAAATCTATACGGTAAGAAGAGGCATTAGCAAAGTCTTTTGCACAAATAGAAGTTATTTTACTATTATAAAGAGTGCTAACAGTTTGAATGCTATCTGGAAGAATAGGAAATAAGAATCCTAATCTATCTTTTAAATAATATTTTGTATTATTCTTACATTGTGTGCCACATGTAGGATAACATTTATTAGTTTTTCCAAGTAGACAATAATTCATGCTCATTAATGGAGTTCTGCCATATACAATCAATTCTTGCTCTATACTAGAATTATTTAATATATTATTTATAGTAGATTTTCCTAATTCAGGTGAAATAGTTAATTTATCAATTCCAAGTTCTTTCCATTCTTGTATACTCTTATTGTTGTAAATATTAAGAGTATAATTGCCAATAAATTTAAATTTATCATTGTATTTATTTTTTATTTGATGAATGAAATCGCCATTTGAAATGTTTGAAACAACAAAGCCAGAGACCTTAAAGGTTTCAATAGAATTATCTATAACATTATGAAGCAAATTAGTATAGTTTGATTTGATAATTGTAGGTAAATAAATATAAGCATTAAAATTCTCACAAATGTTTTTAATAATATTTTCATATTTTTTGTTTCCAAAGTATTTTAATGGAATATATACATTATCTACATTTTTAAGGTCATTGTAATTTTTATTTTCATCTAATATATTTAATAAAACAGAAATTTCTTTTTTGCTATTTGAATTAGTTACAATACCATTTGAAATACTGCAAGAGACATTACCTCCTTCAGAATCCTTATCTTTGCTACTTATTGTTTCGGTTAAATTAAGCGAAGTAGGGGAATTTCTTAAAATTCTACTATTTGCAATTAATAAAATTTCATCTAAAGCATTTCTTCTTAACTCATTTAGAACTTTTATAGATGGTAAAAATAAGTTATCATCTAATATTACGTCAATATCTTTAAAAGTAAAAATAGTATCCTTTGTTTTATTAAGTTGGGATATAATTCTATCTTTATCTAAAGGCTGTGATTTAGCTTCAATAGGTAAAGTGTCTGAAGATAATGAAACACTAATATCATCAAAAATAGGGTTATTATTTGAAAGAGTGCTAACATTAAGTAAAACTGGTGAATTCTTTTTTAATGTAATACAAGCAGTTAAATCTACTTTCTTATGTTCTTCTTGATAAGATGAATATGCAAAAGTAGAAAGTTCTTTACTATTAGTTTTATAAACCTTATCTCCAATATGTAAATTGCCTTTCATTCTACCAACTTCAACAAGTTGCTTTTTAAAACCAGTGGTAATATTTTTGTTTTTTATCATAAGCTCAGAAACAGTATATTTTGTAGATTCCTTTTCAAATTCAATAGTGTCACCAATAGAAATATCATCTGTTAAATTGATGAAAACGTGACCTTTATTAGTTTTTAGGTTTGCAATGTTTCCAATATAAATGCCCATATTATTTGGCTTTTCAGGAAATACTAAAGAGGTATTTGCATTTGAGTCTAAATGCCCATTAGAAAATCCACCACGATTAAATACTTGCATTAAATCTTTTACGTCTTTTTTATCAATTATATAAGGTTTATCAGACAAGGCTAAATCAATATATTTTCTGTAAATTCGGGTAACTGTAGCAACATATTCAGGAGTTTTCATTCTTCCTTCAATTTTAAAACACATAACTCCAGCGTCAATTAATTTAGGTAAAAATTCCAAACCACATAAATCTTTAGTGCTAAGTAAATATCCTTTTGACGAAATAGGAACGGTTCTTTTGGCTTCATTTGTATCTTTTGTTTCACATGTTCTTAATAATTCATAAGGAAGTCTACATGGACCGGCACATTTGCCACGATTTCCGGATCTTGCACCTATCATACTTGAAAATAGGCATTGCCCAGAATATGATATGCAAAGTGCACCATGTATAAATGTTTCTATTTCTACATTTGTATTTGCACGTATATATTGTATTTCTTCTAAAGATAATTCTCTAGATAAAACTACTCTTTTAAAACCTAACTTTTGTGCTTCTAGTGCACCTTCTAAGTTATGGATTGTCATTTGAGTACTAGCATGTATAGGCAAGTCTGGAAAGCTTTTTATTAGAAAACGTGCAAAACCTAAATCTTGTACAATTATTGCATCTATACCAAACTCATAAGCTTTTTTTGCTAAAAGAACTGCATCTTCAAATTCAGTATCTTTTATTAAAGTATTTAATGTTAGGTGAGTATTAACGCCTCTTAATTTAGCATAAGAAATAGCTTCTTTTAAGTTAGTTAAATCAAAATTTGTTGCAGAAGCTCTAGCATTAAAATTTGCAGCACCAAAATATACACTATCTGCACCATTTTGAACAGCTGCTTTTAAACATTCAAAATCTCCAACAGGAGAAAGTAATTCTATTTTTTTCATAAATAAGCAAGTCCTTTCTTTGAAAAATATTATAACACTAAATTAATGGTAACACAATAAATAAAAATACATATTATATTATATAAAGAAAAAAGAGGAGGGAAAGAAGATGCAAGACGAAATAAGAAATTGCGGTTGCAACAGTGGATGTGGTTGCAATAATGGAGGATTTTTAAATGGATTATTTGGAGGATGTGGCTGCGGAGATAGCGAAATATTATTCTTTATAATTATATTCTTATTACTATTCACAAACTTTGGATGTGGATGTGGCAGAGGCTGCTAATAAGCTTAATAAAACATATTAAGAAAAAGATGTCTTTAAACAAAATGGATTATAAATTTATTTTGCATAAGACATCTTTTTTATATTCTCCAAACTTCCCTAGAATATAAAAAGCTTCGCTAAACATTCCACACAAATTTTATTACATAAAATTTGGCGGTTGAACAAAGACGAGGCATGAAAAGTTTTCTAAAATGTCTAAAAATATTAATCATGCCTCGTTTGCTCTATTCTATAAAATAACAGAAATGTTACTAAAATATTACATTTTTATTAGTTTTAGGAAATTTGTTGACGTTATTTATACCTAATGATATAATTTGTTCGACGAAAAATGTAGAAAAACTAAAGAAATAGCAAGATATGCTAAGGAGGAAACTAAATTGATTACCGATATATATAAAACTACTAAACATAGGGTTTCAAAGCTAGTATTTATACTTATAATACTAACTTTTATATCTTATGTTTTTTTAGGAGTTATAAATCAAAATGTAATATTTGCAGCACAGACAAGAGAAAGTTATTCAAGCAAAATTAATAATTACCCAGGTTATAAGGAATTAATAGATAATTTAAAAAAATCTCATCCAAATTGGAATTTTACAATATTTTATACAGGATTAGATTGGAGCCAAGTAATAAAGAATGAGACAACAGCATGTCATGGAAGAAATGTTGTACCAGCTAGTAAACCAAGTTCATGGAAATGTAGTGTATGTGGTGAAACACCGCGTGGAGGAACTTCTTGGAGATGTGCATCAGAGGCAGCAGTTTCATATTATATGGATCCTAGAAATTGGTTAAATGATACATATATATTTGAATTTGAAAATTTATCTTATAATGGTGAAATTCAAACTATAGAAGGTGTAAAAAAGATTATAGCAGATATGGGGTATATGCAAGGAGATACAATAAAATACACAACAACAGATGGAACAACAGCCACAATAAATAAATCTTATGCACAAGTTATTATGGAGGCAGCAAGTGAAGCGGGAATAAGTCCATATCATTTAGCTTCTAGACTTCGTCAAGAACAAGGTGCAGGTTCAAAACCTGGTTCTACAGCAACAGGTACATATAGTGGTTATGTAGGATATTATAATTATTTAAATATTAAGGCATCAGGTTCAACAGATGCACAAGTTATAGCAAGTGGATTACAATATGCTCAAGATAATGACTGGACAAACCCAGAAATTTCTATAAAAGAGGGAACAAAAGTATTAGCTAAAAATTATATAAATGATGGACAAGATACATTATATTTACAAAAATTCGATGTAGACAATTCAGATGGAACATTATATTATTTCCAATATATGCAAAATGCATCAGCATCTGTAACGGAAGGAGAAAATGTAAAAAGTACTTATGAAAGTTTAGGGTTAATAGATAGTTCTATTGAATTTATAATACCTGTATATGAGAATATGCCAGAAACTATATGTAGAGAACCAGTAGATGCAGGAATAGTAACTCAAAATGTTAAAGTCAAAGGTACAAATGTAAATGTAAGAAACGGAGCAAGTACTTCATCAACTATTATAAGTACCGTGAATACAGGAGATATTCTTCTTAGAATAGAAATCGCTTCTAGTAGTAATAATGGAATTTATTGGGACAAAGTAGTATTACCAGATGGAAGAAAAGGTTATATATCACGTAGCTATTTAGTTGAAATAGCAGATGTAACAAATTGTAATGATACAGTAATTGCAAACACATCTGTTAACTTAAGAAATGGACCAGGAACAACTTCAACAACAATAATTACAACATTAATAAAAGGTCAAGTATTAACTAGAATAGAAAAAGATGCATATAATTTAGACGGGTATATATGGGACAGAGTAAAGTTAACTGATGGAAGGCAAGGTTATATAGCACAACAATATATTAGTACATCAGGTTCAGAAACGGAAAATGGTGGAACAGAAAAAAATGAGTTAATTAAGGTAATTTGTAATTCAGGACTAAAAGTAAGAGAAGCACCAGGAACAGACCAAAAAGTTTTAACTTATTTAGATAAAGACGATGTATTAACAAGAACTCAAGCTGGAGCATCAAATGCTAATGGATACACATGGGATAAAGTAGTAACTTCAGATGGTATAGAGGGATATATAGCAAGAGGAGATTCTAAAGAACAATATATACAAGTAGTAAATACTAATGATTCAAACTCAAACCCTAATACACCAACGACAAAAAATGATAAATTTAAATTAGAAGATTCAAATTTAGTTTGTGAGCCAGACACTAGTGTAGAAACAATTAAAGAAAAATATACAAATAAAAATATTGTTGTAAAAGATTCAAGCGGAAAAGAAATTACATCTGGAAATATTGGAACAGGATATACAATAACAATAGCAGAAAAAACGTATACAATTATAAAACTTGGAGATGTTAATGGTGACGGAAAAGTAACAGCAGGAGATTATGTTACAATAAAAAATCATATTATGGGAACAGGTGTAATTAATGAAAAAAATAAACTAGGAGCAGATGCTAATGGTGATGGAAACATAACAGCAGGAGATTATGTTATTATAAAGAACCACATTATGGGGACTGCTACAATAAGTATATAAAGGAGGACAACAAATGAAAGCTAAAACAAAAAGTATAAATATAATATTAACTATGGCATTAATGGTAAGCACACTATTTTTTAGTAATAAAGTAGAAGCTGCGTCTTTTTCTGTAAGTGCTTCAAATTCAACAGTAACAGTTGGAGACACATTTACAGTAACAATAAATGGAAAAGGATTAACTGGACAATATACTATAGCAGGAAACTCTAATGTTTCTGTTAGTGAAACTAGCGTATGGATAGAAAATGAAAGTAAAACAGTAACATGTACTACTAAAGCAGAAGGAACAGCAACTGTAACGATTACACCTCAAACAGTAGCTGATAGTACAACAGGAGAGGACCAAAGCCTACCAGCAAAAAGTGTAAGTGTTACCGTTAATGCTAAAGAAACACAAAAGCCAAATAACGAAAACACAGAAAGTAACGAAGGCAATAGTGAAAACAACAGTGGTAGTAATGGAAGCAATGGAGGAAACACAACAGTTTCAGAGCCAACTTTTACAGATACAAACAAAACAATGTATTCTACAGGAAATATAAATTTACGTGCAAGTTGGTCAACAAGTAGCAGTGCAACACCAATAGAAGAAGGAACAGAATTAACTGTAACAGGAACATCTAAAGAAAAAATAAATGGATATGTATGGTATAGAGTATCATATAATGGACAAACAAAATATGTAGCAAGTAGTTTACTAACTTCTACTAAACCAGAGGAAGAAACAAAATCTGATAACGCAAATTTAAAATCACTAGTAGTAGAAAATTTTGATATTATACCTAATTTTAGTTCAGATGTAACTGAATATACTTTGGATGTAACAAGTGAAGTAAATGAATTGACAATAAAGGCGGAGCCAGAAGATTCAAATGCAACAGTCACAATTGAAGGAGAAAAAGAATTAAAAGAGGGAGAAAATACAGTAGCAATTTCTGTAAATGCAGAAGATGGTACAACAAAATTATATGAAATAAAAGTTACTAAAAAAGCAGAAAATGTATTTGGACTAACATCTTTAAAAATAAAAGATACAAACATTGAATTTGAACCAGATATATATAATTACAGTATAAATATAAAAGCAGATGTAGATATATTAGAAATACAAGCAGTTGCAAGCGAAGAAGATGCAACAGTTGAAATAATAGGAAATGAAGAACTAAAAGAGGGAGAAAATATTATAACAATTATGGTTTCTTCTAAAGATGGAGAAAAGAATGCAACCTACCAAATAAATGCAACTAAGGAAGAAAAAACTTCAGAAAATGTTCAATCAAATTTTAAAATTTACATATATGCTGGAATAGGTGTAGTAGCACTAATTGCTTTAATTATAGTAATAGTATATACAGTAAAACATAGAAATGAAGATGAGCCAGAAAAAAATGAAGATTTTCCAGATGAATTACCAGAAAAAGATGACAATGAAGAAATAAGCAATACTGAAGAAATACAAAATGCAGAATTAGAAGAAAACAATAATGAAGAACAAGAAGAAATAGATAGAAAAAATTATTTTTTAGATGTGCAAAGCGAAGATGATTATGAAAAAACAAGAAAAAGAAGAGGAAAACATTTTTAAAGTTGGACTAATAATAGATAATATTATTTTAAATAAAAAATAATAACAAAAGAGGCATGAAAAAATTATTTAAAAAGCAAAGCGATGTAGTAAACATAAAACTATGTCGTTTTTTATTTAATTTCCAAAGTGCTATAAATTGGGGCATTATATAATATAATTTTTTATATAATTTAATGGTCAATTTTAATTGACAGGCAAATATAAAAAAGATATAATGTTATAAGTAATAATTAATGCAATACAAAATACAATAAAATTGTTTGCAATAATTAAAGTACAAATATACACAATAATGAAATGTGCTACTGTAGCTCAGTTGGTAGAGCAACAGATTCGTAACCTGTAGGTCGCCAGTTCGATTCTGGCCAGTAGCTCCAAAACTGCTCAGTCTTTTATGTTAATATTTTATAAAAGTGATATAGTAAATCCAAAAACTATATCACTTTATTATATTTAATTTTCAAAGTGTTGATAATACACTACCAAAGACTAATAACGCCTTTTTTCTTGCCAAAACGCAACAACCGTGATATAATACATAAAGTTATAAAAACAAGAAAAGAGGTATAAAAATGGGCTTTTTTGATAAATTAAAAAATGGTTTAAATAAAACAAAAGCATCATTTGATGAAAAAATAAATAATGTATTTAGTAATTTTAGAAAAGTAGACGAAGAGCTACTAGAAGAACTAGAAGAAGTACTAATAATGTCAGATGTTGGAACAGAAACATCTTTAAAAATAATTTCAAAATTAAGAGAAAAAATAAAAAAAGAAAATATACAAGAAGAGGCACAAGTAAAACAAGCATTAAAAAATGTTATAAAAGAAATATTAGACAAAGAAGATTCATCTTTAAAACTAGAAACAGTTCCATCTGTAATACTTGTTGTAGGTGTTAATGGAGTAGGAAAGACAACCTCCATAGGGAAAATGGCTAATAGACTAAAAAAAGATGGAAAAAAAGTTATAGTTGCAGCTGCAGACACATTTAGAGCAGCAGCTGTAGAACAACTTGAAGTATGGGCAAATAGAGCAGGGTGCGATATAGTAAAAAAAGAAGAAGGCTCAGACCCAGCATCTGTTGTATATGATGCAATAGCAAAAGCAAAAGAAACAAATGTAGATGTTTTAATATGCGATACAGCGGGAAGACTTCATAATAAGAAATACCTAATGGATGAATTAGAAAAAATTAAAAAAGTAATAGATAGAGAACTTCCAAATGCTTCAAAAGAAATTTTATTAGTATTAGATGCAACAACAGGGCAAAATGCAATAATGCAAGTAAAAGCATTTAAAGAAACTGTAGATATAACAGGTCTTGTACTAACAAAATTAGATGGAACAGCAAAGGGCGGAGCAACTATAGGAATTGTAGAAGAAAACAATTTACCAATTAAATTTATTGGTGTTGGTGAACAAATAGATGATATGGAAATTTTTAATAGCAATGATTTTGTAAATGCTTTCTTAGATTAAAATAGAAATATTTTGGAGGTATTAAATGAAAGAAAAAGAAGAAATTGTTAAAGAAGAAAATAAACAAGAAATGGTCAGAATTACTAAAAAAAGTAAAACAAGGTTAATTATTGTACTAATAGTAGCACTTATTTCTTCTATAATTGGATATATACTATTTAGGGGAACATATTTAGAAACCTTGGAAATAGGAGAAAAATACATTACAGCATTTTGGCAAAATGTAAAATATATGGCAATAACATTAATTGTTAACTTTATAATTATTTATTCTATGGTATATATTACAAATGTAAGAATTAAAAGAGCATTAAAAGAATTCTTTAAACAAGAAAATAAAGAAATGCCAAAACTATTAAACAAATCAATAGCATTTATAATAGCAATTTTGGTAAGTGCAGTAACATCAAACTATATTATGCAAAAATTATTATTATGTTTTAATAGTACACAATTCGGGATTCAAGATCCTATTTTCGGATTTGATATAGGCTATTTTGTATTCCAAAAACCCTTCATAGAACTTATAATTTGGTATTTTATGATATCAATGATAGCATTATTAATATATACAGCAATTTACTATATTGTAACATTTAATATGTTTTTTGATGGAGTAGATAGAAAAACATTAAAAAACGGTGTAATAATAAAACAAATTACAACATTTACTATGATAATTACATTATTACTTGCATGTCTTGTGTTTATTAAAACACAAGATATAGGCACAGAAAAATTTTTAACTCTAAAAAGTGAAGAAACATCATATTCTTTATATGGAGCAGGACTTACAGATGTAATTATTAAGTTATGGGGATATAGAGTATTAGCATTAATTATGATTTTTTCTGTATATAGAGGAATACAAAACTTTAAACAAGGTAAAAAGAAAAAGGTTTTAGTATGTATAGGAATTGTACCTATTTATTTAGTGGGTTTATTCTTTACTTTAATTATATTTCAATCAGTATTTGTTACAACAAATGAATTAGACAAGGAAAAGAAATATATTGAAACGAACATAGAGTATACTAAAAATGCTTATGGAATAGATGCAGAAGAAATAAGTATGCAAACTCCAGAAACTATAACTAGTCAAGATATAACAGAGTATGAAGAGGTATTAAATAACGTAAATATTATGAGTAATGATATTGTTTTAAAAGATTTAAACAATGGACAAACAGCCAAAGGGTATTATTCATATTCAAATACACAAGTAGGCAAGTACTTAATAAATGGTGAAGAAAAATTAGTATACTTATCACCAAGAGAAATAATAAGCAGTACAGGCACATATAATAACAAAACTTATGAATATACACATGGATATAGTACAATAATAACTTTAGCAACAGGAACAAACGAAAATGGAACCTTAAACCATATACAAAAAAGTTTTGATAAAACTAACGAAGCAATTACTATAACAGAGCCAAGAATTTATTTTGGAACGCAAACAAATGATACTGTAGTTATAAATAGTAAAGATAAAAACGAATTTGATTACCCAATACTAGATTCAGAAGAAGCAGAAAATGCAGAAAATGTGTACAGTGGAGAAGCAGGATTACAATTAAATTTCTTAGATAGAATGATACTTGCCATAAAAGAAGGAGACTTAAAATTAGCATTTTCAGGAAATGTAACAAGTGAAAGCAAAATACTAACGAACAGAAATATAATAAAAAGAGCTAAAACAGTAATGCCTTACTTAATGTATGACGAAAATCCATACACAGTTATAAATGATGAAGGAAGAATAATATGGGTGTTAGATGCATATACAATATCTGATAGTTACCCATATTCTCAAAAAACAACAATAAGGCAAAGTGCTACAAGTAAAATAGAATTAAATTATATAAGAAGTTCAGTTAAAGTATTAATAGATAGTTATGATGGAACAATTTCGTTTTATATAACAGATAGAACAGATCCAATTGCAATGGCTTATAAAAATATTTATCCAGATTTATTTATGGACTTAGATGAAGAAATACCTGCAGATATAAGTGAACATTTTGTATATTCAAAATACTTGTACGAAATTCAAGCAGATATAATTGCTAGATATCATAATGTTCAAGCAGATGTATTATATAGAAGCAATGATATATGGGAAATAGCTAGTTACAATGTGGGAAAAGTTGTAACAAAAACTGGAACAGAAATGGAACCATATTATACTATGGTTAAAACTTCAAATGAAGATGAAGAACAATTAGGACTAGTACTTCCATATACTCCACAAGGTAAACAAAATTTAATTTCTTATTTAGTAGGAACCTGCGATACTAGTGGAAAAAGCAAACTTACAATATACAAATATCAAGCAGACACAAATATATTAGGCCCTATGCAATTAGATATGCAATTGTCGGAAGACGAAGAAATTGTAAAAGAATTGGAAACATTAAATGTTAATGGAATAAAAATAATTAAAAATATGATACTTATTCCGTTAGACGATAAAATTTTATATGTAGAACCAATTTATACCCAATACATTAATGAAAAAGATTCACTACCAACACTTAAAAAAGTAATAGTTGCATCAGGAAACAAGGTGGCAATAGGAGATACTTTAAAACAAGCATTAACCAACCTAGTTTCTCAGCAAGCTATTGACATTGAAGTAGAAAACACAGACACAATAGAGGATTTAATAACTACAATAATAAATGCAAACAATAACTTAACAAATTCAAATGAAAGCAACAATTGGGAAATGATGGGCAAAGACGTAAGCAAATTGCAAGAACTAATAAATAAATTAGAAAAATTAGTTGAAGAGAATAAAGAAAAAAATGAAATAGAAAACAGAAAAAAATCTACTAATACACTAATAGATGGAGAAAATAATTTAATAGTAAATGAAATATAAATTTAAAGTATAATTTTACAAAAAAAATACACCCTAAACATAAAGGTGTATTTTTATGTTTAAAAAAAGAAAAAAAGAAAATATTTTAATAAATCAAATTGATAATTTAAATAGAAATTTGTTAGAAAGTAATATTATAGAAATTAGCCAATTGTTGGGAAATAGAAAAAAATTATTAGTAGTAAACCTAATTTCTGGTATTTCAAGAGGTATAGGAATAGGTATAGGGGTAACATTAATAACGGCAATACTTGTATGGATTTTACAGAAGATAGTAACATTAAATGTTCCTGTAATAGGTGAGTATGTTTCAGACATTGTAGAGATAGTTATGAAAAAGGTATATTAATACATGCTAAAATTTTAATTTGTTAATAGTAATTTTGAAATAAATTAAATACAAATCTAAAATTCATAAAAACGTATAAAAGAAAAATAGAAAAAAGTATTGACTAACAAGTAAAGTATTGTTAAAATAATTTTGTTAAAGAATGTAACAACTTATAAACATAAAATTATACATTGAAAAATATTATTCAAGTTTTAGAAAGAAATTATTGAAATGTATAGAATTGTATAATTTTATGTCTAAAAGTTGAATGGCATAATTTTTATATTCGAGGAAATTTATCATAGTATGATAAATTTCTGTAGAAGATAAATATAGAGGAATAAAACAAAAGAAAAAGCAGAAAATAAATGTAAACGTGAAATACACAAAGGAGGATAAAGTAAAATGAAAAAACAAGAAAAAAGTGAAAGAAAAAACTTAAATAAAGAGAAAAACAAAATAATGCAAAGAAATACAAAAGGAATAACATTAATAGCTTTGGTAGTCACGATAATTGTTTTGATTATTTTAGCTCGGAATAAGTATATCAATGCTAACTGGACAAAATGGAATATTAACACAATCACAAAATGCCAAAGATAGTACAAGAGGTGGAGATGTTCAAGAAACGGTAAATTTAGCTATAACAGAAAATCAAATGGCTGAATATACAAATGGAACTAAAAAATCAAGAACAACGGTAATTGATGAACTAAAAGCAGATGGAAAATTAACAGATGAAGAAGTAGAAAAATTAAAGGAAAGTAATACTATAAAAATTGGAAATATAACAGTTGATTTTAGTGGTTTGGGTTCTGTATCTGGAGCTAAAACGTTGGTCGAAGCCTTTAAAAAAGGTGATATAAATAGAGGGGATTATATAACAAATTATAATGCAACTTTAAAGAACAAAAGTGCAACTGTAGATTTAACAACAGAAGAAACGGGATATGATGGTGGAACACAAAGCTATAAGGTGGATACAAATACTACATGGAGAGTATTAGGATTAAGTGAAGATGGAACAAAACTTGTTATTACTACAGGAAGTCCTATAAAAAGAGAAGGGACGGATCCATACTTATACTTAGACAAAGCAGAAGGATGGTATAATACAAATGATGAATTAGTGCCTGGCAACAATATTTTGGATAAAATATGTGAAATATACGATGGGGAATACGCAAGCTCTACAAAAAGTATGAGAATAGAAGATATAAATAATGCATTAGGGCTAACTTTAGATACAACAGCAAATACTATGTATAAAAAAGCAGATACTTCAAAAACTCCTTTAACGGCTTTTGTGGGAATGTTTGGTACAAGTTATACATACAAATCAGGAGATTATGCTCCAGAAAATTATCTAAAACAAAAATATGGAACGAAGTATAGTTCTTTAACCAATAAAAAAATAGGAGATCCAGTAGATGGAACTTTTTATTATTACGATTACACGGATTCAAGTATTGTTAAACAAGGTAGTAAGCTATATGAGGTTTTATTTAAAGGAACAACTTCTACAGAAAATTACGCAAAGAGTTACTGGCTTGCTTCTTCTGGATCTCCCGTGAATGGTACTGATTTTTGCTGCTTTGGACCTGGCGCTGTCTATGGGGGCATTGCTTTTGTTGGCAGTGATTTTTTCTGCTCGGATGGCATTAGCTTTGCGAGATGGATGGCTGTTCGCCCTGTAGTTTCTCTAAAATCTGATGTCACAATAGATGATTTGTCCGTTTCAAATGAAGGAAGCGAAGCTAATTGGACAACTAGCCTTCCAGATTCATATACAGGAGAGTCCTTGACATACGGACAAATACAAGAATAAAACGGCTTAAAGTTTAAAACAGATTAATAAAGTCAAAATGATGTTGCAGATTATATATATATAGAAATGTAGAAATAGATGATATGTTATTAATAGAAGGAAAAATTCATAATGATAGTATAGAAATTTTGAAGACGGAAAAAGTTTGAAAATAAAAAAACGTGTATGTTGAAATTCATAAAAAAGCGAGAAATTAAAGATTTTTCTTGCTTTTTTTTGTATACAATTATATAATAGGCATGTGAAAAATGAATTAAAAAAATGGAGGAAAATACAAATGAATTTAGCAAATAAATTAACAATATTTCGTATTGTTTTAGTACCAGTAATGATAATAGTAACATTTTTTAATATACCAGGAGAATTCTTAGGAATACCTACTACAGCATGGATTTTAAACATTATATTTATTATAGCATCTATAACAGACAAACTAGATGGACATATTGCAAGAAGTAGAAATCAAATAACTACATTTGGAAAGTTTTTGGATCCTATTGCAGATAAAATATTAGTATTAACAGCAATGATTATACTTGTAGAAATGGGTAAAGTTCCAGCTTGGATACCTACAATAATTGTATTTAGAGAATTTATTGTATCAGGCTATAGATTAGTAGCAGTTGAAAAAGGTGGAAATGTAATTGCAGCAAGTATATGGGGAAAACTAAAAACAGTTACACAAATGATAGCAATTATTTTAGCTTTTATAGATAACAATAGCTTTGGAACAGTATTTACAGGGACTTTAACAAATGGTTATGAAATTACTATAAATATTCTTACAACATTAATGATGGTAATTTGCGTAATTGCTACAATTTTCTCTGGAATGGATTATTTAAAAGGCGGAAAAGAATTATTAAAGGATAAATAAAAATGGAAGAAAATAAACAAGAAAAAATTGATGTTTTAATGGCAGTATATAATCCAAATATAACATTTTTAACTAAACAAATAGATAGCATTTTGAACCAAACATATGAAAATATTAATCTTATAATTAGTGATGATGCTTCTACTAATGAAGAGACTAAACAAGTTCTAAATGAATATGCCAATAAAGATAATAGAATAACTTTATATTTTCAAGAAAAAAATTCGGGATATTTAAAAAACTTTGAAATTTTACTTACAAAATCTACTGCAGAATATATTAGCTATGCTGACCAAGACGATATTTGGTATAAAAATAAAATTGAAAAATCTATAAAAGTTCTAAAAGAAAAAGATGTAGATTTAGTATATTCAGATTGTAAACAAATAGATGAAAATGGACAAGTATTACATGAAAGTTATTTAGATTATAAAAGTTATCCAAGAGTAAATGGAAAAGAAAACATATTAACATTTTCAAGACATTTTGCAATAGGCTGTGCTTGCATGTTTACTAAAAAAATAAAAGAGCAAATGTTGCCCTTTACTGAAAGCGTAATGGCTCATGACTGGATTGATGTTTACTTAGCATCTAAACAAAAAGGTATAGCTTGCATAGAAGAAAAACTATTTGAATATAGACTTCACGGCTCAAATGCTTTTGGAGGAAGGAGCTTAAAGCAAAACTTAAGTACATGGAAACAAGAAAATGGAAAAAGTTACTCTGCATACAAAAAATATAGAAATGAAAGAGTAATAAAAAAAGCATATTTAGAAGGAAGTTTAATGTGCTTAGAATATAGAGATAAGCTTAATTTAAGTAAAAATGAAGATGAAGAAGGAGTAATTGATTACTATAATAAATTACTAAAAACAAAGATATTAAACATTCATTTATCAAAATACAATAAATATTTAGCTTACAAAAATATAGGAAAAAGAAGAATAAAAGAAGAAGGAATATTTCATTTTCCACTAATTTCTTATTTACTATATTTGATAAAATAAAAAACTACCCCAAAAAAGGGTCAGATACTTTTGAAGTAAAGAGTGGTAGTTTTAGTGGAAAGGAAACATAATGGAATTTATAAAATCTATAATTAAAAATAAAAAATTAATTTGGCAATTAGGAAAAAGTGATTTTAAAAATCGTTTTGCAAGTACAAGTTTAGGAAGCATATGGGGTTTTTTACAACCATTTGTGTTTATGTTTACATATGTAATTGTATTCCAAGGAATATTAAAAACAGGTAATTCAGATGGTGCACCTTATGTAGTATGGTTTTTACCTGCGATGGCAATGTGGCAATGGCTAAATGATAGTATAATGAGTGCAAGTAACTCTATAAGGTCATATAGTTATTTAGTAAAAAAAGTAGTATTTCCAGTTGATGTAATACCTATGATATCAATTGTGGCTTCTAGTTTTGTAGCACTATTTTTAGTGACAGTTGCAACAATTGTATGTATAATATTTAGACACATTCCAAATGTATTACAATTGATATATGTGTTTTTTGCAACATATTGCTTTATTATAGCATTTACAAGATTTACATCTGCAGTTACAACAGTTGTACCAGATTTTTCAAATTTACTTGGAATTGCTATGCAATTATTCTTTTGGTTTACACCCGTTGTATGGAATTTGAATATGTTAAGTGATCACCAAACAATATTAACTTTAGTAAAATGTACACCATTTACATATTTGGTAACAGCATTTAGAGAAGTATTTATAAATGGAAATATTATAACAGAAAATAATTTCTTATTTACAATAGTATTTTGGTTAATTACAATTATTATGTTTGTATGGGGAAATAGCGTATTTAAAAGAAATAAAAAAGAGTTTGCAGATGTTCTATAAAGAAAGGAAAATAAAATGTCAAATAACGAAAAAGAGACAATTATTGAAATTAAAGATTTAGTTAAAGATTACAAAATGTTTTCAAAAAAACAAGATAGATTAATAGAAACAATTTTTCCAATGATAAATAGACATTCTAATTTTAGAGCAATGAATAATCTAAATTTAGAAGTAAAAAAAGGTGAAGTACTCGGAATTCTTGGAAAAAATGGTGCAGGAAAATCAACACTTTTAAAAATGATTACAGGTGTTGTTATACCAACTAAAGGAAGTATACAAGTAAATGGAAAAATAAGTTCATTACTAGAATTAGGAACAGCATTTAATCCTGAACTTACTGGTGAAGAAAACATTTATCAACATGGGCAAGTAATGGGACTTACAAGAAAAGAAATAGAAGCTAAAAAACAAGAAATTATAGATTTTGCAGATATAGGAGAACATTTATTACAACCAGTAAAAACATATTCTTCTGGTATGTTTGCAAGGTTAGCATTTGCATGTGCTATAAATGTAGATCCAGATGTTCTAATAGTAGATGAAGTTTTGTCTGTAGGCGATATGGCTTTCCAATTAAAATGTTTTAAGAAATTCCAAGATTTTAAACAAAGAGGAAAAACTATTTTATTTGTAACTCATAATGTTTCAGATGTACTAAAAAACTGCACAAGAGTAATTATACTGGAAAATGGAACAAAAACATTTGATGGAGATACAAAAGATGGAGTAGAACTTTACAAAAAAATAATTACAGGAAATGCTACTAAAAAAGTCGAAGAAAGCGAGAATACTCAAAAATCAAATAACAAAGATAAAGTTGACACAGAAAACAAAACTGTAAATACTTGGAAAAGCCATTTTGATGAAAATCCAAATTTAATAGAATATGGAAATAAAAAAGCAGAAGTTATAGATTATGGTATATTTGATGAAAAAGGCAATTTTTTATCAAGCATAGACAATGAAAAAGAAGTTGTACTAAAGTCAAAAATTAAATTTAATGAAACAATTGATAATCCTATTTTTACTATGACAATAAAAGATTTTAACGGAATAGAAATTGTTGGAACAAATACAATGAATGAAAAAATTTATCCAGGAAAATTTGAAAAAGGAGACATAGTTTCAGTAAGTTTCAAACAAAGATTACCATTAGCACCAAATAAATATACATTATCTTTTAGCTGCACATACATAAATGCTAAAGGAGAATTAGAAGTTTTAAATAGAAAATATGAAGCTTTATTAATTGAAGTAATATCTTCAAAAGATTCTGTGGGACTTTTAAGAATAGACCCTAAAATAGAAATTGTAAAAGAATAAATTAAAGGGGCATTAAATGAAAAAAGAGAAAATAGTATCTATATTAGCAATAGTCTTATGCATTATTGCTATTGTAATATCTATAGTTAGGATATCAAATAAACATACCATAGAATTAACACAATTATCAGATCATTCTACAAGACAAATGATGGGATATATTTTAAAAACTAAAAACAATAAAATAATAGTTATAGATGGCGGAACTATTGATGATACAGAAAATTTAGTAGAACAAATAAATAAACATGGTGGTAAAGTAGATGCATGGTTTCTAACTCATCTACATGATGACCATCTTGGAGCTTTTTCTAATATAGCAAACGATGAACAAATACAAATAGAAAAAATTTATTGTTCATTTAATGACTATTCTTGGTATGAAGAAAATGAGCCAGCAAGAGCAGAGTTTTCAAAACAAATATTAGAAATATTAAAACAAGATAATATAAAAGACAAAGTTGAAGAAGTTAGTTTAAACCAAAATATTAATATAGATGATTTAAAAATAGAAATATTAGGAATAAAAAATCCTGAAATAACTGAAAATGCAGGGAACGAACAAAGCATGGTAATTAAATTTGACACAAGAAAAACCACTTTTTTAGTATTAGGAGATACAGGAGTAAAATCAAGTGAAAAATTACTTAATACTCAAAAAGAAAAATTGAAATCAGATATAGTACAAATGGCTCATCACGGGCAAAATGGTGCAACAAAAGAGTTATATGAACAAATAAATCCTACAATATGTATGTGGCCAACACCAGAGTGGCTCTGGAACAATGATTCTGGGGAAGGGAAAGACTCTGGAACATGGAAAACATTAGAAACAAGACAATGGATGGAAGAACTAAAAGTAAAGAAAAACTATGTAGAAAAAGATGGAGACATTACAATACAATTAAATTAAAATAGCTGAAAGGAAAACAAAATGGAACAAATAGATATTATACTTGCAACATATAACGGCGAAAAATATTTAAAAGAACAATTAGATAGTATTTTAAATCAAACCTATACAAACTTTAGGCTTTTAATTTCAGATGATTGTTCACAAGACTCTACCAAAGAAATATTAAAGGAATATGAAGAAAAAGATAATAGAATAAAAGTTTTCTTTCAAGAAAAAAATTTAGGGTATGTTAAAAATTTTGAATTTTTGCTTACTAAAGTAGAAAGTAGTATATATGCACTTTCAGACCAAGATGATATATGGAATAAAGACAAAGTAGAAAAATCATATAACAAATTAAAAGAAGAAAATGCGGATTTAGTATTTACAGATTTAGAAATGATAGACGAACAAGGAAGAACTATAAAAAATTCTTTTAACAATTATATGAAACTAACTAGAAAAATAGAAAAAACATTAAATTCATATGAATTAGTGTATTTATACAATTGTGTTACAGGTTGCACAATACTTGCAAAAACAGAAATGTTAAAAAAGATATTACCAATACCAAAAACATCAAAACATATGATACATGATTACTGGATAGCAGTAATTACAGCATTAAATGGAAAAGTAACATATCTTAAAGAGACAACTATAAAGTATAGACAACATAGAAAAAATCAAATAGGTGCAAACCATACAGTTTATAAATTCGATAAGTTTGAACAAGTAAGAAATCACTTAATAGATGTAAAGATAGGAGTTTTTGGAATATATGTAGAAAATAAAGAAAAATTTCCTAAAGAATTACAAGCACAAAATGAAAAAGCATACAAATATTTTAAAGGGTTAAAACAAATTAAAAATATAAACTTTAGAAATATAAAAATATTTAAAAAATTATATAAAAATGAAACATTTAAGTATCGCTTAGAAAATTTTATGGTATTAAATATGCCAGCATTATCAAGGGTAATATACAATTTGAAAATAAAAGGAAAGGGAAAATAATATATGCAAGAGTTACAATTAAAAGAATTATATAAAAATTCTGATTTTAGAAAAAATGTAATACATTGGTATCCTGTAAAAGAAAATAGTAGTGTACTACAAATTGGATATGAGTCTATAAAAATAGTAGAAGAATTATATAGCAAATTTAAAAAAGTAACTATATGTGTTAATAATGAAGAAGATAAAAAAGAAATACTAGAAAAATATAATAATTCAGAAATAACAATAATAGACAATTTAGATAAAATACCTGAAACAGAAGAATACGACTATGTTACATTAATAGGAACCTTAGAAATATATAAAGATATAGTAGAAGAAAAAGCATATAAAAGATTGGAAAAAATGCTAAACATAGCTAAAAAAGCTTGTAAAGAAGATGGAAAAATACTCTTAGCATTAGATAACAAATATGGAATGAAATTCTGGACAACTATGTATGCTCAAAAAAATATACTTTGTAACCAAACTTTTGCAATAAGCAAAACAATGATAAATAAATTGCTAGAGAAGCTTAATTTAACTAATTATAAATACTATTACATGTTGCCAGACTATAAAATAGCAAATGTAATTTTTACAGACAATTATCTTCCAAATATAGAAAGCATAAGTAGAAACTTTACCTATGGAGAAGAGGATTTTACAACATTTAATCAAACAGAAGCATATGGAGAAATATTAAAAGAAAACACAAAATTATTTAAACTATATGCAAATTCATATTTTGTAGAAATTTCAAAACAAGAACTTGCAGATAATAATATAAAATTTGTATCATATACAAATATTAGACAAAATGAATTTAGTATACAAACTACAATATTTAATAATAGAGTTGAAAAAACATATTTAACTGAAAAATCAAAGCAACATATAGAAAATATGAAAAAAAATATAGATATAATGAATGAAAAAGGCATAAAAACATTAGATTTTTATGAAAAAGAAAAAATAATAAGTAAATTTGTAAGTAATGTTAAAACTTATGATAAAATATTACTTGAATATTTAGAAAAAGGAGATAACGAAGGTTTTTTTGAAAAAATAAGAGACTACAAAAAGTTTCTAATAGAAAAACTTGAAAAAATAAATTACAACGATATAAAAGAAAATAACATTTTTACTAAATATGAAATTAAAATAGAAGAAAATACAGCTAATAAATTCAATTTTGTAAAAAATGGACTATGGGATATGATTTTCCAAAACATATTTTATATAGAAAATGAAATGTACTTTTACGATCAAGAATGGTATGATGAAAATGTTCCAGTTGAGTATATAATATACAGAACAATTGCGTACTTTGCAAATGCTCATGAATATATAAAAACTGAAGAATTATATAAGAAGTTAGAATTAAACGAATATATAAATATTTTTGAAGAATTAGATACTAAAATACAATTAAAAATAAGAAATGAAAAAATGTGGGAACTACATAACAGTACTAGAACAGGACAAACATTGCTAGATTCATATAAAAATTTACAAAATGAATATGAAGAATATAATAAGAAAATAAAAGTAGCTAGAACAAAAGAAATATTATTAGAAAATGAAAAATTAAAAAGTGAAAATGATGGACTAAAACAAATGAATCAAAAAATATTAAATTCAACATCATGGAAACTAACTAAACCAATTCGTTGGTTAGGGAAAAAGATTAAATAAGATTATTTACTAGAAAGGAGAAAAGCTATATAAGTAGCTGAATTACAAAATGAGAATAAAAAATATTATAAACAGAACAAGATATTATTTTAAAAAATATGGATTTATAAAAACTGTGAAAAAGATAATATCAAAATTATATGCAAAAATATTCAAAGGGGAACAATTAAAAAACTTACAGAGTGAGAGGGAAAAATATCAAACATGGATAGCAAATAATGAACCAAATGAACAAGAACTAGAGGAACAAAGAAACACGAAATTTAAAATTGAACCTAAATTTAGTATAGTTGTTCCTATGTATAATACACCTGTAAATTTCTTTGAAGAATTAGTAGATTGTTTAATTAACCAAACATATTCTAATTGGGAATTGTGTTTAGCAGATGGAAGTACAGAAAAGAACAAAGAATTAGAACTTATAATAAATAAAGATTCTAGAATTAAATACAAATTTATAGATGAAAATAAAGGAATTTCTGGAAACACAAACGAAGCACTTACTTTAGCTACTGGTGATTATATAGCATTAGTGGACCATGATGATTTACTTCCAATATTTTGTTTATATGAACTTGCAAAGACTATAAATGAAAATCCAAATGTAGAATTCATTTATACAGACGAAGACAAAATAGAAGGAACTAAAGAAAATAGGTGTGATCCTCATTTTAAACCGGATTTTGCACCAGATACTTTAAGAGCTAATAACTATATAACTCATTTATCTGTTTTCAAAAAAGAATTAATGGAAAAACTAGGTGGCTTTAGAGAAAAATACAATGGAGCTCAAGACTTTGATATAATAACAAGAGCATGTGAATTAACAAAAAATATAATTCATATTCCTAAAGTGCTATATCATTGGAGAGTACATCCAAACTCAACAGCAATGGTAGCAGATGCAAAACCATATGCATATGAAGCAGGAATAAAAGTTATAGAAGACCATTTAGAAAGACAAGGATTAAAAGCAAAAGTTACACATGGAGGAGACATTCCAGGTGTGTATGAAGTAGAATATGAAGTTATAGGAAATCCTAAAGTTACAATAATTATACCAAACAAAGATAGTGTAAAATTATTAAAGAATTGTATAAATTCAATATTGAAACTAACTACTTACAATAACTATGAAATACTAATAGTTGAAAACAATAGTACAGAAGAAAAAACATTCGAATATTATAAAGAACTAGAAAAATCAGAAAAAGTAAGAGTAATAGAGTATAAAGAAAAGGGATTTAATTACTCTAAAATAATAAATTTTGGAGTTAAAAATTGTGAAGGAAGCGAATTTGTTGTACAATTAAATAGTGATACAGAACTTTTAACACCAAATTGGTTAGAAAAATTTATAGGGTATGCACAAAGAAAAGATGTAGGAGCAGTAGGAGCAAGGTTATACTATGAAGATAAATCTATACAACATGCTGGAATAGGAATAGGAATTTGTGATTTAGCAGCTAACTTACTTACAAATACACCTAAAAATTTTCATGCTTATTTTGGAAGAGAGTGCTTACCACAAAACTTATCTGCAGTAACAGGTGCATGTTTATTTTCTAAAAGAAGTATTTATGCAGAAGTAGGATATATGGATGAAGAAAATTTTGCAGTAGCATTTAATGATGTGGATTTTTGCTTAAAAATTAGACAAGCAGGATATTTAATAGTATATAACCCATATATAGAGTTTATACATTACGAATCTAAAACAAGAGGGTATGAAGATACTCCAGAAAAGAAAGCAAGATTTGAAAGAGAATCCAATAATTTTAGAACAAAATGGAGAAAAGTATTAGATGCAGGTGACCCATATTCAAACATAAATTTTGACAAAAACACTGCTCAATACAATATAAGAACAGACAAAATATAAATTATTTAAGGAGTAATGTAATGATGAAAGTATTTTCTAAGAGAAATATTACAATATACACTATACTTATTTTTATTGTAATGATGTTGACGTTTGAAGTTGGTTTCTGCAATGTACAAGTTATACATCAATTTCTACATAATGAAGAAGTTACATACAATTTTTCATTATGTAGAATAGTAGTGTATTTGCTATTTATAATAATATATTGTGTATTCAAAAATAAGTTTTTAGAAGTAGCAGAAGAAACTTTAAAAAATAAATTAAAAAGAATAATAACATATGTAGCAATAATAGGAGCATTAATATATTCAGTTTGGTTTTTAAGATATGCAATGCAAAATGGTAGTGACTATGTTAGATTTTGTTCTGTTAGAATTATATTAGCACTAATGACAACATTATTTGTTATATATATTTCAAAGGATGTGTGTAAGAATGTAATAGTAACTGCATGTACATTTGGAATTGTTTTTACATTTACAACAAATTATAACCATGCAATAGATGAAAAAAAGCATTTTATGTCAGCGTTAAATGTTTCATTTTTGAACTTTAATTATGTAGACAATCCAATTACAGATA
Organism: Lachnospiraceae bacterium; assembly: GCA_963621995.1. Lineage (GTDB taxonomy): Bacteria > Bacillota > Clostridia > TANB77 > CAG-508 > UMGS1663. The sequence continues at coordinate 66,328 of CAVFFZ010000002.1, forward strand.
CTGAAATAGAAAAACTACCACAAGTAACAAGCTATGTTAGTATTGATGACTTTTTAAAAAATGATTATGTTCCATCAATAACTGATAACGTTAATAAAGAAGATACACCATCTACTCCAGCAACTTATAATGTGTTGGTATATATTTTTCCAGGGTTGGGAATAGCAATAGCTAGAACATTAAATGGAAGTATAATAGATATGTATATATTAGGAAGAATAATGAACTTAATAATATACACCATTCTAGTATATATTGCTATGAGATTACTTCCTTTTAAAAAGAACATATTTTTTATAATAGCATTTATGCCATTTATGCTATTATTAGCAGCATCTTATTCAGCAGACGGAATGTGTTTAGGAACTATATATATTTTTACAGCATATTGTTTTAAACTTTATAAGGAAAATGAAACAATTTCACTAAAACAATTTATAATTGCCATAGCTTTATTTGTACTTATGTTAGTAGGAAAAGGAATTGGATATATACCAATTGCGGTATTACTCTTAATATTGCCTTTAATAAAGACAATAAAAAACAACAAAAAATATTGGCCAGTAATGATAACATGTGGAATTATATTTATAATTTTAGCTATATTTAGTTTTATATATATGAAAAACAATATGTTATCTACAGAAGGAGACAATAGAGGAGAAGTTGGAATAAATAGTGTAGAACAATTTAAAGTAATTTTGACTAATCCAATATTAGATATAAAAGTAGCAATTAACCATATACGAAATACATTGTTAAATTTTGATTGGATAAAAACATTACAACAAGATGTATTTTTTACAACAGATTATTCGGGAAATGTAATGCTTGTAACATTAATTTTTATTCTTTTTGTTGCATTAACAGAAGATGACCATAATTTTAAAATGAAAGATAAAATTGTATTAGCACTAGCTTTTATGTTGTCTTATGGAATGACAAGTGCAGTGTTATATTTAACTTTTACACCAGTAGGAGAATTGTACATTTTGGGATACCAAGCTAGATATATATTCCCAATATTACCACTAATATTATGCTGTATTTCAAACAATAAAGTGAAATGTGAAAAAAGTGAAAATAGAAATATGAAGATTGCCATAATTTCTGGTGCATTTCAAGTAATAGGTTTAATATTATTAACGAGTATTAAATAAAAAATATATAAGAAGAGGAAAAAATATAATGAAAATTTTACTAATAATACCAGCATACAATGAACAAGACAATATATTAAAAGTATGTAATATAATAAAAGAATATAATGAAAAAAATGAACAAAAATTAGATTATATTGTAATAAATGATGGTTCAAGTGATAATACATTAAAAATATTACAAGAAAATAATATAAATCATATAAACTTAATAAACAATTTAGGAATTGGTGGAGCAGTCCAAACTGGTTATAAATATGCATATGAATGTGGGTATGACATTGCAGTTCAATTTGATGGAGATGGACAACATGATGTAAACTGTGTTCCACTTATATGTGAACCAATTATAAAAGGACAAGCAGATTTAGTAGTAGGAAGTCGATATTTAGATAAATCATCTAGCCAGTTCCAATCTACATTTATGAGAAGACTAGGCGGAAATATAATTTCTTTCTTTATAAAAATATGCACTGGAAAGAAAATTGCAGACCCTACATCTGGTTTTAGAGCAGCCAATAAAGCAATAATTAAGGAATTTGCTAAAGAATATCCAACAGAATATCCAGAACCAGAATCAAGTGTTACAGCTATAATTAATAGGTATAAAATAGAAGAAATACCTGTTAATATGAATGAAAGAACAGCAGGAAAATCCTCAATTCGTTTTTTAAAAACAGCAGATTATATGATAAAAGTATGCTTAGCTATTATATTAGATAGCCTAAGAAAAAGGAGAAATTAAAAATGACAATATCTTTAAAATTAGTATTAATAGTAATAACACTAATCTATATATTTTTTATATTAAAGTCTATAAAAAAGAAAAAATTGCAAATGTCATTTTCATTATTCTGGATTATTACAGGAATTTTATTAATAATAGCACTTGCAATTCCAAACTTAGTAGAAAATATTTCTAAAATGTTAGGATTTGAAGTACCAGCAAATATGATATTTTGTTTAACAATATTTGTGTCATTTTATTTAATATTTAGTTTGACAGTAGCGTTGTCAAAAGAAAATAAGAAAAATACATTATTAATACAAGAAGTTTCTTTACTAAAAAAGAGAGTAGATGAACTAGAAAAAAGTAAAAAATAGAATAATGCAAAAGAAAAATATAGAGGTGAGAAATGAGAGAAAAAAATTCTATTTTAAATATTATTTCAAATTTATTTGTAATAATATCACAAATTGTTTTAGCATTTATTGTTAGATTTGTTTTTGTAAAAGTACTTAACGAACAATATTTAGGAGTTCAAGGTCTATTTACAAATATTATTTCTATGCTATCATTGGCAGAACTAGGAATTGGAACTGCAATAAGTTTTATTTTATACAAACCATTAGCAGAAAAAGATTACAATAAAGTAAGTATTATTGTAACTTTTTTAAGAAAAGTTTATATTGTAATAGGTATAGTAGTACTAATTAGCGGAATTATTATAACACCTTTTCTAAAATATATAGTAACAGGCTATACAATGGGAAATTTAAATATAATATTTGTTATATATTTTATTTCTCTTGCAGTAGAATATTTTCTTACATACCCAGAAACATTATTAAGTGCTGATCAAAAACATTATAAAATTTCTTTTATACTTATTGGATACACATTAATGACTAATATCCTACAAATAATAGCATTATTAGTAACAAGAAATTTTGTAATATATATATTGGCAGATGTAATTATGAAATTAATAAAATTTATAGCAATAAATATATATGTTAAAAAATATTATTCAGAGATTAATTTTTATAATAAAGAAAAATTAAATAACGAAGAAAAAAAAGCATTTGCAAAAAATGTAAAGTCATTGTTTTTATATAAAATTGGAGATTACTTAATTAACGGAACAGATAATATTATAATTTCAAAAGTTATAGATATTTCAACTGTAGGATTTTATTCTAATTATCTATCTACAATTACAATTTTTAGAAATGTAATGTATAATATTATAAATGGAGTAACTGCAAGTTTTGGAAATTTAATAATAAAAGAAAAAGAAGATGTACAAGAAAATGTATTTAATATAATGAATTTTATAACTTATATATTTTGTGGATTTGTATTATGCAGTTTATTGTTCTTATTTAATGATTTTATAAAATTATTTTATGGAGAAAATTATATGTTAGGAGTACCAGAAGTAATAATAATATGCTTAAACTTTTATATAGCAGCAATGTTATTACCTTTAGAATCAGTAAAAAGTGCTGCAGGATTGTATTATGAAGATAGATATGTAACAATAATTCAAGCAGTAATAAATGTAATTATTTCTATAATATTGGGATATAAAATAGGATTAATAGGAATATTAATAGGTACACTATGTAGCTACATTTTAACAACTGCATGGGAAAGACCAATAATTATTTATAAAAAAATATTTAAAACTAGTTTTATAGAATATTTTAAAAAATATTTTGTTCAAGTTGTAATGATAGTATTTAATACTTTGATTGACTATATAGTAATAAATAGTGTATTTACAAAGATTAGCATAATCAATTTTATATTAAAAGGAATAATAATATTTATTATATTTATGGTTACTAATATTATTGTTTATAAAAATAGCAAAGAGTTTAAATATATATATGAAACTACTTTATCAAAATTAAAACTAATAAAGAACAAAAATAAATAATAAAAGCATTGGAGAAAAAAATGAAGCTTATTCAAATAAATACTGTTTGTAATGGTTCAACAGGAAAAATAATGGGAGATATCCAAAGAAAAGCACAAAGTGAAGGCTGGGAATGTTTAGCAATATATGGAAGAAGGAAAGGATATAAAGATATACCATGTAAAAAATTCGGAAATCTATTTTCTTTTTGGTTTCATGTATTTTTGACTACAGTCTTTGATTTACAAGGACATGGCTCATATTTTGAAACCAAAAGAATAATAAAAGAAATAAAAAAACAAAAACCTGATGTGATTCACTTACATAATATTCATGGCTATTATTTACATATTCCTACTTTATTTAAATACTTAAAAAATGAATATAAGGGAGAAATAAGATGGACACTTCACGATTGCTGGACATTTACTGGACATTGTGCATATTTCACTTATGCAAATTGCAATAAATGGAAAACTAAATGTTATAAGTGTCCAAACAAAAAACAATATCCAATTAGTTTGTTTATAGACAGGTCAGAAAAAAATTATTTAGAAAAGAAAGAACTATTTACTGGATTGAAAAATGTAACAATTATTACTCCATCTGATTGGCTAAATAAATTAGTAAAACAATCCTTTTTAAAGGAATATAATGTTGTGACTGAAAATAACAAAATTAATACAGAAATTTTTAAACCAACACAAGATACAGAAATTTTAGAAAAGTATAAAATAGATAAGAGCAAAAAGATATTGTTAGGTGTTGCTAATATTTGGGAAAAAAGAAAAGGTTTATTTGATTTTTATAAACTAAGTAAGTTAATAGATAATAATTATCAGATTGTTTTGGTTGGATTAAATAAAAAGCAAATTAAAAAATTACCTGAAAATATTATAGGAATAAGCAGAACAGATAACCAATATGAATTGGCAGTATTATATACTATGTCAGAATATTTAATTAATCCTACATATGAAGATAATTACCCTACAGTAAATCTTGAAGCTATTGCTTGTGGAACAAAGGTTATATGTTATGATACAGGTGGATGTAGAGAGCAAGTAAACAACGAAATAGGTTGTATTATACCTGTTGGAAATATTGAAAAAATAGTAGAAAAAATAAAAAATGGGGAGAAATAAATATGAAAATATTATATTTTACTAATATTCCATCACCATATAGAGTTGAGTTTTTTAACTTATTATCTGCAAATAATGAAGTAACAGTTTTATTTGATAAAATAGGAGAAAAAAAGGAAAAAAGAAACAAATTATGGTATGAAAGTAATAAATATAAATTTAGAGCAATTAATATACCTAAGTTTGGATTATTTAAATTAAATAAAGTCTTAAAAGAAAAGTATGATATAGTTATAATAGGAACGTATGCAACACTAAATGGAGCTTTTTTAAACATTTTATTACGTATGAAAAAAATTAAATTTTTTATTAATGCAGATGGTGGTTTTGTACCTGAAAAAGAATCTTTTATGTCTAAGTTTTTAAAACACTATTTTCTATCAACAGCAGACTATTATCTAAGCACAGGAAAAGAAACAAATAAATATTTAACATACTATGGAGCAAAAAAAGAAAAAATATACATATATCCTTTTACATCACTACTTGAAAAAGATATATTGCAAGAGCCAATTACATATGAAGAAAAAATGAAAATTAGAAAAAATAGTAATTATAACTATGAAAGAATTTTTGTTAGTGTAGGAAGTTTTATTAAAAGAAAGGGATATGACTTATTCCTAGAATCAATAAAAAACGAAAAATTTGATAATACAGCTTTTTTAATAATTGGTGGAGGAGAAGAAAAGGAAAATTTACAGAATTATATAAACAATAACAATATAAAGAATGTATTTTTAATTGACTTTTGTTCAAAAGAAGAAATATTGAATTATTACAAAATGTCTGATGTTTTCTTTTTTCCATCAAGGGAAGATATATGGGGGCTTGTTATAAATGAAGCTATGTCATGTGGATTGCCTATAATTTCTTCTAATAATGTAATAGCCTCAAAAGAACTATTGGAAGAAGAATATTTATATAATTACAATGATACAAGCGCTTTAAGAAAATTGATACTAAAAATGAATGAGGAACAAAACGAAAAATTGTATGAAACTGGAAATAAAAATATAGAAAAAATTAAAAATTATACTATTGAAAATACAGTAAAAATACATAACGAAATATTTGAAAAAGTAAAGAAAAAAGAAAAAAATAAGTAAATTAAGAGGTTTAATAATGAAAATATCAATAATAACAGCAACATATAATTCAGAGAAAACTCTAAAAGATACCTTAGAGTCTGTCCTAAGTCAAACTTATCAAGACTACGAGCATATTATAATAGACGGAAAATCAAAAGATAATACAATGAAAATTGTAAAAGAATATGAAGAAAAATATAATGGAAAATTAAAATATATATCTGAAAAAGATACTGGTTTATATGATGCAATGAATAAAGGCATAAAAATGGCAACTGGAGATGTAATTGGAATACTTAATTCGGACGATAAATATGCAAATGAAAATGTATTACAAATAATTGCAAATAAATTTAAAAAAACAAATTGCGATGGAACATATGCTAACTTAATATTTATGGACGAAGAAACAATGACTAAACCTAAAAGAATTTGGAAATCTCCTTGTGGCAAATTAGAAGATGGTTGGCATCCTGCTCATCCAACATTATACTTAAAAAGAGAAGTATATGATAAAATTGGATTATTTAATCTAAAATATAGAATTGTAGCAGACTACGATTTTATGATAAGAATGCTAAAGGATAAAACTATAAAATTAGAATATATAGATGAGTATATTGTATATATGCGAGTTGGCGGAGCTAGTACAGCAGGATTAAAAGGTTATATTAAAAATCTAAAGGAAGCACATCAAGCTCTTAAAGAAAACAATATAAAACATCCAATAATAGTAGATACAAAAAGAATAATTAAGACTTTAAAAGAAATGAAAATAAAAGATAAAAATAGTTTATAGAATGCTTATATAACACAAAAAGCTTGACATATAGGCAGATAAGGTATATCTTATAATATATAAAATTGCAGAAAGGAAGGAAAAATCTTTATGAAAATTTTAATTACAGGAGCTAATGGAATGTTGGCCAAAGCGGTAAGAGAAAGATTTAAGGAGCATGAACTAATCTTAACAGATGTAGTTGGAACAGAGCTTTCTTTAGACATTACAAACCTTAAAGAAGTAGAAGAATTTGTACAACTAAAAAAGCCAGATATTATTATCAATTGTGCAGCTTATACTGCTGTTGATAAAGCAGAAATGGAGGAAGAGTTGGCAAGAAAAATTAATGCCAATGGACCAAGAAATTTAGCAATTGCAGCAAGTAAAAACAATTGTAAGTTAGTTCACATTAGTACAGACTATGTTTTTGGAGGAGACTTATATTTAGAAGGAACTTATAAAGAAAATGACCTAAAAGCACCAGTAACTGCATATGGAAGAACTAAATTAGCTGGAGAAGAAGCAATTGCAGAAAACATGAACAACTTTTATATTTTTAGAACAGCATGGCTTTATGGAGATGGTAAAAATTTCGTAAGAACAATGCTTAAGTTTGGAAAAGAAAAAGATGAAGTACAGGTTGTTTGTGACCAACATGGTAGCCCAACATATGCAGTAGATTTAGCAAATATTATCTATCAGGCATTAGAAAAAGAAATTCCTTATGGTATTTACCATACAACTAATTTAGGATTTACAACATGGTATGAATTCACCAAAAAAATCTATGAATTAGCAGGAATTTCTTGCAAAGTAAATCCTGTGACTTCAGAGCAATTTGTTTGTGTTGCTAAAAGACCAGCAAATTCAAAACTTTCAAAAGATAAAATTTTAAACACAGAAATTTCTATTCCTTCATGGGAAAATGCCTTAGAAAGGTATTTAAAGGTAGAAAAAGAAATTTAATTAAATAATTCTATCTGACCAACGAAAAATAGTGTGATTATTAATTTACTAATTACACTATTTTTTTAGTGAGATAGGAAATTCCATAGAATATAAAAAGCTTTGCTAAACATTGCACACAAATTTTATTACATAAAACTTGGAGGCGAACAAAGACGAAGCATAAAAAATTTTCTAAAATGTCTAAAAATATTAATCATTCTTCTTTTATTCTATTCTATAAAATAGCAAAAGTTACATAAATTTAATCAGATATGTTGAAAAAAGCTATAAACAATGATATTATAAGAACGACAAAATAATGTAAAGGAATGATAAAAATGAAAAAAAGAAAAGGAATCATATTAGCAGGGGGAAGTGCAACAAGGCTATATCCATTAACACTTGCAATATCAAAACAAATTATGCCAGTGTATGATAAGCCAATGATTTATTATCCACTTGCTATACTTATGGAAGCAGGAATAAAAGATGTATTAATAATATCTACACCAAGGGATATTGTTACATTTGAAGCATTACTTGGCGATGGTTCAAAATGGGGAATGCGTTTTGAGTATAAAATTCAAGAAAAACCAAGAGGACTTGCAGAAGCATTTTTGATAGGAGAGGAATTTATAGGAAAAGACGATGTAGCAATGATACTAGGAGATAATATGTTCTATGGTGAGCGTTTATCTAAAATATTAAAGAGAGCCAATAGCAGAGAAGAAGCAACTATATTTGGATATTTAGTAAAAGACCCTACAGCATATGGTGTTGTAGAAATAGATGAAGAAGGTAGAGCAATATCAATAGAAGAAAAGCCTAGCATTCCAAAATCAAATTATGCTGTACCAGGGTTATATTTTTACCCTAATAATGTAGTTGAAATTGCAAAAAATGTAAAACCATCTGCAAGAGGTGAATTAGAAATAACATCTATTAACGAAGAATATATGAAACAAGGTAAGCTAAATGTAGAAAAACTAGGTAGAGGAACCACATGGTTTGATACAGGAACACATGATGCACTTTTAGAAACAGCAAGTTTTGTACAAACAATAGAAAAAAGACAAGGACTTCAAGTGTGTTCTCCAGATGAAATTGCATATTTAAATAAATGGATTTCAAAAGAGCAATTATTAGAGTTAGCAAAACCACTTGAAAAAACAGAATATGGAAAATACTTAAAAGACTTAGCAGAAAATAAATTTATGGATAAATAATTTAAAAGGAGAAAACAAATGATAATATTAAAATATATATTTTTATATTTTATTATATTATTAGGAAGTATATTTATTGCAGATAAATTAAAAGATAAAGTTCAAAACACTATAATAGCAGAGCTTATGTTTTCTATGCTGGGGCTATATATATTTGGAATATTAAATATTTTAAACATAGGAATATATTTAGTTGCATTAATTAATTTAGTATTAGGAATAATTACTATAATAAAGTACATAAAAAATAAGAATATAAAGCAATTGGAACAAATAATATGCACTCCAGGAATGCTATTTTTTACTGCAATATATTTTATATTTACAATAGTAACTCTAAATAGAACAGCTATACATTGGGACCAATATTCATATTGGAGTTATGCAGCAAAAGATATGTATTATTCTGGAAAACTTAATATACAAAGTAATATAGGCTTTCAATATCCACCTGTACCTACAATTTTACAAGTGTATTTTATGAAAATAATAGGAACATATTCTCAAGGAATAGAAATATTTGCAACGTGGATTTTAAGTTTTTCACTATTAATACCATTTTTTAATAAAACAAACAATAAAAAAATATGTAATATTGCAATAAGCATAATAATATTATGTATTCCAGCAATATTTAGTTTATTAATTTTTTATGAAAGTACATATCCAGACGTATTATTAGGTTTATTTATAGGCTATATATCAACGATGTATTTTTTAGAAAAAAATGAAAAAGTAAAAAAAATTATTATACCGCTTTCATTTTTTACAATAACTTTAACAAAACCAACAGGATTTGTTATTGCAGGAATAATAGCTGTAACTTTCTTATTATATGAAATTATAAAAAATAAAATTAATATAACAAAAATTATAAAAGTAAAAAAGATACAAAAAATACTTGTGTGTATATTAATTGTAATATCAACGTATATGTCGTTTTATACTTATATAAATATTGCTACCAATTCAAATAATGAAATTGAAGTAGATAAAAACAATGAAAACATAGTAGAATATATAACAAATAGTATAATAACAACAATTTTTGGAATATCACAAAATGACTATAGTGCAGCACAATCAAACGGAAATTTACTATATAAATTGCAAAAAACAACGGAAATAACTACCCCGACATATATTAGTGCACTTGGAGTTATATGTATATATATAATTATATCGTTGTTTATATATAAATATAGTAAAGATGATAGAAACATACCAAAAAAAGATGTAAAAAATATGTATATATCTATATTTATTGGATTAATATTGTATATATTATTTTTACAAGTAGCATATATTACAAAATTTTCTTCAGAAGAAATGATTAATCATGATGGTTTTGAAAGATATATAGGAACATATTTGGTAGGAATATTATATTTTACAATATATGTAATATTAGAGAAATTTGAAGATAAGAAATTAAAAAACAATTTTCCATATATTATTGTAACAGTGATTATATTTGCAATAACACCAATATATCAAATAGCAAATGCTACAGTAACATCTGGAATATATAATATAAGTAATGAAAGCTATTTAAGTAAATCGTATGAAAATGCAGAATTTATAAATCAACATGTTAATAATAACGACAAAATATTAGGAGTTTGCCAAAAAACAGATGTAGAAAGATTAGAAAATTTAATAATTAGATATTATGTATATCCAATAAATTATAAAGCAATGGACAAAATAGACCAAAGCGAAGGTTCAATGGAGGACATAATTAAAAATTATAATTATATTTATATTGTATATTCAGATAGTTATTTGGAATATACAACAAAACAGTATTTAGATGAAGGAGAAACAATTAAAGAAAATACATTATACAAAGTAAATACTGAAAATCAAACAATAAAATTAGAAAAAATAAATGAGTAAAGGAGAATTTAAAATGAAAAATATATTAGTAACAGGAGCTGCAGGTTTTATAGGAGCGAATTTTGCAGAGTATTTTGTAAATAAATACCCAGAATATCATATTGTAGTAGTAGATAAATTAACATATGCAGGAAATATGGAAAATTTAAAAAATGTAATAGACAAAATAGATTTTGAACAAGCAGATATATGTGACTTTGAAAGAATGACAGAAATATTTGAAAAATATGATATAAATGGTGTAATTCATTTTGCAGCAGAAAGTCATGTAGACAACAGTATAAAAACACCATTTATATTTACACAAACTAATGTATTAGGAACACATACATTATTAGAAGTTGCAAAAAGAAAATGGGGAGAAGGTTCACCAAATAAATTTATGCATATTTCAACAGATGAAGTATATGGAGCATTAGGAGACGAAGGATATTTTACAGAAACATCACCAATAAAACCAAGTAGTCCATATTCAGCATCTAAAGCAAGTTCAGATTTATTAGTAAAAGCATATCACGAAACATTCAAAATGAATGTAAATATTACAAATTGTTCAAACAATTACGGACCATATCAACATAATGAAAAATTAATACCACATATGATTAAATTAGCATTAAACAATGAACCACTACCAGTGTATGGAACAGGTAAAAACATTAGAGATTGGTTATATGTAGAAGACCATTGTGAAGCAATAGATTTAGTATTCCATAAAGGAAGAAATGGCGAAAGATACAATATTGGTGGACACAACGAAAAACAAAATATAGAAATTGTTAAATTAATATTAAAACAATTGGGAAAACCAGAAACTCTAATTACATATGTAGAAGACAGAAAAGGGCATGACTGGCGTTATGCAATAGATCCTACAAAAATAAGTACAGAACTTGGATGGCTTCCAAAAACAAAATTTGAAGATGGAATAGTAAAAACTATAGACTGGTATGTAAAACATCCAGAATACTTAAAATAAATATGTTTTAAAAAGGCAAAATATAAATAAAATTTTGCTTTTTTTGTTGCATAAAATGGCAAAAAAATATATAATAATGCTAGTTTAAAAAAATAAATTTATAGTATGTCTAACATGAAAACTTAATCTTTTCAAAATAGATTTATACCGTAATGGAGGAATGAAATAAAAAATGAAGAAAATTAGTATAATTATACCAGCATACAACGAAGAAGAATCACTACCAATGCTATACGAAAGATTAAAAAAATTAATGGATGAAATTAAAAATTATGAATTTGAAGTTTTATTTGTAAATGACGGAAGCAAAGATAAAACAATACAAATAATAAAAGAATTAAGAGAAAAAGATAACAGAATATGCTATGTAGATTTTTCTAGAAATTTTGGAAAAGAAATCGCTATGATAGCAGGACTAGACTATGCAGATGGAGACTGTGTTATATTTATGGATGCAGACCTTCAAGATCCACCAGAACTAATTCCAGAATTAATTAAATACTGGGAAGAAGGCTATGATGACGTATATGCAAGAAGAAGTAGCAGAAAAGGCGAAACATGGCTTAAAAAATTTACTTCAAAAATGTACTATAGAGTACTTCAAAGTCTAACAAAAGTCCCTATTCAAAAAGACACAGGAGACTTTAGACTATTAGATAGAAGATGCGTAAATGCATTAAGAAAATTAAGAGAATCACAAAGATGTTCAAAAAGTATGTTTAGCTGGATAGGCTACAACAAAAAAGAAGTTATGTACGACAGAGATCCACGTATTGCAGGTACTACAAAGTGGAATTATAAAAAACTAATAGACTTAGCAATAGATGGAATAACATCATTTACAACATCACCACTTAGAATTTCAACATATTTAAGTATACCAACATTTATGGTATTATTTATATATGTTATTTATGTAATAGTAAAATGTATAGTTACATCAACATTTGTACAAGCATACCAAGCAATAATATTACTTATATTATTCTTCTCAGGAATACAAATTTTATTGTTTGGCATTATAGGAGAATATTTAGGAAGAATATTTAATGAAACTAAAAATAGACCTTTGTATTTTGTAAATGAGTATAATGGAATAAAAGAAACTAATGAATAAAATACCGTATACTACTTGTTTTAATTTGTTAAAAAATGGTAGAATAAATTAACTTTACTTGGGTACGAGAAAGGAAATTAATTTAAAAATGGAAGAAGATAATAGACTAATTCGTCCAGAACTTGAAGATGTACAAGAGGAGAAAATGGAAAACACATTAAGACCTCAAAAATTAAAGGACTATATAGGGCAAGATAAAGTAAAAGAAAATATGAAAATATATATAGAGGCTGCTAAAAAAAGAGGTGAGCCTCTTGATCATGTTTTATTATATGGCCCTCCTGGACTTGGAAAAACTACACTTGCAAATATTATTTCAAATGAAATGAATTCAAATATAAAAATAACATCAGGACCTGCTATAGAAAAACCAGGAGATTTAGCAGCACTTTTAACAGGATTAAATGAATTTGATGTTTTATTTATAGATGAAATACATCGTTTAAACAAATCTGTAGAAGAAATATTATATCCAGCATTGGAAGATTACACATTAGATATAATTATAGGCAAAGGACCAGAAGCAAAATCTATAAGAATAGATTTACCAAAGTTTACTTTAATAGGAGCAACAACAAGAGTAGGGTCACTTACAACACCTTTAAGAGATAGATTTGGAATAATACATAGATTAGAATTATATAGTATAGAAAACTTAAGCAAAATAGTAAAACGTTCAGCTGAAATACTAAATATAAAAGTGGATGATATATCTTGCATGGAAATAGCAAGACGTTCTCGTGGAACACCAAGAATTGCAAATAGACTATTAAAAAGAGTAAGAGATTATGCATTGGTAGTTGGAAATGGTTATATAGACTTAAAAATCACGAAATTAGCATTAAATCAATTGGAAATAGATGAATTGGGATTAGATGAAATAGATAGAAAACTACTAGAAACTATGATTTTAACATATAAAGGAAGGCCTGTAGGAATAGATACACTTGCTACAACTATTGGAGAAGAAATAGAAACTGTAGAAGATGTATATGAACCATACCTAATTCAAATAGGGTTTATAGCAAGAACACCAAGAGGTAGAATACCACTTGAACCTGCATATAAACATATTGGTGTTAATTACGAAAGTGACTAAAAAATTATAGGACTAATTTAAAAAGAATGAATTTTCATAACTTTGTGCATTTTTAGGCAGAGTTAGAAAGGAATAAAATATGAAATTACTATTACATACTTGTTGTGCGCCATGTAGTGTATATTGTATAGATACATTGAGAAATGAAGGAATAGAACCAACAATATTTTGGTACAATCCAAACATACATCCATATACGGAATATAAGTCAAGAAGAGATTGTTTAAAAGAATATACTAAATCTATAAATGTACAAGCCATATTCGAAGAGGAATATGGCTTAGATGAGTTTTGCAAAAATGTAGTAGGAGATTTAAAAAATAGGTGTACAAACTATTGTTATCCAGTACGATTAAGAAAAACATTTGAATATGCAAAAGAACATGGCTATGATGCAGTATCTACAACATTACTTTATAGCATATATCAAAAACATGATTTTATAAAAGAATATATGGAGAGTTTAAGCGAAGAATTTGGGATAGAATTTTTATATAGAGATTTTAGAGTTGGTTTCTGGGAGGGGCACCAAAAGGCTCATGACCTAGGACTTTATATGCAAAAATATTGTGGCTGTATATTTTCAGAAGAAGAAAGATATAGTAAGCAAATAAAGAAAGATAAAATAAATATATAAAGCAAAGGAGAATTTATGACTTCAAAATTCTGTAAACAGAATAACTGGTCAAATTTATTGCTTTTTATTTAAAGTTTTTATATAATTTGCATATAAAAATGATAGGAGGAATTTCAAAATGAAATTTAATAACGAACTTCATAAAATACATGAAATAAAAGATTTTAGAGAGTTAATAGACTATACAGTAGAACATTATCCAAATAATATAGCATACAAATTTAAAAAGAATTTCAAAAAGGAAAATGAATACTTAGTAGAAAAAACATATAAAGAAATAAAAGAAGAAATAGTAGCTTTCTCAACAGCTTTATTAAATATGGGATTAGAGAATAAAAAAATAGTTGTAATAGGAAACAATAGATATGAATGGTGCGTAACATATTTAGCTGCAACAACAGGAAATATGGTAATAGTGCCATTAGATAAGGCACTTCCAGAGGGAGAAATAGAAAATTTAATAAAAATAAGCAAAGCAGATGCAGTAGTATATGAAAATAAATTTGTAGAAGTATTTAATAAGATTAAAGAAGAAAATGTTAGTAATTTAAAAACATATATAAATATGGATTTGGAAAAACAAAAAGACGGAGAACTATCATTCCATGAATTAGTAAATGAAGGAAAAGAATTAATAAAAAATGGTAATAACAGTTATGAAAAGATAAAAATAGATAATGAAAAAATGAGCGCATTATTGTTTACATCTGGTACTACATCTCAAGCAAAAGGTGTAATGCTTTCACAAAAAAATATATGTTCAAATGTAGAGGCTATGGCTAAAATGGCAAAAATGTATCCAAATGATGTAATATTATCATTTTTACCATTACACCATACATTTGAGTGTACAATCACATTTTTATATGGATTTTATAGTGGCGTAACAGTAGCATTTTGCGATGGAATAAAATACATAGCTAAAAACCTAGAAGAGTATAAAGTTAGTATAATAGTAGCCGTTCCTTTAGTTTTAGAAACTATGTATAAAAAAATAGAAGCAGGAATTGAAAAACAAGGAAAAACTGAATTAGTAAATAAAATGGGAAAATTCTCAAATTTTTTATATCAACATTTACATATTGATATTAGAAGAAAATTGTTTAAATCAGTTATTAATCAATTAGGTGGGAAAGTTCGTGTATTATACTTTGGTGCTGCAGCAATGAATAAACATGTAATAGATGGATATAACACATTTGGAATAGCATCAGTTCAGGGGTATGGCTTAACAGAAACATCACCATTAATTGCAGCAGAAACAGATAAACAAAAAAGACCGGGAAGTGTTGGAAGAAATCCATACAATGTTCAAATAAAATTAATAGACGAAGATGGAAATGAAATAATAAATACGGATATATTAGATACAGATTTTGAAAATATAGAAACAAGAGTTGGAGAAATAGTTGCAAAAGGTCCAAATGTTATGCTTGGATATTATGAAAATGAAAAAGCAACAAGTGAAGCATTACAAAATGGATGGCTTAAAACAGGAGATTTAGGTTACTTTGATAAAGACGGATTCTTGTATATTACAGGAAGAAAAAAAGAAGTTATAGTACTAAAAAATGGAGAAAATGTTTATCCATCAGATATTGAATTTTTGGTAAATAGATTACCATATGTACAAGAAAGCATTTTATTTCCAAGAGAAAATTCTAAAAATGAACTAGCACTTGGAATAAAAATAGTATACGACGAAGAAGCAATAAAAGAAAAATTTGGAGAAAAGACAGAAAAAGAATATGAAGAAGCAGTATGGGAAGACATTAAAGAAATAAATAAAAACTTATCAGTATTTAAAAGAATAAAAGAACTTATATTAACAAAAGAACCACTAGAAAAAACAACAACACAAAAAATAAAAAGATTTAAAGAATTAGACAAAATTTTAAATAAGAACAAATAGAAAAGCTAATAAACTTATAGTTTATTATAAAAAAATACAAATTATAATTAGTAACAAAATGAAAATATAATAGTTTTTATATTTTCATTTTGTTGTTTATAAACATTATATTGCTTTTTTAATGTTTAAATAGTAAAATAAAGAAAATAATATAATTGAGTAACAAATATTAGTTATTTCTAAGGAGGAAAAACTTTGAGTAGACTAGTTGTAATAGATGGAAATAGTATAATGAATCGTTCATTTTATGGTATTATGGGTTCTAAAATGCTAACAACAGAAGATGGAACTTATACAAATGCGGTATATGGATTTTTAGCAATTTTATTTAAAATAATAGAAGATTTAAAGCCTGAATATTTAGCAGTGTCATTTGATTTAAAAGCCCCAACAGCAAGACATAAAATGTACGAAGGTTATAAAGCAAATCGCCATGGCATGCCAGATGAGTTAGCTATGCAAATGCCCATAATTAAAGATATTTTAAGAGATATGAACATTACAATTATAGAAAAAGAAGGCTATGAAGCAGATGATGTTTTAGGTACTCTTTCAAAAAGAGCAGAAAAAGAAGGAATAAATGTAACAATTCTTTCAGGAGATAGGGACACATTCCAATTAACTTCAGACAATATTTGTGTTAGAATTCCAAGAACAAAAATGGGAAAAACAGAAGTAGAAGATTTTGATAGAAATAAAATAAAAGAAGTTTATGGACTAGAACCAATACAACTAATAGAAGTAAAAGGACTTCAAGGAGATGCATCAGACAATATTCCAGGAGTTCCAGGAATAGGTGAAAAAACAGCTCTTTCTTTAATTCAAACATATGGAACTATAGAAAATATATATAAAGAATTGGAGAATGGAAAAGCAGAAACAATAAAAGGTAAAACTAGAGAGAAAATAATTGAAAATAAGGATTTAGCTTTTCTTTCAAAAACATTAGGAACAATAAATTTACAAGTTCCAATAGAAGAAAAAATAGAAGATTTAAAAGTAAAAGAATGGGATAACGAAAAAGTATATGAAGATTTTAAATCACTTAAATTTAATAGATATATAGAACGCTTTAATCTAAAAGAAAATGGGGCAAAATTAAATATAACTGAAAGCAAAGAAGAAAAAATTGAAGTAACAGAGCTTGAAATTAATTCAAAAGAATGTAGCAAGCTTTTAGATAATATAAAACAAAATAAAATATTAATCTATTATTTTAATAAAAATGAAGACAAAACTTCAAAGAATATAATTAAAAAAAGAGTTAATGGAATAAGTATACTTTATAATGAGAAAGTATATTATATTACTATAAAAAATAAAGAAGAACTTGAAAAACTTAAAGAAATTTTTGAAGATGAAAATATACAAAAAATAGGCTACAAATTAGGAGAAGATTATGTACTTCTAAGGGAAAACAATATAACAATGAAAAATATCTTCTTTGATATAGAAATTGCAGCTTATTTGCTAAGCCCTACAACTAATAAATATGAACTAAACAGTTTAATAAATCAATATTTAGAATTAGATGTAGAAGAATATTTACAAAAAAATGGAATAGATACTAATTCAAATAAACAAATGAATTTATTTGAAACAAATACTTTGAAAGATGAACAAAAGGCAACTATTCAAACAAATGCTTTTTACACACATAATATAGGAAAATTGCAAGAAATATTGATTAAAGAGCTAGAAAAACACAATGAAATAAATTTATTCAAAAATATAGAAATGCCATTAGTAGAAGTGTTAGCAAAAATGCAATACAATGGAATGTATTTAGACAAAGAAGAATTAATATCATTTGGAAATGAAATAAAAAAACAATTAGAAGAATTAACAAAGGAAATATACGAACTAGCAGAAGAAGAATTTAATATAAATTCAACAATACAATTAGGAAATATTTTATTTGAAAAGCTTAAATTAACAAGTTCAAAAAAGACTAAAAAAGGCTATTCCACAGATGTAGATGCGTTAGAAAAAATAAAAAATGAGCATCCTATTGTAAATAAAATATTAGAGTACAGAGGTCTTACAAAATTAAATTCTACATATGTAGAAGGAATGCTTCCATATATAAATGAAAACACTAAACGCATACACTCATTCTTCCACCAAACAGTAACGGCAACAGGCAGAATTAGCAGTACAGAACCAAATTTACAAAATATACCTACCAGAATAGAACTTGGAAAAAGATTAAGAAAAGTATTTAAACCAAGAAAAGGCTATCTTTTTATAGATGCAGACTATTCACAAATTGAATTAAGAGTATTAGCTCATATTTCACAAGATGAACATATGTTACAAGCATTCAAAGACGGAGAAGATATACACAAACAAGCAGCATCTAAAGTACTTAATATTCCAATAGAACAGGTTACAAAAGAACAACGTTCAAGTGCTAAAGCAGTTAATTTCGGCATAGTATATGGAATATCAGATTTCGGTTTAGCACAACAATTAGGAATTTCAAGAAAAAAGGCAAAAGAATATATTGAACAATACTTAGAAAAGTATAATGGTATAAATAAATTTATGGAAGAAGTAGTAGAAGAAGCCAAAGAAAAAGGTTATGTAGAGACCCTATTCAATAGAAGAAGATATATACCAGAACTAAAATCTAACAATTATATGGTTCGTGAATTTGGTAAAAGAGCAGCAATGAACACACCAATACAAGGAACTGCAGCAGATATAATGAAAATAGCAATGGTCAACTTAAACAAAAAGTTAGAAGAAACAAATATAGAAACAAATATTATATTGCAAGTACATGATGAATTAATTTTAGAAACAAAAATAGAATATAAAGAAAAGGCAAAAGAAATACTTAAAGAATGTATGGAAAATGCTGCTAAACTATCTGTACCATTAGTTGTAGAAGTTTCAGAAGCTACAAATTGGTATGATTGCAAATAATTCAAAGGACATTTGGGGACGGGTCACTTTTGTCCTTTACATAATATTACAAAATAGAAATGTCAATAAAGAGAGCTCTTTAATTGACACTTTTTGTAAAGTAAGATAATATCTTTTATACAATAGGAAAGTTATTCTTTTCTATTGTATAAAAGAACTTCGATCTAAAAGTCGAATAAAAAAGTAAGGAGAGAATAGTTTGACAAATTCAAAGAAAAAATGGTTAATAATATCACTTATTATAATAGTTCTTATTTTCTTTCTTTTTGGGGCCTTAAAAGTACAAAATATAGTACTAAAGAAAATCTATGTAAAAGATTACGAAGAATATGTATATAAATATTCAGAAGAAAATAATATAGATCCATTTATGACATTTGCAATAATTAAAGTAGAAAGTAAATTTAATAGGAATATAAAATCTTCAAGTGGGGCATTAGGCTTAATGCAACTTATGGAGTCCACAGCAGTGGAGATGGCAAATCAGTTGGGAGAAAAAGTAATAGTAAAGGAGTCTTTATATAATCCGGAAACAAATATAAAAATAGGAACTACTTATTATGCAACTCTTTTAAAACACTATGAAGGAAATGAACAACTTGCGCTTGCAGCTTACAATGCAGGAATGGGAAATGTGGATAATTGGATTGAAGAAGGAATAATAGAAAAAGATGGATCAAATATAGAAAATATTCCATATAAAGAAACAAATAATTACGTAAGAAAAATTATGAGAGATTATAAAATTTATAAAAGCATATATGAAAAGTAAGATAAGAAATAATAGTTAAGATATAGGATTTTAGCAATTATATTAGCATTTAAAATGCAAATAAGAAAGGAATGGAATTTAATATGTCAATATTAGTAACAGGTGGAGCAGGATATATAGGAAGCCACACAGTAGTAGAACTTTTAAATGAAGGAAAAGAAGTTATAATTATAGATAACTTTTCAAATAGCAAGCCAAGTGTATTAGAAGCTATAAGAAAGATTACAAATAAAGATTTTAAATTTTATGAAATAGATTATTTAGATAGAAAAGCTTTAGAAAAAGTATTTGAAGAAAATAAAAATATAGAAGCGGTAATGAACTTTGCTGGTTATAAAGCAGTAGGTGAATCTGTAAAGAAACCCATAGAATATTATACAAATAATATTTCAGGAGCACTTGTATTATTGGACACAATGAAAAAATATAATGTAAAGAAATTTGTATTTAGTTCTTCAGCAACAGTTTATGGAGAACCAGAAAAAACACCTATTACAGAAGACTGTAAAATAGGTGGAACTACAAATCCATATGGAACAACAAAGCTATTTATAGAACAAATATTAAAGGATATATATGCTTCAGATAATTCATGGGATATTGCAATATTAAGGTATTTTAATCCTGTAGGAGCACATGAAAGTGGATTAATAGGAGAAGAACCACAAGGCATTCCAAACAATCTTATGCCATATGTAGTTAGAGTAGCAGCAGGAATATTACCAGAATTATCAGTGTTTGGAAATGATTACAATACACCAGATGGAACAGGAGTAAGAGATTATATACATGTTGTAGATTTAGCAAAAGGACATATAAAAGCGTTGAAAAAATTAGACAAAGAAAAACAAGGATTATTTATATATAATTTAGGAACAGGAATAGGATATAGTGTATTAGACATGGTAAATGCATTTGAAAAATCAACTGGTAAAAATGTAAAATATAAAATAGCTCCAAGAAGAGAAGGAGATATTGCAACATGTTATTCAAGTCCTAAAAAAGCTAAAGAAGAGTTAAATTGGGAAGCAAAGAAAAGTTTAGAACAAATGTGTAGAGATTCATGGAACTATATAGAAAAGCAAAATACAAACAATTAAAAATATGATAAACACAATAAAAAGTAACCATAATACTTATACAAATAAAAATAGTTTTCATAAAAAATAGTCTAAAAAATATTCACAAAAAAAGCAAAGCTCAAAACCGTTGAAAATAGTTTATCAACAGAGTTATCCACAATATCCACATATATTATTTTTTGTAATTATGCTACAAAAACGGATGACATAACACAAAATAGAAAAACAGGTTTTATAGGATAAATAAAAAATATAAAAATCATTGACTTTATTAGATCAAGTTGCTAAAATAGATAAAGAAACTGTTTTTTGCTCCGTCCCCAAAAACAGTTAGAATAGGAGAGAAGATTATGAACGAATTAACAATGGACAAAATAGTAGCTTTATGCAAAAATAGAGGGTTTGTATATCCAGGGTCAGAAATTTATGGAGGTTTAGCAAATTCTTGGGATTATGGTCCACTAGGTACAGAACTTAAAAAAAATATTAAAGATGCATGGTGGAAAAAATTTATAATTCAAAATAAACACAATGTAGGAATTGATGCAGCAATTATGATGAATCCACAAGTATGGGTTACAACAGGGCACGTTGGGGGATTTTCAGATCCATTAATAGACTGTAAAGCTTGTAAAACAAGACATAGAGCAGATAAATTAATAGAAGAATGGGGATTTGCTCAAGGTAAAGATATTTCTGGTTTAGATGGATGGACAAATGAGCAATTAGTTGAGTATATTAAAGAAAACAATATACCATGTCCTAATTGTGGAAAACAAGATTTTACAGATATAAGAAAATTCAACTTAATGTTTAAAACATTTATGGGAGTTACAGAAGATGCAAAATCTGAAGTATATTTAAGACCAGAAACAGCACAAGGTATGTTTGTAGATTTTAAAAATGTATTAAGAACAACAAGAAGAAGAATGCCAATGGGAATTGGTCAAATGGGACGTTCTTTTAGAAATGAAATAACGCCAGGAAACTTTATATTCAGAACAAGAGAATTTGAACAAATGGAACTTGAATTTTTCTGCAAACCAGGAACAGATTTAGAATGGTATGAATATTGGAAAAACTTCTGCAAAAATTGGCTTGTAAGTTTAGGAATGAAAGAAGAAAACTTACGTATGAGAGAACACTCTAAAGAAGAATTATCATTTTATAGTAAAGGAACAACTGACATAGAATTCTTATTTCCATTTGGATGGGGAGAATTATGGGGAATAGCAGATAGAACTGATTATGACCTATCAAGACATATGGAAGCTTCTAAAGAAGACTTAACATATTTAGACCCAGAAACAAATGAAAGATATATACCATATTGCGTAGAACCAGCAGTTGGTGTAGATAGAATATTCTTAGCAATGATGTGCAATGCATATGAAGAACAAGAAATAGCAGAAGGAGATACAAGAACAGTACTTCATTTACACCCAGTGTTAGCACCATATAAAGTTGCAGTACTTCCACTTTCTAAAAAACTAAGTGGAAAAGCAGATGAAGTATATACAAAACTATCAAAGAAATTTATGTGTGACTATGACGAAGCAGGCTCAATAGGAAAACGTTATAGAAGAGAAGACGAAATAGGAACACCATATTGTGTAACAATAGATTTTGACACTTTAGAAGATGAATCTGTAACAATTCGTGATAGAGACACAATGGAACAAGTAAGAGTAAAAATAGATGAACTACCAACTTGGCTAGAAGGTAAAATGGAGTTTTAAATAATTGTAGAACAAAAGAGGTATGATTAATATTTTTAAACATTAATCATACCTCGTCTTTGTTCGACCGCCAAATTTTATAAAATAAAATTTGTGTGGAATGTAACGAAACTTTTTATATTATAGGAAAATTTGAAGAGCTTTCCTATAACATGGGAAAAGGGTAATTTCAATTTGAAATTACCCTTTTGCTTTACCTTTCAAAACTATCAATTAAAAGATTTAAGTGATAGTTTTGAAGCTTTGACAAAGAATTGTTGCTGGTTTTGTAAATATAGATTATATTATTTAGATAACAAGTAAAATAATAAATATCACCTGGTCCTAAATAAAAATCTACATTCTTTGGTATAAAAATCCGGTGCTTTTCGTCAAAAGAACATTTGCCTAAAAATTCATAATTCAATTTTTTACCAACCATATTATTTGTTATAACAACTCTTGAATCATTTGATATAAAAAAGCCAAAGCTTTTATTATCGCACTCATCAAATTTTGCTACATCCCAAATATCTTTGGGAATTGTCAACCGCGCCTGTGAAGATTTTCTTGCCATATAGTAAAGCCTCCTTTATATGATTTATGTAAATTATACATCGAGAGAGAAATAAAGTCAATAAAAACATTAAAAAAATTGCCAAAAACCCTTTACAATTAAGCAATTTATGTATATAATAAGTTTGTTCTGGGGAAAGTATTCTAGGACAATCATAAAGTAAAAGTTTTAACAAATTTTATATAGTTAAGACAATGTAGAAAACAAGGAGGTTTTTTTATGAGTCAAAAATATGTATACCTTTTTAGCGAAGGAAATGCAGACATGCGTGAACTTTTAGGAGGTAAAGGAGCTAACTTAGCAGAAATGACTAACTTAGGTTTACCAGTTCCTCAAGGTTTTACAATTACTACTGAAGCATGTACAAAATACTATGAAGATGGTAGAGAAATTAATGAAGAAATTCAAAAACAAATTAATGAGTACATTGGCAAAATGGAAGAAATTACAGGAAAAAAATTTGGAGATAAAGAAAATCCATTATTAGTTTCTGTAAGATCAGGAGCTAGAGCATCAATGCCTGGTATGATGGATACAATATTAAACTTAGGTTTAAACGAAGATGTTGTTAATGTAATAGCAGAAAAATCAAACAATCCACGTTGGGCATGGGATTGCTATCGTAGATTTATTCAAATGTATTCAGATGTTGTTATGGAAGTTGGTAAAAAATACTTTGAACAACTTATCGATGAAATGAAAGCTAAGAAAGGTGTTAAACAAGATATAGAACTTGATGCTAACGATTTAAAAGAATTAGCAAACCAATTCAAAGCAGAGTATAAATCAAAAATAGGACAAGATTTCCCAAACGATCCAAAAGAACAATTAATGGGAGCTATAAAAGCTGTATTCAGATCATGGGATAACCCACGTGCTAATGTTTACAGAAGAGATAACGATATTCCTTATTCTTGGGGAACAGCTGTTAACGTTCAATCTATGGCATTTGGTAACATGGGAGACGACTGTGGTACTGGTGTTGCATTTACTCGTGACCCAGCTACAGGAGAAAAAGGCTTATTTGGAGAATTCTTAACAAATGCACAAGGTGAAGACGTTGTTGCTGGTGTTCGTACACCTATGAAAATTACAGAAATGGCTAACAAATTCCCAGAAGCATTCGAAGAATTCAAAAAAGTATGCCAAACACTTGAAAATCACTATCGTGATATGCAAGATATGGAATTTACTGTTGAACATGGTAAATTATACATGTTACAAACAAGAAATGGTAAAAGAACAGCTCAAGCTGCTTTAAAAATAGCTTGTGATTTAGTTGACGAAGGAATGCGTACAGAACAAGAAGCTGTATTAATGATAGATCCTCGTAACTTAGATACATTATTACACCCACAATTTAATACAAAAGCTTTAAAAGAAGCCAAAGTTGCTGGAAGAGGTTTAGGTGCTTCTCCTGGAGCTGCTTGTGGTAAAATAGTATTCACAGCTGAAGATGCCGAAGCTCAAGGTATCGGTGGAAAAGGTGAAAAAGTTGTATTAGTAAGACTTGAAACTTCACCAGAAGATATTACAGGTATGAAAGCTGCACAAGGTATCCTAACAGTACGTGGTGGTATGACATCACACGCTGCAGTTGTTGCTCGTGGTATGGGTACATGTTGTGTTTCAGGATGTGGAGACATCGTAATGGATGAAGAAAACAAACAATTCACATTAGCTGGAAAAACATATCATGAAGGAGATATAATCTCAATAGATGGAACAACAGGAAACATCTATGACGGAGCAATTCCAACAGTTGATGCTACAATCGCTGGTGAATTTGGTCGTGTTATGGAATGGGCAGACAAATATAGAAAATTAGGTGTTAGAACTAACGCAGATACACCAAGAGATACTAAAAAAGCTATCGAATTAGGAGCTGAAGGTATTGGATTATGTAGAACAGAGCATATGTTCTTTGATGAAGAAAGAATCTTTGCTATCAGAAAAATGATATTATCTGAAACAGTTGAAGAAAGAGAAAAAGCATTAGCTTTATTAATTCCTTTCCAAAAAGGTGACTTCAAAGCTATGTACAAAGAATTAAAAGGATTACCAATGACAGTACGTTATTTAGATCCACCTCTACATGAATTCTTACCAAAAGAAGAAGCTGATATTGCAGCATTAGCTAAAGATATGGGAGTTACTGTAGAACACTTAACTGCTAAATGTGCGGAATTACATGAATTTAACCCAATGATGGGTCATAGAGGATGCCGTCTAGCTGTAACTTATCCAGAAATAGCTAAAATGCAAACTAGAGCATTAATGGAAGCTGCTATTGAAGTAAAAGAAGAAGAAGGATACGATATAGTTCCTGAAATTATGATTCCATTAGTTGGAGAAGTAAAAGAATTAAAATTTGTTAAAAATATAGTTGTTGAAACAGCTGAATTAGTTAAGAAAGAAAAAGGTTCTAATATGGAATACCATATTGGTACAATGATTGAAATACCAAGAGCAGCATTAACAGCTGATCAAATTGCTAAAGAAGCTGAATTCTTCTCATTTGGAACAAATGACTTAACACAAATGACATTTGGTTTCTCAAGAGATGACGCTGGAAAATTCCTAGGAGCTTACTATGCAAACAAAATTTATGAACAAGATCCATTTGCAAGACTTGATCAAGTTGGTGTTGGACAATTAGTAAAAATGGCTGCTGAAAAAGGAAAATCAGTAAGACCAAATATTAAATTAGGAATATGTGGAGAACATGGTGGAGACCCATCAAGTGTAGAATTCTGCCATAATGTTGGATTAACATATGTATCATGCTCACCATTTAGAGTTCCAATCGCAAGATTAGCTGCTGCACAAGCTGCAATAAAAAATCCTAACAGATAGAAATTACAAAAATCGTTTACTTTAAAGTAAGCGATTTTTTTATATTCTAGGAATGTTCTCCAAACTTCCCTAGAATATAAAAAGCTTCGCTAAACATTCCACACAAATTTTATGTAATAAAATTTGGCGGTTGAACAAAGACGAGGCATGAAGAATTTTCTGAAATGTCTAAAAATGGTAATCATGCTTCTTTTGCTCCTCAACTAAGGACAAAACTGACCCGTCCCCAAATGTCCTATATGGAATTCTTGACAAAAAAGAGAAATGTTATATAATAAAAAAGCAATAGATAAGGGGAGATAGAAGTGATATTAATAAATGCAATAAAACATTTTGGAACAATAACAAAACATAAATGGATAGTATTTAAACTATGCTGTAAGGCAGGAGAACCATGGAGAGGATTTATGCATGATTGGTCAAAATATAGTCCAACAGAATTTTGGGAATCCGCTAAATACTACACAGGAAAGTTTAGTCCAATACACGCGTGTAGAAAAATAAATGGATACTCAAAAGCATGGCTTCATCATAAAGGTAGAAATAAGCATCATCATGAATATTGGTATGATTATGCAACTGAAGAAAAAACACCAGTAATGCCATATAAATATGCTGTAGAGATGATATGTGATAACCTAGCGGCAGGAAAAGTCTACAATGGAAAGAAATGGACCAATAGTACACAATTAGAATATTGGACAAAAGTAGAAAGTAAAAAGAGAGTAAATCCAAAAATAAATAAATTTGCTAAAGAAATATTTAAACAAGTAAGTGAACAGGGAATAAATCCTGTTATAAAGAAGAAAAACTTAAAAAAAGTTTATAATGAGATTGTTTTTAATAAAAATGAAGACATTGAAAATAAACTAATAGAAGAGAAAAATAAAACTACTAATTTTTATAATAGTGTCAAATAATGTAATATAATTGTAATATAAAAGTAAATAAATAGTAACACATTTTTTATATGTTTAGTGCTATAATAATAAAACAATTTAATTAAAAGGGTGGAAAAATGAACGAAGAAAAAGACACAAAAACTAAGGATGTAGAATTAAATAGTGAAGAATTTATAAGAAAAGCTAGAAAAGAGGAATTTGACAATATTTTATCTAAAATAAAGAAAATGTCAGATGCAGTAGAATTACATAAAAACGTAAAAAAGGCTGTTTCAGAAGACAAAGTTGATAATAATTATTTGAAATATATTGAAAACTCTTTAGAAGATAAGATTTTTTGTGATGCGAAATTTGATAAAATAAGATCAAAAATCTTATTAGAAGTAGTATGTCCAGACTTAGTAAAACTTGAAAATTTCGAAATTGAAAAATTAGAAATAACTACTATTGGTTCTCACTTTGAAGAAATAGAAAATTATATAGATAAAATTTGTACATATGATAATAAATTTGTGTGCTTGTTTGGTGTAAATGAAAATAATCCTGAAAAAGTTATAAAATATGAACCAAGAAAATTTAGTAGACAGGATATGGTTGAGGCTATTTGTGGTAAATTAGAAGATGGAAACGTAGCTCAAATGGAACAATATGATGAATATTATGTAGTTACGGATAATAATGGATTAAAAGTATTTTCAGAAAGAAAAATAGTTGCCTTAATGAAAGTAGAAGAAACAGTTTTTGATAAAATAAAAGGTAAAATATCTTCTTTGTTTTCAAATATGTTTTCAAAAAAGAAATGTATGCCTAATATAAAATTAGTATATGATACTAATCCAAATAGATTTGAAAATTTTGAGCATACAAGCAAAGTGGATGCTAAAAGTAGAATGAAAGTACTATTACAAAAAGAAAGAGAGATAACAAGAAATACCGATTCATAAATGAAAAAATATACCATGTATTGGAATTTATTAATAATTTTTTTATCTATGTATTGACAAAATATAAAAAAATTAGTATAATTTTATGGTACTTAAAAAAGAGAAAACTATGTAAAATAGATACATAAAGATAAATTTGCGAGGGGGGAATAAAAATGGCACAACCAAAAAGAAGATGGTCAAAAGCAAGAACAGGCTTAAAAAGATCAACATGGAAATTAGAAAATAAAAATTTAGTAGAATGCCCACATTGCCATGAAATGGTAATGCAACATAGAGTTTGCTCTAATTGTGGATACTATAACGGAAAAGAAATAATAGCAAAAAAAGAAGACTAAAATATTAAGTAATAAAAATTGCACAGTATTTATACTGTGTTTTTTTTATTATTTTACTTAAAAGATATTTTCAAGCCAAAAAAGTAATGTTATAATAAATCAAAAATAACAGAAAATATAAAGATAGGAGTTATACAAATGAAAGAAGTGATATATAAGGTAATTAATCAAATAAAGAAAAATAAATGGATACATTATGCAATAATAATTATAGTTGGAATAATATTAAGTATGCCGTTAGCAAAAATTCAAATTCGAGATACACATGATGGTTTCCTACACTTATTACGTTTAGTAGGTACGAATAATGCATTAAAAATTGGAGAAATTCCACCTATAGTAGCACCATATTTTTGTAGTGGTGGAGGGTATGCAATGAACTTATTTTATAATCCATTAGTAACATATATTCCTCTATTAATAAAATTATTTACACCTACTTATACAATGGCATTGAAAATATTTGCAGGCATATGTATAGTTTTATCTGGAGTAACTATGTATAAATTTGTATATCAAGTTACTAAAAATAGAGCTATAGCAGTATTTTCAAGCATTATATATTTAATAGCTCCTTATAAATTAAGCGATGTTTATAAAAGATTTGCAATTGGAGAATTTGCTTCTTTTATATTTATACCAATTCTATTTATTGGTGTGTATAGCTTATTCGATCAAGATGGAAAAAAGCATTATTACATAGCAATAGGAACAATTGGATTAATATTAACACATACTGTTACTACTTTTTATATGGCATTTTTCTGTGCAATATATGTATTATTCCATATAAAGAAATTAAAGGATAAAAGGATTATTAAAAATATAATAATAAATGTAATATTTATTATATTAGTTTCAATTTGTTTTACTGCACCAATGTTAGAAGCAAAGCAATCAGCCCAATATACTATTTTTGACAGTAATATAATGTGTACTAATGGAATTTACGTATATGAAAATACATTAGAATTGAGTGAATTTTTTGTAGATATAGGAGAAGAAAATGCAACTACATATATAATAGGAGTACCAACCTTTGTACTAATGTGTTTAACATTATTCACATTTAAAAAGGTAGAAAAAAATTATAAAGATTTTTATATATTATCATTATTATTTTCATTTATTGCTTTATATATGTCAAGTAAGTATTGCCCATGGTTTGTGTTTCCAGATTTCTTTTGTAAATTGCAATATCCATGGAGAATGATGGGATTCTTTGCATTCTTTATATCTTTTATTGCGGGAGTGAATTTATATATATTATTAAAAAATCTAATAAACAATGATATATTAAAGCTATTGATAGCAACAATTATTGTAGTATTGTCAGTATCATATACTATACCATTAATAGAACAGTATAAAACAAATGATGAAACTAAAGATAAAGAATGGGAAAGTAATGTAGTAAATAATCCATATATAAACCATATGAGAATAAATAGAGATTATTTACCAATAAAAGCATTAGTATTACAACATACATATTTAAAAGAAAAAGAAGATAAGATATATATTTTAAATGGAAAAGCAAATATAATTAATGAAAATAAACAGGATTTAAAAATTGATGCAACATTAGAAAATATTGATAAAGATACAACTATAGAATTTCCATTTTTCTATTATCCTGGCTATGAGGCTATAATAGAAATAGATGGTAATAAAACAAAAGTTGAGACAAAAGAATCTGAAAATGGTTTTGTAAGTATAACTATCAACGAAAATATAGAAAAATGCAATATACATGTTGAATATGTTGGTACAAAATTAACGTATATTTCATATATAATATCTGCAATAAGTTTAGTTATTTTTATAATATATATAATTCATGAAGTAAAAAGAGGAGAAAATAATGTCAAAAATTAGAGCAATATTAGAAAAAGAAAACGTAAAATGTATAATAATATTATTTATAGCTTCATTATTTATTTGCATGCCGTTAATAAGCAAAAAAATAGATATAACATATGATGATGGAATTCAACATATAGCAAGATTAATGGGAACATATCAATCCATTACAGAAGGTCAAAGTTTTCCAGTTATAATGTCAAATTTCTGTAATGGATTTGGGTATTCATGGAATCTATTTTATAGTCCACTTACAGCATATTTACCACTAATATTTAAAATTTTTGGAGCATCATTTATAGAATGTATAAAAATATTTATGTTTTTATGTGTTTTTGCATCTGCTATTGCTATGTATTTTTGCACAAAAGAAATAACAAAAAGCAAAAAAATAGCTGTACTTGCAGGAATATTTTATGTCTTTGCACCATATAGGCTAACAGATATGTATTTGCGAAATGCATTGGCAGAGCTAGTTTCATTTACATTTTTACCAATGGTATTTCAAGGGTTATATGGAATACTAAAAAATAAGCCAAAAAGAGAATACATATTTATAATTGGATGTGTAGGATTAATTCTGACACATACAGTAATTACTTTATATGTTGCAATTATGTGTTTTGTTTATTTATTAACTCAAATTAAGAAATTAAAAGAATCTAAAAGAATAGTAATAAAAATTCTAATTTATATTGTAGTTGTATTAGCTATAACAAGTTTCTTTTGGATGCCATTATTAGAGCATAAACTAAATGCAAATTATGAAGTATTTAAACCAGGCAGGATGGAAAGAACAGACGTACTTATAGCATTCAAATTAAATTTCTACGACTTATTTATAACAAAGTCAAGTAATATTATGATTTATGAAATAGGTCTATTAAGTGTTATAGCTTTAATATTAACACCTTTAGTTATAAAGAAGATAAACAGAAAACTAAAAGGAACAGATTGTTACTATTTCTATTTGTTTTCATTAATAACAGGAATAGTGTGTTGTATTATGACTTTAGATATATTTCCATTTGAATATTTACCAGCTACATTAAAAATGCTACAATTTTCATTTAGATTATTAGAGTTTTCATCATTTTTCTTTACTTTTGTAGTTGCAGTTAATATAAAAATACTAATGAAAAATTTGGGCTATAAAGATATTTTTGTAATAACAGGAATATTAATGTTAATTACACTAACATTTATTTCACATTTACATTTTAAAGAAGAGGATATAGATGAAAGCAAGTTATGGCCAGCAGTAACAGTTACGGAAAATACTGGCAGAGTTCATGCAGGTTGTGCAAGTTTTGAATACTTGCCATGCAAAGCTTTTGAAAATAGAAAATATATAGAACAAAGATCAGATGATGTAATTGTACTTAAAGGAACTGCCAATATAGAAAACAAACAAAAAAATGGAACTGAATTATCTTGTGACATTAGTAATGTAACAGAAGAAACTGAAATAGAACTTCCTTATATTTATTATTTAGGATATAATGTTGGAATAGAGAATAATGGAAAAAAGAAAACTCTAAAAACATATGAAACAGAGAATGGATTTGTAGGAGTTAAAGTTTCAAATGTTGAAAAAGGAACATTGAAGGTTAAATATACTGGAACTCCAATAATGCATATTTCTAGATTTATTTCTATAATTGGAGTAGGGCTAGTTATATACAAAATAATAATTATAGATAGGAAAGTGTTACATAAAGTGGTATAATTTTATTAGTTATTTTTAATATTTTAACACTATAGACTCATCTTATTAAACCAAAAGTTTAGCAAGGTGAGTTTATTTTAGCAATATGTGAAGTGAAAAAATAAGTACAATTCTGGGGGAAAAATGTATTATTAAATGTAATTTAAAAGTTTTAAACCTAACAATTCAATAAAATAAAAAATTCGTTGACTAAATAATAAAAATGATATAAAATATGTAATGTAAAAAATACAGGAATGTTTAGCAAAGCATTGTTATATTCTAGGGAAGTTCTCTAAACTTTTCTAGAATAAAATAAAGGTTTATAGGTAAAACCTTATTAAAAACCTAAATATATTAAATAAGGATACTTAAAATGAGTAAACCAACAGTAGCAATAGTAGGAAGGCCAAATGTAGGGAAATCTACATTTTTTAATTATATAGTAGGAAAAAAAATATCAATAGTACAAGATGAGCCAGGTGTTACCAGAGATAGAATTTATGCAGATGCAACTTGGAAAGGTAAAACTTTTACATTAATAGATACAGGGGGAATAGAACCAAAATCTGAAGATATTATTGTTTCACAAATGCGTGAACAAGCTAATATAGCAATAGATATTGCAGATGTAATAATATTTTTAACAGATATAAAACAAGGTGTTACAGTAGCAGATAAAGAAATAAGCCTAATGCTTAAGAAATCTAAAAAACCTATTGTTTTGGTTTGCAATAAAGCAGACAATTATGGAAAAACTTCTGACGATATATATGAATTTTATAATTTAGGTTTAGGAGACCCACATCCTGTTTCTTCAGTTAATGCAATAGGAATTGGAGATGTATTAGATGCAATTTATGAGGAATTTCCTGAAACAGAAAAAGAAGAAGATGACGAAACTATAAAAGTTGCAATTATAGGAAAACCAAATGTAGGTAAATCTTCTTTAGTAAATCAAATATTAGGCGAAAATAGAGTAATAGTAAGTGATATAGCAGGAACTACTAGAGATGCAATAGATTCAAACTTTGAAAATGAGTTTGGCAAATATGTATTTATAGATACGGCAGGAATTAGAAGAAAATCTAAAATAGATGAACAAATTGAAAAATACAGTGTTATGAGAAGCCTTCTAGCAGTAGAACGTGCAGATGTGTGTCTACTTATGATAGATGCAAATGAAGGTGTAACAGAACAAGACAAGAAAATAGCAGGAGAAGCTCATGAAGCAGGAAAAGCAAGTATTATTGTTATAAATAAATGGGATGCATACGAAAAAGATGAACATAGTATGGAAAAATACAAAAAGCAAGTATATAGTGAGCTTGCATATTTATCTTATGCACCAATAATTTTTATATCAGCAAAAACAGGTCAAAGAGTTAATAAATTATTTGAATTAATAAATCAAGTGGCCAATCAAAATGCATTGCGTGTTTCAACCGCAGTATTGAACCAAGTATTAAATGAAGCAATAGCAATAGTGCAGCCACCAACAGATAAAGGAAAGAGACTAAAAATTTATTATATGACTCAAGCATCTACAAAGCCACCAACATTTGTTGTATTTGTAAATGATAAAAAATTATTCCATTTTTCTTACGAAAGATATTTAGTAAATCAAATAAGAAAAGAATTTACTTTAACAGGAACACCAGTAAGAATAATGGTAAGAGAACGAAAAGATAAAGAAGCTTAAACTAAAAGGACATTTGGGGACGGGTCACTTTTGTCCTTTACATAAAATTGCTAAAAGGTTGAAAACTTGGAATTTTAGTTTAGCATAAAAATTAAATTTAAAGGAGAAAAAAATTATGTTAGTTTATATTATTGTAGCAGTTATTGCATATTTATTAGGAAGTGTTAGTTTTTCAGTAATAATTAGTAAAAAAATGGCGGGATTTGATGTAAGAGAAAAAGGCAGTGGAAATGCAGGCACAACTAATGTTTTAAGAAGTGTTGGAAAAAAAGCAGCAGTAATAACTCTTATACTTGATATATTAAAAGGAGTACTAGCAGTATTAGTAGCTTATATAGTTGGAAATATAGTAAAAGAAGGTGTAGATAAAGCCCTATTAATTCAAATAGCAGGTTTATTAGTTATAGTAGGCCATACATTTCCAATCTTCTTTGGTTTTAAAGGAGGAAAAGGAATTGCAACAGCTTTAGGAGTATTGCTAATTACAAACTGGAATATTGGACTAATTTGCTTAGTATTTGCACTAGTACTAATGGTACTTACAAAAATGGTATCTTTAGGTTCAATATCAGCTGCAATATTATTTCCAGTACTAATTTTATTTATGCCACATACAGCATATTTAGTAGATGGAAATTATATTATATATAGTATTTTAATCGCAGTTTTAGTTGTATTTAATCATAGAGCAAATGTAAAAAGATTATTAAATGGAACAGAAAGCAAGTTAGATTTTAAAAAAATTAAATAAATTACCTTTTAAATATGGGCAAAAAAAGAAACACTATATATTCTAACTTTTAACTTTTATAGGGAGAAAAATAAAATGAAAAATATAGCAATAATAGGTAGCGGAAGCTGGGGAGTAGCATTAAGTATACATTTAGCAAAGCTAGGAAATAAAGTAAAAATATGGTCTTTTATGCAAGAAGAAGCAGATTTAATAAACAATGAAAAAAAGTGCAAATTCTTACCAGAGGTAACATTACCAGAAGGAATATATTGTACAACTTCATATGAAGAGGCAATAAAAGATAGTGAAATAATATTACATGTAACACCATCAAAATTTACTAGAAATACAGTAAAAGAATACAAAAAATATGTAGCAAACCAAACTATTGTAATATGCACAAAAGGCTTTGAAAAAGAAACATTATCATCATTAGATGAAGTATTTAAACAAGAAATACCAAATTTAAAACTTGCTGTTTTATCAGGACCAAGTCATGCAGAAGAAGTTTCTAAAGCAGTACCAACAGCAATGGTAATAGCATCTGAAAATGAAGAAATAGCAAATGAATTAAGAGACATATTTATGAACGAAAACTTAAGAGTATATACATCAAAAGATGTTAAAGGTGTAGAACTTGGCGGAGCATTAAAAAATATAATTGCATTTTGTGCGGGTGTTGCAGCAGGAATAGGACTGGGGGACAATACTTTTGCAGCATTAATTACTAGAGGATTATGTGAGATTTCAAGACTAGGAGTAGCTTTAGGAGGAAAATACGAAACATTTTATGGACTAACAGGACTTGGAGACTTAATAGTTACATGTTTAAGTGAACATAGTAGAAACAGAACAGCAGGAAAACTTATGGGACAAGGAAAAACATTAGAAGAAGCAAGAAATCAAATAGGAATGGTAATAGAAGGTGTAGACAATATAGAAGTTGCATATGAACTTGCAAAAAGATACAATGTAGATATGCCAATAGTAAATGCAGTATATGATATGTTATATAACAATTTATCACCAAAAGAAGGAGTAACGAGGTTAATGACTCGTGACAAAAAAGCAGAATAATCACACACAATTGGGGGACAGTCCCTAATTGTGAAATTTAGACAGTTTTGGGGCAGAGCTAAGGAGAAACGAAAATTATGAAATTAGTTATTCAAAGAGTAAAACATGCTAAGGTGGAAGTTGAAAACGAAATAGTAGGAAAAATAGGACAAGGCTTTCTTGTCCTTCTTGGAGTTGGACCAGAAGATACAAGAGAAACAGCAGATTATTTAGTACAGAAACTTATAAAATTACGTGTATTTGAAGATAAAAATGATAAAATGAATTTTGCATTAAAAGACATAAATGGGGAACTATTAATAGTCTCTCAATTTACATTATATGCAGATTGTACAGGTGGAAACAGACCAAGTTTTACATTAGCAGCTAAACCAGATAAAGCAAATGAATTATACGAGTATTTTATAAGTAAATGTGAAAAAGAAAATGTAAAAGTAGAACATGGAATTTTTGGGACAGACATGAAAGTGGAACTTTTAAATGATGGCCCAGTAACAATAATTTTAGAAAAATAGAAAATAATTAAC
Organism: Lachnospiraceae bacterium; assembly: GCA_963621995.1. Classification (GTDB taxonomy): domain Bacteria; phylum Bacillota; class Clostridia; order TANB77; family CAG-508; genus UMGS1663. The sequence goes on from CAVFFZ010000002.1 coordinate 102,694, forward strand.
CTGTTTTTGGTAACGGAGCAAAAAACAGGTTAATTATTTTTAAATTTTTAATATGGGAACCTTTCATATAAATATCGAATTAATTCATCAACATTATTTTCACTAACATTAATTAGAACATCTTTATCTAAACTTACCCACATATTAATTTTAAAATTATCTTTATTATCCACAAAAACCCCTATAATATCAGCCATTTCAATAGGATTTTTATATAATTTTTTCCACTCTAATAAAGAAGATTTTTCTTCATCTATATTTATATTTGTTTTATTATAAAATCTATTTAAAAATTTGTAAATTTCACCTTTTTCATTACTAAATAACTTTACAATTGTACCCATCAAAAAATCTCCTTTTATAAATATTATAGAAAAAATTTTTTTATATATACTAGGAATAAATTTCAATTTTTTAGAAAAACTACAATTGAGGTGCAATATGAATAAAAAAATTTTTTTGATAATTTTTAGTATAGCAATAGTAATAATTTTTGTGGCTTATATAGTTACTTCTACAAATAATTATATAAAAAGCAATAATAAAAAAATAGAAGAAAAAACAGAAGAAGAAATAAAACAATTAGAGGAGAAACTAGTGGGAATGATAAATAGTTTAAATAATATATCTTTTACAAATACAGTATTAAAGCAAACTAGTGAAAAAAGTTCGGAAACAAACTCTGATAACAATTCATCTAATAATTCTTCAGGCAGCTCATCAAATGATTCTAATAGTGGACAAAACAGCCAATCTTCAGGAAGTTCTAATGATAATTCAAATAGTATTAGCTCAAAAACAGAAGAACAAGTAAAATATGAAATACAAAAAAATGACATATTATTAACAAATTTGTCTAATATAGACTGGGAATATATAAAAGCAAACACAGAAAGCATATATAATTTATGGGTTAACTTAATAGTAGACTTACATGAACTAGATGTAAATAATCAGGATATTTTAAATTTTAGTAATACATTGGACCAGGTAACATTAAGTGTAAAAGAAGAAAACAAGTATGCTTCAGTTACAAATTTAGTTAGTTTGTATTCTTATTTGCCAACATATGTAAATCAATTTTTAAATAATGAAAACGAGAAAAATCTTTTTTTAACAAAAAATTGTGTATTAAATACGTATGCATTAATTGAACAGCAGAATTGGGATGAAATGAAGAAACAAACAGCAAGTGCTATAGAATATTTTTCAAATATTATGAACAATATAGAAAATAATGAAAGACAAAACAGAAATAAAATTACAAAAATCTATGTCCTTTTAAATGAATTATATTCTAGCATAGATTTACAGGATAAAGAATTATATTATATAAAATATAGGAATACCATGGAAGAATTGCTAAACATCTAAAAAGGACATTTGGGGACGGGGCACTTTTGTCCTTTACATAAAGTAACAGTTATAATAAAAAACAAAAATCAAGATTTTGTATACAGTACAAACTACTACAAAATCTTGATTTTGTCATATTTATCTTTTACAGAAAGTTGTCAAACTTTCTTAGAATATAAAAACATATAAATTTTCAAAAAATGCTCGTTCAAGCTAAGTTGCGCAGAAATTATAAGCGAAATTTGTGACACCCTTCCATTTAAAAAATGAACCCTTTCCACAAATTTCTTAATAATTTCTAGCTTACTTACTTTCAATCCGCTTTTTCTCAAATTAATATGTTTTTATTTTTTATTTAAATAGCACTTTATGTAAAGGACAAAAGTGCCCCGTCCCCAAATGTCCTTTTTAAAATTTGACATTTATAAATAAATGTATTAAAATAAAAATTGTGAGTAAATTGAATAGTCGCGTATAGCAAGGTCGAAAGACAGCGTACGAGGAAAGTCCGGGCTCCATAGAGCAAAGGTGCAAGATAACGTCTTGTGAGGGTAACCTTAAGGAAAGTGCAACAGAAAATAACCGCTACGAGAGTAGTAAGGGTGAAAAGGCGAGGTAAGAGCTCACCGCTTCTATGGTGACATAGAAGGCCAGTGTAAACCCCATCTGGAGCAACACCGGGACAAGAAGGCTAAGATTGCTCGTCATCTTCTTAATCTGGTGGCTTTGAGCTACATAGTGATATGTAGAGTAGATAAATGACTATTCACGACAGAACCCGGCTTACAGATTTACTTATGATATATGAAAAACACTTGGTTTTAAGCCAAGTGTTTTTCTGTTATAAAGACATTAAATCATCTGGAATACTTGCAATGTAAGTTACTTCTTTATTTGTAATTGGATGAACAAAACTTATTTTATATGAGTGTAATGCTTGTCTTTTTATAAAATCAGTATTTCCACCATATAAATCATTACCTAAAAGAGGATGACCTATATGTGCCATATGAACTCTAATTTGATGAGTTCTACCAGTTTCTAAAGTACATTTAACAATAGAAATAGGGTATCCTTTTAAATTCTTCTCTTCTAAAACTTCATAATGAGTAATAGACTCTTGTCCATTATTTGCAATACATCTTTCGATAATACTATTTTCTTTTCTAGCAATAGGAGCATTTATAATTCCGCTTCTTACAAGAAAAATGTCCCTCCACAATAGCAATATATTCCTTTTTGAATATATTATCTTTCATTTGCTTAATTAAGCATTCTTGTATATATTCATTTTTAGCAAAAATAACTAAACCAGAAGTATCTTTATCAATTCTATTAACAGGTCTAATTTTCTTTTGCAATCCAATTTCATTGAAATAATAGCAAACGCCATTAGATAAACTGTCTTCATAATGAAGAATAGAAGGATGAACAGGAATTCCATAAGGTTTATTTATAACTATGTAAGCTTCATCTTCATACACAATATCTAAAGGCATTTTAGTTTTAACAATATTTGAATTATCTTCTTTGTACGAAAAAGAAACTGAAACTTTATCATTTTCAGTTAATTTATGTGAGACATTTGTAACACAATTATCTAAAAAAATAGAATTTTCTCTTTTTAATGTTACAAGCTGTCTATGAGAAATATTAAATTTAGTAAGTAAAATATCTTTTACACATTTATTTGTATCATTTGGAGTTACAATATACTCTAAAATCATAATTTACCTCATCTAATCTTTTCAAGCTTGCCCTAAGAATACCGAGCTCTTTTGGAGTAATTTAACTTTAATAAATCACTTTTCCGTCTTTTTCATATTTTTCAAAAGTAGATATGCATTCATCTCTATCAATCTGTTTTAAAGTTATTAAATCGTCTTTGTTTCCTTTAAGGTATTCGTATATCAAATCATCACGAAAACCGATTTTTGCGGCATCCTCACGCGTACATGCATAGTATATTTCTTTTATATTAGCCCATATAATTGCAGATAAACACATAGGGCATGGTTCACATGATGTATATAATATATAATTTGACAAATCATAAGTATGTAGTTTCTCACAAGCATTACGAATAGCCATTACTTCAGCATGAGCTGTTGGATCATTGTTTTTTAATACTTGGTTATGACCAGTTGCAACAATATTTCCTTCCTTATCTGTAATTACAGCACCAAATGGACCACCATCATTTTTACCGCTTCCATTTTCAGCTTCATTTTTAGCAATTTCCATATATTTATTCATAAAATCAATCCTTTCTACATGAGATATTGTACCACAAAGAAATTAATATTTCTACTATTGTATAATAAGAATACATATATTATAATTCGTATATAAGATAAATATGTAAAGGAGATTTTAGTATGATAGAAGAATTTAAATTTAAATCTAGTACAGGAAAAGAACTTTATGCCAAGAAGTGGTATGATGAGAATCTTAAAAATTATAAAGGTGTCGTTCAATTAGTACATGGAATGGAAGAATTTATAGGCAGATATGATGAATTTGCATTATTTTTAGCGTCAAAAGGTTATATGGTAGTTGGACATGATCATATAGGGCATGGAAATAGCGTTAAAGATGATAGTGAACTTGGAAATTTTGGTTGCAAAGACGCATGGTTTAGATTAGCTGAAGATATCCATATTTTACAAAATGAAATAGCTAAAGAATATCCTAATATTCCATATATAGTAATGGGACATAGTATGGGTTCTTTACTTACTAGAACATATTTAACAATATATAATGACAATTTATCAGGTGCTATTATAACTGGTACTAGCGGTCAAAAATATGGCTTACATTTAGGAATTTTACTTGCTTCTATTATAAAGATGTTTAAAGGCGGAGATTACAAGAGCAAACTTTTAGAAAGATTAGTTACAGGGTCTTTTAATAACAATTTTAAACCTACAAGAACTGAAGCAGACTGGACTACAAGTGATGAAACTAAAGTAGATGAATATATGAAAGTTGCAAAGCCAAATAGAAAATTTACAGTAGATAGTTATATAGCTTTATTTAAAGGAAGCATATACCTAAACAGAAAAGATAAAATTAAAAATACTCCTAATATTCCAATACTAATATTTTCTGGTGATAAAGATCCTGTTGGTGCGAACGGCAAAGGAGTAAAAAGAGTTTATAATATGCTTAAAGAAGCGGGAGTAGAGAATATTACTTTTAAACTATTTGAAAACGGAAGACATGAAATGCTTAATGAGGTTAATAGAGAAGAGGTATTTGACTTTGTGCTAAATTGGATAGAAAATATAAAATAAAAAATGTAACCTTTTTTTATAAAACGACAATATTAATATAGATAAAAATAATAAGGGGTTATAAGATGAAAAAAGAAAATACCATTAGCGATTATATAATAGGAAATGAATTAAATGTTGAAAAAATTATAAAGGATTATAAGAGATATATTGAATGCATCATAGAAAATTCACCAAAATTGATACTAAGTTATGAAGATAAAGAAGAAATTATTTCAGATGTTTTTTTAACAATATGGCATAATAAAGAGAAGATAGATAAAAATAAACCATTAAAAAATTATATAGCTGGTATTACTAAAAATTTATTAAAAAACAAATTGAGAAAAAACAATTATAAGATTAATGAAACAGATATCTTAAATAATGATATTATAGATTTAAATACTATTGATATTATATCAGAAGAAGAGCAAATGATAGATGTTATTAAAGAGGAATTAAAGTTATTAAGCAAAGAGGATTATAACATATTTGTAAAATACTATTTTATGACTAAGAGTATTAAAGAAATTTCAAAAGAATTAAATCTTTCTGTTTCAAATGTTAAAGTTAGATTACATAGAATAAGAAAAAGGTTAAAATTAACTATGCAAAAAAGAGGTTATATATACAAAATACTATCAATTATATTAGTATTCTGTATGGTAACAGGTGTAGTTTTTGCTAAAGATATAGTAAATTTTATAAAATCCATTTTTGTAAATACCTCAGAAGGTGTAGAAAGAGCTGTTCAAAATGGGTATATAGATAATATAGAGATGGATTATTCAGAATCTAATGAAGCAGAAGTAAAAATAGATTCAATTTTAATGGATGACTACAATTTGGACATAATTTTTAACATAAGAATAAAGGAAGTATTAGGAAATATAAAAATAACTAGATTTGATATCCCTAATTTAGTAATAACTGACGAAGAGAACAATATAATTGTAGCAAAATTTGAAAATAAAGAAACATATGAGCAATTTTGTAAAGAAAGAAATATTAAAATAGAGTATAAAAATATTGCATATAGTGATGGAAGTGAGAGTAGCTCTATTATTGAAGAAAATGACAATACATATAAATATTCATATATAACACATTCTACTGAATTTCCTAAATCTAAGCAATTAATAATAAAATTTGATAAAATTTTGGTAGGAAATAATCAAAGCACTATAAAGAAAATAAACGGAAAATGGAATATTATTATAGATTTGCCAGAAGAATTTTACAATAGAAAAACAGAAATATACAATATGAAAGAATGTAATATTGAAGATTTAATACTAACTAACGCAAAAGTATCTAAAACAAATACAAAAATAGCATTAAAAACTAGATGGGGAGAACCAGTTAATGTTTATAATGAAAATGATGATGAAACAACAAAGCAAAATAAACTAATGGCTTATTATGATAATTTTTTACAGAATATAGCTCCAATAATTTATGACGAATACATAGAAAATAGCAAAGGCCAAAAGTTCTATCCAGCAAGAAGCAGTGATGGCGATGGAAGAATTAGTAAAAGATTAGATGGAATTCTTATTTATGAGCAAACATTTAACTTAACCTCATTTGATTTAACAGATGAACTAACTCTTGTGTTGCATACAGATGGTGAATTATTAAAAAGATTAGGAAAAGAAAAAATAATTTTAAAATTAGTAAGAAAATAAGGGGAGAACAATATATATGAAAAATTTAACTAATAAACAAAAAATAATAGCAATTACTATACTTGTAGTACTATTTTGCATAGGATTTTTATTATGGATATTTAAAAGAATAGAAACAAAAAATAAAGAAATTAATTTAAATAATGAGATTGAAGATAATGCAGAATTTCCAGATACAATAGAAATAAAAGATGCTATAAATAATGGATGGTTTGTAATTGATACCAAAAATACGAAGATATATAATAAAGATATTTTAGATAGATTTATAGAAAATACAAATATGAATGCGAAGAATAGAGTGGCTGATAAAATAACAATAGTTGTATATAGTATGAGTGACGAGCCTAAAATATATGATTTAGAGTATAAAATTTTTGAGGAAACTTATACAAATGAAAAACAAGAAAAAGTAAATAAAACAGGTTATGTTTTAAAAATAGACCCTTCAAGAATTCTTTCTTATGAAACTGCAATGACTTATCAAGAACAGATAGAAGCTCATAAAATAAAAATAATTGATGATATTCCAGGAATGTTTTATGGAATTACATTAAGAGATGAACCAGAATTTAATGTTTCAGTTTTATCATTATCGCTATATGCTGAAATAAATTATACTTCAAACACAAAACCATATGAAGAAATCGAAATTGCAAGATTTGCAATGGATTCAGAAGTAATAAATAATACTTAAGAATTTTAAATTTTTAATAAGACAAAAGTTTCAATATTAGAAAAGTAAAGACCGAAAAAACTTATAGTTTCAAAGAAAAACTAAAAGTTTTTTTTGTAGAAAATTGTAATATTTTTTTATTTTTATACACTAATAAAGTGAAAGGAGGAGAAAGTTATGCAGAATATAGAAGAAGTATATGTTAAATATTCAAAAAGTGTATATAAATACATATTCTGTTTAACAGGAGATAAAGAAATAGCAGAAGATATTGTGCAAGAAACTTTTTTAGTGGCAGTAAAAAATATAAACAAATTTGAAGGTAAATGCAAAATCACTACATGGTTATGTCAAATTGCAAAAAATATTTGGTATAGTAGATTAAAAAAAGATAATAAAGAAATTTCACTGGAAGATATAAAGGATTCGCTATTTATAAATGAAACAATTGAAGATGCAATATGTAAAAAAGAAGAAAAAATTGAATTATTAAAAAGAATTCAAAAATTAGATGAAGAGACCAAAAATGTAATGTATTTAAGATTATTTGGAAATTTAGATTACAATGAAATATCTGAAGTTATGAACAAAACACCAAATTGGGCGAGAGTAGTATTCTTTAGAGGAAAGCAAAAAATAAAGGAGGAAAGTAAAAATGAAAAACGAATGTGATATAGTTCAAGATTTATTATTTGGTTATAATGATAAGACTTTACAAAATACATCTAAAGAATTTGTAGAAAATCATCTAAAAGAATGTAATGAGTGTAAAGAAATATTGAAACAAATTCAAAATGATACTGAAACAGAAGAGGAAATAGAGAAAATAAATTATTTTAAAAAAGTGAGAAGTAAAATAAATAGAAAAAATATTTTTTTAATAATTGCTTTAGTATTATTAGCATTTGTTATTTTATTTAATATACTTGTATTTGTAAATTATAACAACAAAGCGAGTGAAATGAAAATAGTATTAAAAGATAATGTTACTCAAGAACAATTAAATGATATTGACCAAATAATAAAATCAAATTTTAAAGATGTAGAAATAAAATATTCTTCAAAAGAAGATGAATTGCAAAAATATAAAGAAAAATTTAAGAACTTCGTAGCAGGGTATGATGAAAATAATAATCCATTTAGTGATATGTATTATATAAAAGCAAACATTAATGATATAGAAAAGATAGATAAATTGTTACAAAATGTAGATTATATAAAAAAAGTAGGCACTTATACTACTGCTAACCCATATTTATTATTTATAGACAAATTTGTTAATAAATAATTTCAAAGAGATAAACTAAAAGTTTTCTGGCAGGTAATTAGCAATGCTAATTACCTGTTTTTACTACATAAAGCAATGCAAGTTCAATAATAGTCAAAATTTCTATCTTTTTTATAAAAAACAATTATCGAAAAACAATAAAAAAATATTGACAAACAAAAATATATAATATATACTTATGCAAAATAAAGGAGGAATTTAATAATGAAAATTTTGGGAGAAAAAAGTTTATCATCAAAGGTTATAGTAGGACTTAACATACTTTTTACTGCAATAAGTATTATTGATATAGTAGTATTAAGCATAATAATAAAAATAGTAACTCATATTACTATTGGAGAAGATATACAAAACAATATATCTGATTTAGTATTCTTTATTATGATTATAAGTACAGGAATAATAGCATTATTTATTATCTATCAATTTATTAAAATTTTTAAGAACTTAAAAAAAGATATATTATTCTGCGAAGATAATGTAAAAAGTTTAAATATAGTTAGTTGTAGTTGCTTTGTAATAAGTGCTTTATATTTAGTTATAACAATATTTATATTTTCAATAATGAAAAATTTAACAGGAGAATTTATACACTATATATTCTCTATTTCAATAATGTTAATGGTTATATTTGCTGTTTCTGGAGTAGGAATAAAAATACTTAACGAAATATATAAAAAAGCTATTGAATATAAAGAAGAAAATGATTTTACAATATAGATGGGAGGAAGAAAAAATGCCAATTATTGTTAATGTAGATGTAATGTTAGCAAAAAGAAAAATGACATCTGGTGAACTTGCTGAAAAAGTTGGAATAACTCCTGCGAATCTTTCAATATTAAAAACAAATAAAGCAAAAGCAATAAGGTTTTCAACGTTAGAAAAGATTTGTGAAGTCTTAGATTGTAAGCCAGGAGATATATTAGATTATAAAAAATAAAGGAGAAATATTAATATGGAGATTTTAGGAAGTATTATATTATCAATAGTTCAATCAATTTTATTTTATGGTAAAGAAATAGGCATTTCAATGTTACTATTTGAAATAATATGTAATGGGATTATATATTACATACTTAACAAGAAAAATAAAATACAAAATAAGAATGGAATATTACTTATGATACCAATAGTTTTATTAAGTAGTACATATTTCATTTTTGCAAATACTACGTTTTATATTGCAAATATTTTTGTGATTTTAGTAACTAATTTAATTATGTATGTAATTTTAACAAATGAGAAAGATTATTTGAAAAATTACTTATATAAAACTTTTGAATTAGCAACGAATACAATTAAAGAATATAAAGAAGGAATCAAACTTACTAAGAGAACATCAAGAAAAATAATAACAAAAAATGAAAATATAAATAAAGAAAATTTAAAAAGAGTAGCAATATCATTACTAATAGTATTTGTTGTTGTAGGAATTGTTTTGATTTTATTATCATCAGCAGATATGATTTTTGCAAATTTATTTTCTGGCATAGGGAATTTATTTAAAGATATAAATATTGGAACTACATTTAATATTATATTAAGAATAGCAATTATAATTATTATATATTTATTGTTTCTAAGTTTATTTTTAAGTATTCAAAAGAAAAATAAAAAAGAAGAAAGAAAAATAAAGGAAAGTAGTGGAAAATATAATTTTACAATAAAGTTACTTTTAATAGTATTAAATATAGTGTACTTGGTATTTTGCTTTATTCAACTACAATCTTTGTTCGCAAAAATAAATATAAGTAATTCATTTGATTATGCAACTTATGCAAGAACAGGATTCTTTCAACTTATGTTTGTCTCATTTATAAACTTTGGACTTATATTAATATCTAATAGATATTATAAAAAAGAAGAAAAGATAATACGAATATTAAACTTGTTACTTGTATTGTTTACTATTATAATAGCAGTATCAGCAATATATAGAATGTATATGTATGAAACAGAATTTGGATTAACATATTTAAGGACTTTTGTTTATATAGCATTAATTACAGAAATAATTGCATTGGTTCCAATAATAGCATATATATTTAATAAAAAAATTGATTTTATAAAATGGTGTTTAATAGTAGGAATTTCTATTTATTGTATAGCTAATTATATAAATATAGAAAAGGTTATTGTAAGTAAAAATATTAGTAGAAATAATATACGTCCAATAGATTACAAATATATATCTAATATTGTTAGTGAAGATAGCTACGAAATTTTAGAAGAGAGGTTAAGAAAAGAAGAAATAACTGGAGAAGAAAAAGTAGACATTTTAAATATTTTATTAAATATAGCAAGTAATACTAAAGACTTAAGCTGGCAAGAATTTAATATTTCAAAATATAAATTGCAAAAAAGAAAAATTAATATACAAGAATTAAATAAAGAAATAGAAAAACAAAAAGAAAAAAATAAAACTATATTAAATAGTAATAAGTATAATATTTTATATAAAAAAGAAATAAATAAAAATACTATTATTAGAGTGAAAAATTTAGGAGAAATACTAGAACAAAGGTCAGTAATAGATATAGAAAAATCAACAGATGGAGGAAAAACATATACAGGTCAAACAGAAGGTGGCATTACAATACATAATGGAGCAGAATTTACGTTTATAGATGAAAATATTGGATTTATTAATGATCCAGGACTTGCAGGAACAGACGGAGAAAATAAAGGATTTTTAGTTACTACTGATGGAGGCAAAACATTTAATGATGCTAATATTATTCATCCAGATAATATAGAAGAAAAAAATCTACTTGTAAAAGGAGTACCATATATTGAGGATGGAAAGTTAAAATTAGTAATATATACTTTAAATCATAGCAAAAATCCTGAAAGAACATATTATGAATTTATTTCAAATGATAATGGGATTACTTGGGAGTTTTATAAAAAGAAAGAAAATATAGAAAGAAAACTTTAGGAATATCCTTGATTTTGTAATAATTTTCGTGTATAATAAATATACTATAAGTGATAATTAATTATCATTTAATAAAAAGTCAGAATACCCTTGCTAAAGTAGGGACTTAAAAAAGTAGGAATATCCTTGCCAAAGTAGGAACTTAAAAAAGAAATGTATGGTAATCTTTAAGGTTACCATATTTTTTTCTATTTAATTAGTGCAATCGCAATAAATCACATTTTCTAGAACAAATCATATTATAATACGAGGGGGGAGTGAAGAAAAGTGGCGTATTCAGATAGAGAGTTGTTAGCAAGAATAGTGCAGTGCGAAGCGGGAGGAGAAGGAGACAATGGAATGAGAGCAGTTGCATCTGTTGTAATGAATAGAGTAAATGTACCATATGGCGAATATGCGAGAATATCACAAGGTGGAAGTATTAGAAATATAATCTTTCAACAAGGTCAGTTTGATTGCGTAAGAGAACAATTATATAACATGTACAATCCTCAAAATATATATAATATGAATCCAACAGATATACACTATAACATTGCAGATTGGGCAATTGCCGGAAATAGACTAAATGATATAGGAGAATGTTTGTGGTACTTAAACCCATTTAAGCCAAATTGCGATTCTACATTTCCTCGTAATGGTTCAGGCACATTTCATACAAGGCTTGGTGACCACTGCTTTTATAGACCAACATCTAGTTACGCAAATACTTAAATGAAAGGAATGAAATTTTATGCAAGAAATTACAAATAATGAAAATAGACAAATGCATGGTGGAGTTCAAATAAACTCAAATAGCCCAGAAATATTAACAAATAACATATATACTCCAGCATTTTTAAGAAGTCAAATAGGAAGACTAATGAGAGTTGAATTTTTAATTGGAACTAATAATTTGGTAGATAGAATAGGAATTTTAGAAGATGTAGGAGCAAGCTATATTCTTCTTCGTTCTTTCGAAAATGATAGTTTAGTATATTGTGACATATATTCTATTAAATTCATTACAATTTCAACAACAGGAACATATGCTATGAATATGAATAATAGATATTGGTAAAAAATAAAGTTATATTTAGATATAATAATAAAAATAGCACCTTTAATAGTAAATATTATCGGTGTTATTTTATTGTAAAAATTATATACAACAACATAAAAATTTACGAAAATGTCTTGTACTTTTTTCTTTTTCCTTATATAATGTTAAAGTATTAAACTAAAAGGAGGAAACGAGTAAAATGTCTTTTATAAATGATATAAAACAAAGAGCAAAACAAGATATAAAAACAATTATATTACCAGAAAGTAATGATTTACGTGTTATAAAAGCTACTGAACAAGTCTTAAAAGAAGGATATAGCGATATTATACTAATAGGAAACAAAGAAGAAATAAAAAAATTAGCACAAGAAAACAATATAGACATATCAAAAGCAAAAATTGTAGATCCTTTAAAATCAGATAAATTCAGTGAATACGCAGAAAAATTTTATGAATTAAGAAAAGCAAAAGGTATGACATTAGACAAAGCAAAAGAAATAATGAAAGACAATGTATATTTTGGAATGATGATGGTAAAACAAGGAGATGGAGACGGATTAGTATCAGGTGCTTGTCATTCTACAGCAGACACTTTAAGACCAGCACTTCAAATATTAAAAACAGCACCAGGAACAAAACTTGTATCAGCATTTTTCTTAATGGTAGTTCCAAATTGTGAATATGGTGAAAATGGAGCATTTGTTTTTGGAGATTGTGGTTTAAATGAATATCCAGATCCAGAAGCATTATCAGAAATAGCAATTTCATCTTCTAAAAGTTTTAAACAATTAGTTGGAAAAGAGCCAAGAGTTGCAATGCTTTCATATTCAAGTTATGGAAGTGCACATTCACCACTTACAGATAAAGTAGTAGAAGCAACTAAATTATTAAAAGAAAAAATGCCAGAGTTAATTGCAGATGGTGAACTACAATTAGATGCAGCAATTATACCAGAAATTGCAGCTTCAAAAGCACCAGGAAGCCCATTAAAGGGAGAAGCAAATACTTTAATATTCCCCGATTTAGACGCTGGAAATATAGGATATAAGTTAGTTCAAAGATTCGCAAAAGCAGAAGCATATGGACCACTTTGCCAAGGTATTGCAAAACCTGTAAATGATTTATCAAGAGGCTGTAGCTCAGAAGATATAGCTGGAGTTATTGCAATTACAGCAGTTCAAGCACAAAGTATGTAATATAAATCTTGAAGAAAAAATGCGCAAAACATATATAAGAAATAAAATTAAGGAGGAAATAAAATGAAAATTTTAGTATTAAATAGTGGTAGTTCATCACTAAAATATCAATTAATCGATATGGAAAATGAACAAGTATTAGCAAAAGGAAACTATGAAAGAATTGGAATGGAAGGTTCTTTTGTAACTCACAAAGTAGGTGGAGAAAAATACAAGTACGAAAGAGATGCAAAAAATCATGAAGAAGCTATTTCTTTTGTACTTTCACAATTTACAGATAGTGAACATGGAGTAATTTCATCATTAGACGAAATTTCAGCAGTAGGACATAGAGTTGTTCATGGAGGAGAAAAATTCAATAAATCAGTTGTAATTACAGACGAAGTAATAGACACAATTAGAGAATGTATTCCTTTAGCACCATTACATAACCCAGCAGCTTTAACAGGAATTGAAGCTTGTATGAAAGTTATGCCAGGTAAGAAAAATGTAGCAGTATTTGATACAGCTTTCCATCAAACAATACCAGAAGAAAGATATATTTACCCAATACCATATAAATATTATGAAAAATATGGTGTAAGAAAATACGGATTCCACGGAACAAGCCACAGATATGTATCTGCAAGAGTTGCTGAACTAGTAGGAAAACCAGTTACAGAATTAAAAACAATAGTATGTCATTTAGGACAAGGAGCAAGTCTATGTGCAGTATTAAGTGGTAAATCTGTTGATACATCAATGGGATTCACTCCACTTGCAGGTATTGCAATGGGAACACGTTCTGGAGATTTAGACCCATCAATAGTTACTTTCTTAATGAAGAAAGAAGGATTAACACCTGATGAAGTAGAAAAAATATTAAATAAAGAATCTGGATTAATAGGAATGAGCGAATATTCAGCAGATAATAGAGATTTATTAGCTTCTATAGATGCAAATGATGAACACGCTGAAAAGAGCAAATTAGCAATGGAAGCTTATGCTTATATTATAGCTCAATATATTGCTAAATATGCAGTGTCACTAAATGGTGTAGATGTAATAGCATTTGCTGGTGGAGTTGGAGAAAGAGGACCAGATGAAAGAAAAATGATTTGTGAACAATTAAAATGGATGGGAGTAGAATTAGACCTAGAAGCAAATAATGTAAAAGCAGAAGAAAGAGAAATTTCTACAAAAGATTCTAAAGTAAAAGTTTGGATAGTTCCAACTGAAGAAGAATTAATGATAGCAAGAGATACAGCAAATTTAGTGTAAAGGACATTTGGGGACGGGTCACTTTTGTCCTTTACATAATAAAAAAATTAAATATATAATAAAAACATATGAATTTTCAAAAAATGCTCGTTCAAGCTAAGTAGCGCTTTTTTTCAAATTAATATGTTTTTATTTTTTATTCAAATTAACACTTTATGTAAAGGACAAAAGTGACCCGTCCCCAAATGTCCTTTATTTTTTACTTAAAAATCTATTGTGCTTTTTCATTTTTATGGTTATAATAACAAAAGAATTAAAGTAATAGGAAAGGAATTGAATTTAATGAAAGTTTTAGTTATTAATTGTGGTAGTTCATCTTTAAAATATCAATTAATAGATATGGAAAATGAACAAGTATTAGCAAAAGGAAATTATGAAAGAATAGGGCAAGGTAATAGCTTTGTAACACATAAAGTAGCAGGAGAAAAATATGTAATAGAACATCCTGTAATATCACACAAAGAGGCTTTTGAAATTATGCTTGAACAATTACAACATAAGGATTATGGTGTAATAAAAGATTTGAATGAAATAAATGCAATAGGACATAGAATACCACATGGAACAGATATATTTGATAAATCTGTATTAATTACAGATGAAGTAATTGCAGAAATAGAAAAAACAACAGAATTAGCACCAATTCATAATCCACCAACAATAAACGGAATAAAAGCTTGCAAAGAAATAATGCCAGGAAAACCAATGGTAGCAGTGTTTGATACGGCTTTTCATCATACTATTTCTAAAGAAAGATATATTTATCCAATACCATATAAATATTATGAAAAATATAAAATACGTAAATATGGTTTTCACGGAACAAGCCATAGATATGTATCTGCAAGAGTTGCTGAATTGATTGGAAAGAAAAAAGAAGAATTAAAAACAGTAGTATGTCACTTAGGACAAGGGGCAAGCTTATGTGCAGTATTAAATGGCGAATCTGTAGATACATCAATGGGATTTACACCAGTTGCTGGTATTCCAATGTGTGCTAGAAGCGGAGATTTAGACCCTTCAATAGTTACATTTTTAATGAGAAAAGAAGGTTTAACACCTGATGAAATAGATACAATTTTAAATAAGGAATCAGGAGTTCTTGGAATTTCAGGAGTAAGCCCAGACTTTAGAGATATTGAAAAAGAAGCAGATGAAGGAAATGAAAGAGCAGTACTTGCAAGAAAAGCATATTGCTACCTAGTTGCACAATATATTGCAAAATATGGAGTTTCAATGCAAGGAATAGATGTAATTGTATTCACGGCAGGAATTGGCGAAAATCAAATAAATATTAGAAAAATGATTTGCAAAAATTTAGAATGGCTTGGAGTAAAAATTGATTTAGAAAAGAACAATTGTAGAGGTGAAGAGGTAGAAATTTCTACACCAGATTCTAAAATAAAAGTATGGATAGTTCCTACAAATGAAGAACTAGTAATAGCAAGAGATACGAAACAAATAGTTGAAAATTTATAATTTATAAGGAAAAATTATGGATAAGAGACATTGTGTATGAAATAAGAAAACTAAATAATTTAGAGATAATAGCGAAACATTAAAAATAGAACAAAAATTAGTAATAAAAAGTTTATAAATAACACTATATTTATCTAGTACAGAAAATTCCCCTACAGGGGGATTTTCCTACTATATAAAAAAACTAGAATGTTATATAAATAGTATTCTAGTTTATAATAGTTTAAGTATTTAAAGGGTTTCTTTCAACTGCATTTCGTACTTGTTCATTTGCAACATGAGTATAAATTTCTGTTGTAGAAATACTAGCATGGCCTAAAAGTTCCTGCAAAGCTCTAATATCAACTTCTCCATATTGGTACATTAATGTTGCAGCAGTATGTCTTAATTTATGCACAGAATATTTTGTAGTATCTAATCCAGCCTTTTTTAATTCTTTTTCTACAATATATTGAACAGACCTTCTTGAAATTCTTTCACGTCTTTCACTTAAAAATAAAGCATCTTTAGATTTATAATCAACACCTTCTTTAGGTCTAACTTCTAAATAGTCTCTAATAGCATTCATACAAGCTTTATTTAAATAAATAGTTCTTTCTTTATTACCTTTTCCAATAACGGTCATTTTAGCATCATCAAAATGAATATCTTTAATATTTATACCAATCAATTCAGATAAACGCATACCACAATTTAAAAATAGAGTAATAATAGCAAAATCTCTTTTAGCATTTCTATTATCATCATTACAAGTAACTTCTAATAGCTTTTGGCTGTCTTCTAATGTTAAATATTTAGGCATTCTTTTATCTAATTTAGGAGTTTCTAAATTTTGAGCAGGGTTAATATCAAGTATTTTTTCTTTTACAGTTAAGTATTTAAAAAATATACGTATTGTAGATACTTTCCTTGCACGAGTTGCACTTTTACTATGGTTAGTTTCAGCTAAAAAACTTACAAAAGCATGTATATCATTTAAAGTTATTCTTTTTAAAGTATCTATATCAAAATTATTAATTGTAATCTTACTAAAATCTGTTTCATTAGTTTGCTTAAAATGAATTTTCATATATTTTAAAAACATAGCAAGATCATAATTATATTCTTTAACAGAATTAGTAGATTTATTTAATATTGTAATAGAATAATCTAAAAACGAATTCAAAAATTCTGGGTTATCTTCACGATTTATCATAATTTTACACTCCAATTATTTCTAAAAAGATTATATATCAAAGAAATAAAAAAGGGAAGAGAAAAGAGAAATTTTGTGCAATGTTTTTGAACTATATTTTTCTGTTTAACTTTTGATTCAATTGGTGTAATAAAAACTTTATAGTGTAATATATTTATGTGGTTGTTACATATAACGGACCACAAATAACATACCATCCTAGTGGAATTTCAATATATAAGGATTTAACAATAAATATAATAAATTCAACTGCAGCTGTTGCAAATGAGGTTGCAGAAACTTCAAAATTGCAAATAGGTATGATAGAAGGAATTTATATGTTTATGAGTAGATATGCCAATTTATAAATTTAGTGTTTATTGTACAATTTTAGTAGAAATGCTGATTTTCAGGCATTTATTAAAAATGCTCGAAAAAGGCTAAAAAAGCGACGCACGAGAATCGATTTTAAGGCGTTTTTATTTTTTAGGCATATAACTTGTTGTTTGAATAATTGAGCAAAATATTGAAATATGGCGATTTGTGAAATTTTGATAAAAATAATCTAAAGTTATATAAATTTTTTAAAATATGTGGTTACAATAATGAAAAAAAATCCAACCAAGAATAATTAAAAATAATGAGGCTTCAGAATCAAATTTAAGAGAGTTTTATAAGAAAGTAATATAGTTTGTTGTTAGAATAAATAGCTTAAATACTAGTAATAGCAAGGAATAGCAAGATTTTGCGGGTAGGACCATATATGTATGATTTTATATTTTACTCCTATCTCTTATTGCACAAAACTTTGATAATACAAACCAAATGTAATACATATAAAAAGTGAATTATGTTTTTATAACAACATATACAATTTAGTATATGTCGTTTGTAAAAAAAATCTTTATAATATCTTGCATAATTTTAAATAAAAGTGATATACTTTTTTTAGTTAAATAATCAAATGATTGGAGAATAGACAATGGATAGTAGAGATGAAAAACTTGCATATAATCTTATATATAATTCTATATCTTTAAGTAAAAATGAAAATATATTAGTGGAAGTAATTGGAGAAGATGGTTTAGCACTTGCAAATGAAATTATAAAACAAGCTAAGATAATAAATGCAATACCACACTTAAACATAATAAATCACGAAGACTTAAAAAATTTTTTAATAAGTGCAACTAAAGAAGAGATAATTGAATATGGAAAAAAAGATTATGAAACAATGAAAAAAATGCAAGCATATATAGGAATAAGCGCACCAACATCAGACCAAACTTTAAAAGGTGTATCTCAAGAAAAAATAGAATTATATAACAAATATTATACTGCTTTGGTACATTTAGAACAAAGAGTTAAACATACAAAATGGTGCATTTTAAGATATCCAAATGAATATTTTGCAAAAAAAAGTAATATGACACTAAATGAATTTAAAGATTTTTATTACAATGTTTGTAATATTGATTATAATAAAATGAAGATTGCGATGGAACCTTTAAAAGAATTAATGAATAAAACTGATAAAGTGCATATTGTGGCACCTGGAACTGATTTATCATTCAGTATAAAAGAAATTCCATCAGAAAAATATTATGGAACATTTAATATACCAGATGGTGAAGTTGCAACATGTCCAGTAAAAAATAGTGTTAATGGTTATATCGCTTACAATACTAAAACAAAATATAATGATATTGTATTTGAAGACATAAGGTTTGATTTTATAAATGGAAAAATAGTAAAAGCAACAGCTAAAGAAAAAACAAAAGAACTAAATGAAATTCTTGATACAGATGATGGAGCTAGATATATTGGAGAATTTGCATTTGGACTAAACCCATATATTAATAATACAATGTGTGATACTTTGTTTGATGAAAAAATAAATGGAAGTTTTCATTTAACTCCAGGAATGGCTCTAGAAGAAAGTGATAACGGAAATAGATCAGCAATTCATTGGGATATAGTTAAAATTCTTAGAAAAGATTTCGGTGGTGGTGAAATTTATTTTGATGATATACTAATAATGAAAGATGGAAAATTTATATTAGAAGAGCTTAAAAAATTAAACGCTGAAAATTTAAAATAAACCTTAAAACAGAGTCCTATGTTTAGAACTCTGTTTTATCATTAAAAAATAAATCATCATAATTTGAATCATTCAATATCCATGCATTATCATATTTGATTTTATTAAGATCATCTTTAGAAATTTTTAAATAATGGTCATATTCATGTATATTTGATATTTCATTCACTGACATTATGCCTTTTTTGATAACTGGTATAGAATATGGAGTTAAAGCCATTATAAAAAAGAATGTTTTATCAATTTCATTATTCCAAGGAATACTAAATGAAATTTGAATCTTCTCATATTGAGTACCTTGAGAATTTGTATTTTCTAAATTTATATAACCTATTGTCTTGTCATAGGTAAGTTTACCTTCATAATAATATGAAGATTTATCAGCATATTTACTTGTAGATTTTACTCCGTTATAAAATCTAATTTTTGTTGTATCTGAATTTTTAATATTAATCAATTCTGCAATTGATACTACTAGATGATTTTGTGTATATAGGAGTTGATATAATATTGAGAAAAGAAAAAGGAAAAATCCTAATTGAAGGAATGGATTTATCCGGAAAAACAACTATTACAAAATATCTGTCTGAAATTCTGAGTGTTGACAGAATTCAAAAAAGAACACTCAGCGATGAGTGCTCCATTTTTGATTTTACTGTAGCACAATCTAAAAAAGGTAAATTACACACAGAATTAATTAATAAGCTATATACTTTAGCAATTACTGAAGATTTATATAATTATAAACCTAGAGATAATGGTATAATATTACAAGATTCATACTTTGCATTAAAAAGTTATGCTTTAATGAAACAAAAATATCCAAATACTTTAGCTAAAGAAGTTTATAAATTATTGCAACTATTTCCAAAACCTGAATTAGCATTTTACTTAACAGCTAGTACAGAAGAAAGATTAAGGAGAAATGAGAAAAGAGATAAGCCTATGGCATATATGGAAAAGATGAAGATGTATTCCTTCTATATTCAGAACATATAGAAAAAGGAATAGATAATTTATTTAATGATGTTCCAGTACTTGATGAAAATTTAGTAGACTTTTTAATAACTAAAAAGCCAAAGATGCTTCTATTAGACATTCCAACTCCTGATAAATTTCCATATCCAATACATAAAAAAATATTAGGAAATGATATACTAATAGTAGAGAACGTATGTAATATGAAATTATTAATAGATAAAAAATTTAAAGTTTATGCAATACCTTTAAATTTCGAGGAATTTGATGGTTCTCCTTGTAGAGTATTTGCGGAGGTGGAATAATGAAAGTTATTACAATAGGAGGAGTTCCTGCAGCTGGAAAAACTTATACTAGTAAGTTGCTAGCAAAACAATATAATTTTATAGCATTAGAGTTTGAAGCTTTAAGGTGGGATTTCTTTAATAATAATCCTGAAGAGAATTTATATAAATATACTAAACATACTTCTTTATTAGAGAATGAAAATATGAGAGAATATTATTTAAGATGTGCTTTATATGAAAATAGGATACCTTTAGAATTATTTGTTGAATGGCACAAAGCTACAATGAAGTTTATTAATGAGAAGTTATATAAAATTATTGATGAATTAAAATCAATTAAAACAGAAAATGATTATATAAATTTTTGTAATAAATATGAAAAATTAATAAACTATATGCCTGAATTTAAAACTTTAAATAGAGATTATGTTATATGTAGTCATGCTTTTATTAACACAATTGATTTTTCAAAAGATAAAAGAATTCGAATTGATTTCAAAGTTAATAAAAAGATTTTAATTAGAAGATTTAAACAAAGAGAGAACATAACAGAAAATATGTTTGATACAAATATAGAATTATATTATAAATCTTATGAGGAAACTTTAAAAGATAGTGTATCCAATATATTGGATACAACTGATAAAGATATTATTGAAAAAATTAATAAATTCATTTAAAATAATTATAAATTAGAAAGGAAGTAATATCATGGATTTAAAAATTAAAACAGGAAAAGAAGAATTTCATGGAAGAACTTGTGGAATAATTAAACAAGAAAATAAATTTTTAATTATGAGAGTAAACAAAACTTCTTATTATCATATACCTGGAGGGCATATTGAAATTGGAGAAGATTCAAAGCAAGCTGTTATTCGTGAAATAAAAGAAGAAATTGGTTGTGATGTTCAAGAAACGAACTTATTTGCAATACAAGAAAATTTTTGGACAAGAGATAATAAAAAATGTCATGGAATAGAATTTTATTATATAATAAAACCTAAACAACAATTACAAATTAAAGACTACGAAAGAATTGAAAATGATAAAGGTGAAGAAAAGTTATTAGAATTTAAGTGGGTTACTTCAGAAGAACTAAAAGATATAGATTTAAGACCTACTAATATTAGAGATATGTTAATAAATAAAGAATATCTTAAAAGGTTAACACATATTGTGAAAAGAGGGTAAATAAATGAAAGAATGTGTATTTTGCAATATTGTAAAGAGTGGAGATAATAATAATGAAAAAGAAAAAAATGTTATTTTTTACGAAGATGATTTAATATTAATTTCTCAAGCAACAGGTAGTCCTGTTAGAGGTTATTTAATGATAGTAACAAAACGACATATAAATGGATTTGCAGGATTGTCACAATCTGAGTTGAAACATGTAGAAGAAATTATAAATACAATTAAATTTTTTTATAAAAAATACTTTCATATTAATTCAATATTATTAGAACATGGTTCTACAGAAAATGGTAGACATCCTCAAAGCATAGTACATGCTCATTTACATTTAATTCCATTTAACTTTAATAAAGAAATTGAGGATGAACTATTTACAGAGTTACATTTGAAACAAATAGAATCATTTGAAAGCATAAAAATTAATGAAAAATTAGATTACTGGTTATATTGTGATCAAAAAGGAAAATATTATACAGCATCTAACATTTTAGATGCTCCAAGATCAATTTTTATGAATTTGATAGCAAAACAAATTCATTTACCATTACCATATGAATGGAGAAAATCAGTCACTAAAAAAGAGTATATAGATGAAATGATAAATATATTTAATTATAATCAAAAATTGTTAAAAAATATATGATGGAGTAGGGGGAAGAGCTCTATTTTCAAAATGTGCATATATTTATAAATTTTTAAAATTTTTTAAATTATTATTTACGATAAAATAGGTAGTAAAATATTTTGTGTAAAGTTTTAAAAATTATATAACAAAAATTTTTTGAAATTTTAGATTTTAAATTTTGAAATTTTATAAATTTGAATTTTTATAAATAATTCTAAAATCGAACATTTGTTAATTATGTTCGTAAATAAAAATTATTATAAAATTTTATAATTACTTATATAAATATTATATAAGTTTAGATTACAAATCCATAATATAATTTTATAATTATAACACGCTAAAATCGATTTTAAGACATTTTTATATTTAATTAAACAAGTTATATGTTTATGAGTAGATATGCCAATTTATAAATTTAGTGTTTATTGTATAATTTTAGTAGAAATGCTGATTTTCAGGCATTTATTAAAAATGCTCGAAAAAGGCTAAAAAAGCGACGCACGAGAATCGATTTTAAGGCGTTTTTATTTTTTAGGCATATAACTTGTTGTTTGAATAATTGAGCAAAATATTGAAATATGGCGATTTGTGAAATTTTGATAAAAATAATCTAAAGTTATATAAATTTTTTAAAATATGTGGTTACAATAATGAAAAAAAATCCAACCAAGAATAATTAAAAATAATGAGGCTTCAGAATCAAATTTAAGAGAGTTTTATAAGAAAGTAATATAGTTTGTTGTTAGAATAAATAGCTTAAATACTAGTAATAGCAAGGAATAGCAAGATTTTGCGGGTAGGACCATATATGTATGATTTTATATTTTACTCCTATCTCTTTTTGCACAAAACTTTGATTTTGTGCAATGTTCTGTATTCCTTTTTTTACACTTTTCCATATCTAC
>CAVFFZ010000003.1:0-98778 GCA_963621995.1 Lachnospiraceae bacterium
TATATGTAACATATAAAATAATGGTACGTAATCAAGCTATGAGTATACAAGCAAAAGTAGATGAGTTGGTAGATTATTATGACCAAGACTTAGAATATGTAGATAATCGTTCATATATAGAAATAAAACGTGGCGAAAACCAAGGTAAATATGCCGTAAAAGCAAGTGGTACAAGTAGGTATGAACAAGTATCATCAGCAACTAGAACAACAATAGGTGGATACAATAATTTGTATGTAACAGGTTTAGATGATAAGTATTTAACAGCAGGGCAAACAGCATATGTATACTTAACATTTAAAGTAAAGAAAGATTCAATAGAGGGAGAAGATTGGATAAGGCTAGACGAAGAAGTAGTGTCTGGAGCAGCAATTGGTGTAGGTAAAGAAAACATTGTAGAAATAAATGGATACTCAACAAGATATGCACCAGGAACCACAGTACCAAATATAGGAGATGTAAGTTTAGAGCCAGCCGGAATAGTAGACAGAGATTCAAACCCAGGTAACTTAAGCCCATCTGATGTACCAAAAGATGGAACAATAAATTATGGAAACTTTGAAGACGACACAGATAAAGCACCAAATATGAGAATAATATTATATAGAAATGATGATGCTACAAGAGTAATTTCGGGCTCTGTATGGGAAGACGAAAGAAACGAAACAATAGAGTTAACAACAACAGGTGACGGAATTAGAAGTGACGAAGAAACATTAATAAACGGTGTAACTGTACAATTAGTAGAAATTATGGAAAATGGTGCAGAATACGTATGGAGAGAATTTGGAAACAAAGGTTATAGCTTTGAAGACTTTAAAAACTTAACACAAGAAGAACAAAAGCAAGGACTTGGTGGAACAAATACAATAGGAAAAGGAACAGGCTCAGGAACAGTAAGTTCAGAAACCCCAATAATTAACTATAAAAATATAATAACAAACTACGAATTTAATGAAACACACAATGGAGAATATGCATTTAAATCATTTATGCCAGGTAAATATGTAGTAAGATTTATATATGGAGATACAATAAGAACAGTAGTGCCAAGTTCATTAGGAGGATTAAACGAAAAGTCTTATAATGGTCAAGATTACAAATCTACAACATATCAAGAAGGTATTGAACAAAGTAAAGAATATGTATGGAGAAAAGCTTCTACATGGAATATGGGACAAGAAACATTAGGCGAAGAAGTTAGAAAAGTATTAGGATATGACAAAAATACATGTAGTCAAAATGAAACATTTACTTACCTTTATGATATAACAGAATCAGATAAAAAAACCAATGTATCAGATGCAAAAGATATAGAATCTCGTAGAAATGAAGTAATAAATTATTCAAATGTAGGTGTTACAAATTATATTGCAGAAGTATTGGCTTCTCATAAGGCAGATTACACTACAATGAATGATAGAAATACATTACTAAAAGATTTAATGGCAAACACAAGCATGAAAGCTGAAACAGGAGTAATGGTAGTAGAGCTAGAATATAACCAAGTAGGAACAGATGGAAATAAAAAAGATAATACATACAAAATTACAAATGTAAACTTAGGACTAGAAGAAAGACCAAAAGCACAGCTTGCAATAAACAAAGAAGTAGTTAATGTAAAATTAACTTTAGCAGATGGTTCTGTATTATTTGATGCAAAAGATACAGCTCAAAACGTATTATGGAGAAAACATGAAATTTATCAAACAGGTTATAATTCAAAAACACATATGTTAGATGAAAGTAAATTTAAAAACTTAGAAAACATAAGACAATTAAATAAAAATAAAACAGGTTTAATTCAGTTAAGTATGGACGAAGAATTAATGCATGGAGCAACAATAAAAATTACATACAAAATTACTGTAACAAATGTTGGAGAAGTAGATTACAAAGACAATTGCTTCTACTATACAGGAAAGGTTAAAGATAAAAACACAATTGTAAAAACAAGAGCAAACCAAGTAATTGATTATGTAGCAAACAACTTACAATTTAATGCATCAGAAAATAGTAATTGGAGCGTAATAGGAAAAGATAAGTTAAACACAAATAATATGTACACAACATTAGTAAACAATAACTTAAAAGGACAAGTAGAACAATATAACACAATTATTCAAACAGAAGCATTAAATAAAGAATTAGTGCCAACATTAGTAAGCAAAGAAAATGACCATATAGAAGTACCACTTGTACTTACACAATTGATTACATCAGAAAATGATACTGATGATTTAACATATTCAAACATTGTAGAAATTGTAAAAACAAGTAACACAGTTGGTAGAAGAAATGAATACTCTGTAGTTGGAAATCAAGATCCAACAAAACAACCACAAGAACTAGATTCAGATAAAGCAGAAGTAGTAAAAATCTTACCACCATTTGGTGATACATTGAATTACATTGTAATAGCTATAATAGCAGTTACAGCAATAGGAATAATAACATTAGGAATTATATTCATTAAGAAAAAAGTGCTAATAAAATAGAAAATATAAAAAATAGACAATTTTACTTAAAATTGTCTATTTTTTATTGACACAATTAAGGAACAGTATTATGTAAAAAATAAGGCAGATATCTTAAACCAAAAAGCTATTTACACTGAATACGCAGATAGTAAAAAACACAGAAAATAGCATTACTACTGGTAAAAAATGGAGTTATACATAAAAACTTTAAAAAACCATGAAAAAACATTGAAAAATGGTAAAAAATGAGGTATAATATAATATGATTGAACAATTATGTTTAAAAATATATGTAATATAAATAATTAGGAGGAAATTTCTATGTATAAAACAAGAACAAAATTACTAGCCATAGCATTAATATTCGTTATTATGTTTAGTTATTTAAGTATTATTGGAGAGGTATTTGCAAGCGGCACAACGGCTACAAATCAAGCTAATGTGGAATTTGATACTTATTTTAAAGATAACGAAACAAAAACAAAAGCAACAATAAAAACAATAGGAGAAAAAAATTACTTATACATAACCATAAAAGTAAACAATAAAGGATATTTAAAAAATATTGTAGTAGATTTGGATAATCCAAACTTTAAAGTAGAAAATGAATTTACTGCAAAAGAAATATCAAAAATTGAAGATAACAAAATATATTTTAATCAAATAGTAAAAGGAGAAACCGTAGAATTAGAAATTCCAATCGAAATGATAGCAGCTACTAGCGAAAAGATTTCTTTATCTCAAATTTATAAAGAAAACAAAATTAAATTCACTGGTACATATGTAGATGGAGATGGAAACGAAAAGCAAGCTAAAAAAGATGTTACGGTTAATTTAGCATGGACAGCAGAAAAATATCCTGAATTAAATATTGGTGTTTCAAAATTTATTCCATATGAAATAAATGGAGAAAAATACCTTGTATTACAAATGAATGTTGAATCATATTTAAAAGACAATAATTTACCAGTAAAAGAAGATAAAATAGAAATTTCAATACCAACTATAGACGGAACAAACCCAGAAGAAGTAAAAGTGGTAGCTAACACTACTAAAGCAACTAATGGAGATGAAACAGGTTCAAGCTTTACTTCTTCAAACTACAATTATGATAAAGATGCAAATAAAGTAACTATTACAGTAGAAAATGAAGCAAATGAACAAAATGAAGTTTCTTGGAACAAACAAGCTAAAGATGAATTTTTAGTAACTTGTATATACAAAAAAGAAATTACAAAATCAGTTCCAGTAACATTAGAAGCAAGTAGTGAAATATCAATTTATGAATCTAGCATTACAAAAGCAAGAAGAAGTAAATCAAGTCAAGAGAATATGAAAGACCAAATAGGGGAACTAGTAGAAACAGAAGTAACAACTACAGAAAGTTTAAGTAAGGGTCAAATATATGCAAACTATGAAACAACAGCAAAAAAAGAAACAGAATATACAGAAAATATAACAACAAATGTAGGACTTACAAAAATAGAAAACACAGAATTATTAAACAAAGTAGAATTAAATTTAACAGGTGAAAGTTATACATATTTTAAAGAATTAAAAATATCAAAATCAAAATTTGATAAAATTTTATCTGAAGAAGGTAATATTAAAATTTATAATGGAACAACTTTAGTAGCAACAATAGATAAAAATATGCAAGCAAATGCTGAGCAAAACTATGTAGTAGACCTAAAAGACTTAAATGTAAATACACTAAAAATAGAAACTTCTAAACCAGTAGTAGAAGGAAAATTAAAATTAGAACTAACAAAAGCAATAAAAGAAGAAATTGCATATAGCAAAGAACAAGCAAAAACGTTCACAAAAATAGAAACAACTTTAACAGGAACAGCATTAAAAGATACAAATAAAGTAACAGAGAAAACTGTAACAAAAGAAATAACATTAACAGAACCAACATCACAAGCAGAACTAGTAATAGATAATACAAACTTATCTACAATAGTAACAAACGAAAATGTAAAAATAACAGCAATATTAAAAACAAATACATTAGATTGTAACTTATATAAAAACCCAACATTAAAAATAACACTTCCAAAATATATAGAAACAATAAATATAAAAAATATAGAAGTATTGTTTGATACAGAAGGTTCAAGACTAACATTAAAAGAAAACAAAGTAGTAGAAAATGCAGACGGAACAAAAACAATAGAAGTAACATTAGAAGGAATGCAAACAGAATATGCAATAGCAGCAGTAGCCAAAGGAATAAACGTAGTAATAAATGCAGATTTAACAGTAAATAAATTAACACCAAGCAAACAAGAACAAATAAAAATGGTGTACACAAATGCAAGTACACAAGAAACAAACGAAGTAAGTACAGCAGTAAACTTTGTAGCACCAACAGGAGTAGTAACAACAACAGCAATATCAAATTATAAAGAAAATGGAGAAACATTAACAGCAATAAGTGGAGAAGCAAAAGTAGCAACAATAGAAACAATGGCAGAAGCAAGAAATGCAAAATTTGAAATGACAGTAATAAATAACTACAACAACACAATTGACAATATAAGTATATTAGGAAGAATACCAGCAAAAGGAAATAAAGAAGTAGCAACAGAGAGTGACTTAGGTTCAACAATGGACATGCCACTTGTAAGTAACATAGTAGTAAATAGCGAAGATAATAACAAAGTAACAATATATTATTCAGAAAATGTAAATGCAACAAAAGATTTAGAATTAAGCACAAATGGATGGACATTAACGCCAACAGATATAAGCAAAGTTAAATCATATTTAATAGTATTTACAGACTACACAATGAACACAGGAGATAGTGTAAACTTTAGCTATGAAGCGCAAATACCAGCAAACTTACAACATAATGCATCATCATATGGAAATTACGGAGTATACTTTAATAACAACTTAGAAACAGGAACAATACAAGATAAAGCAAGTTCAGTAAAAGTAGGAGTTACAACAGGTAAAGGTCCAATACTAGAAACAAGTATATCTTCTAATACAACAGAAGAAGTAGCAATAGGAAAGTTTATTAAGTATACTATAAAAGTAAAAAATGCAGGAGAAGATATTACTGAAAATGTAAAAGTGGCAGTAGATTTACCACAATACTTAAGTATAATTAATTTCTTTGAAGGTGAATCAGGACAATATACAAAAGACTATGAAAGCACACAATATGTAGCAGAAATAGGTTCTATACAACCAAATGAAGAAATTACAAAATCATTCTGGGTAGTAGTAAACAAATTAACAGTAGAAGATATTTGTAAAGATGAATCTCATTATGAAACATATAATGGAACTAAATATCATAAATCAGATATAACACATAGTGATAGTGAATATAAAACTACAGCTTCTTTAAAATCAGTAGTTACAGCTGAAGATTTAGCTAAGTCAGTAGAAAGCAAAGAGGTTACAAATAATATAAGAAATGCTTATTTTAATGTTTCAACAAGTACAACAACAAACGGCCTTGAAGTATTAAATGAAGGTGATGAATTTATATATAATATTTCAGTAAAATTATATGATACAAATGTAACAGCTAAAAATACAATTGTAAAAGTAAATATTCCTAGCGAATTGGAATATGAAAAAGCAGAAGTTAGCCAATTTAATACTGAAAAAGATTCATATAGTACAATAACAAATGAAATTAATTTTAATGAAAAAAATAGAGAGTTAACAATCAATTTAGGAGATGTAACTTACAATGATAGCAAAACAATAAAAATTACTTCTAAAGTTAAAGCTCTAAATGATGGCGAATATGAAAAAACTATAAATAGTGTAGCCAAAATATCTGCAGATGAGATTGCAGAAGAAACTTCAAATACTATTACAGATACTATTAGTAAAGAAGGATTAGAAGTTACACAAACAGCTAGTGTTCCAGAAGGAAATTCATTATCTGCAGGAGAAAAATTTAGCTATAAATTTACAATAAAAAATATTGGTGGAAATATAATTGGTAATTTAAACTTAACAGATAATTTACCAAAAGAAGTCGAATATATAAATACAACTTATACAATTGCAGGAGAAACAAAAACAGTTAATAATATTAATGAAGAAAATAAAACAACTTTAAGTATAAGCATTCCAAAAGGAGAAACAGCAGTAGTTACTATAAATGTTGTAGCAAAACAAAGCGATGCAAAGGTTAAAATTGAAAATAACGCAACAATTACAACTAATACTATAAATACCGAAACAAATAAAATATCTCATACTGTAGAAGCTACAGAATATGAAAAAACAGGAGATGTTACTACAATAGTAAGAAAAATAAGTGGACAAGTATGGAAAGATGAAAATAATGATGGTATTAAAGATGAAAGCGAAGCAAAAGTAGCAAATGTAGAAGTACTATTATTTAACAATGAAACAGGTTCAATTGTAACAGACAAAGAAGGAAATATTCTAAAAGTTGTAACAGATGAAGAAGGAAAATATACTTTCCAAAGTGTTACAAAAGGTAAATATACAGCAATATTCTTATATGACAATGTAAATTATAGTGTTACAACATATAGAAAACAAGATGTAGACGATACTAAAAATTCTGATGCTATAGATAGCAAAATAACAATAAATGGAGAAGAAAAAATAGCAGGAATTACAGAAGAAATAGATGTAACAGATAGCAATATTTACAATATAGATTTAGGTTTAGTTTCAAACCCAAAATTTGATTTAAAACTAGATAAAACAGTTACAAAAATAACAGTTCAAGATGGCAACAATACAGATGTATATGACTATAATGATGTAAAAGTAGCTAAAAAAGACCTAATAGGAAAAGATGTAAATAACACAAGTATTATAGTTGAATACAAATTAAAAGTAACAAACGAAGGTGCAATAGCAGGATATATTAAAAAATTAGCAGATTATATGCCAAGTGAAATGAAATTCAATTCAGAACTAAATAGTGATTGGTATACAAATGGAAATGGAATACTTTACAATTCAAGTTTAGCAAATACTTTAATAAACCCAGGAGAAAGTAAAGAAGTAACATTAATACTAACTAAAAAAATGACAGAAGAAAACTTAGGACTATATCATAATACAGCAGAAATTTATGAAGCATATAATGACTTAGGAATACAAGATATGGACTCTACACCAGGGAACAACAAAGCAGAAGAAGATGACATATCTTCAGCGGATGTTTTAATTACAGTTAAAACTGGTAAAACAATAACATTCTTTGGATTATCAATAACAATTATAGGAACTATTGCAACTGGAGCATATTTCGTTAAGAAAAAAGTATTAAGATAGGAAAGGGGTGAACCTAAAGTGAGTAAAAAAATAAAATTAATTGTTGGAACAATTATAACAATATTTACAATAGTATTGTTAGCTGGTAGTGTAAGTGCATTTTCACCAGCAAACCAAACACCAATTTATCCGCAAGTTCAAGGTGGACATTGGTATTTCTGTAAGCAAAAAGGTGGAGCAGTTAGATTTACACAATTTGGCGCAGGCTATTATTACGAAACAGAAAAAGAGAATGTAAGTGAAAAAGTATATCAGTATGCATGGCAAGCAATGAACAATGTTGTTAAAATGGAATTACAAAAAAAATTAAGTGAGTTAGCAGAGTATGCAAAACCAATTCCTTCAAACAGTGTGCAATTAAAAAACTATAATGGAGACTTTACATCAGATGATGGAATGGATTTAGCAAATTTACTTGGACCAAGAGTAGCTATGACACCAGTGCTAAATCCTAGTGGTTCGGCTACTACCGTAGAAAATACTAGAACAGCTTATACTTTTAGTTCAGGTTCAGATGTAAATCCTTTAAATTTAGGATTTAAGAAAGGTAATTATACTGGCTCAGAAAGCGATAACGCTAGTGAAAGTACTATACAAGAGTCTTTATGGAATGACCCTACATTTAATGAAGGAAGGATTTTAACAGGAAGCGCTTTATATACAGAAGCAGTGGACTACGAAAATTGGTATAAAAATAATAATATAGGTTCAGATTATGAGGCAAAAATAAATGGAAATGATGCACAGGTTATAGCTAATAGAACAGAAGAAACATACATAATTGGCCCATATAAAGTAACATACCCAGAAGACAACAGATTTTCTTACATAGAGGATTTGTATGTTGTAACAGACAAATCTTCTAGAGTAGAACCAATAGAAATATTATTTGAAAGTAAAAGCGAAGATAAACCATACCCAAGTACAGGAGAGACATTTTTTGTTAAGTTTAGTGCAGAGGGAAATCCTACAAAAGCAGGATTACATATAGATTTTGCATATATTCAAACAAGTAAAGCAACATACCAAAGATATAGTGGAACAGGTGATATTTATCAATTTTATGGAGAAATAAAAAGAGATTTTGATAGACATGAATATGACTGGAAAGATTATAAAGACAAAGATGGTAATGTTATTGGAACAATAGATGATGGTGATGACTACTATAATGTATATGGAGTAATAAAACTAAAAAAAGTGGGAACTTATGATGCTCAAACATCTGCTATGCTAGTTACAGACGAAAGAATATGGACAAGAAAAACTTTAGAAAGCAAAATAGATATACCACAAGAATCTGTAGATTTAACAATGGAACTTGGTGGATATGTTTGGGAAGACTCCACAGGTGGTAAAGAAAGCGTTTCAAATGGAAAATATGATAAAGGAACAGATAAACCAATACCAAATATGGTAGTAACATTATATAGAGAGGACAATAAACAAATTGCAACCACTAAAACAGATGAAGATGGAAAATACATATTTGAAAAATTAGATGCGATGTACCAATACTATGTAAAATTCACATATAATGGTCAATATTATCAACCAGTAACTTTTGCAGATTCAACAACATGGGGAACAGCAGATTGGCAAGTAAATTCAAATGCTAAAGATAGACAAGCAGAAAGAGAAAGCTACAATGTTAAATTTGAAAAAATAGGTTCATCACCTGCAAATTATAATGGTGCAAATGGATATAACAAAACATATACAAAAGAAGAATTATTATCAGCAGGAGTTATAGACGAGTTTGGTAACTTGATTGGCGGAAGCGGATCTATGGCACAATATGTACAAGATTGTATGATGGACGCATATACAAATGCAGATGGGGAAAATGGTTTGTACCCTGTAAAAGATGTATTTGTAATAGATACATTCCAATATCCAAGTAGATTAACACCAAAAGCAGACTTATTATACCCTACAGCATATTATATCAATTTGGGTGTTGAAAGAAGAGAAGAATCAGATTTAGCAATAAAGAAAGACGTAGAAAAAGTAACATTAGAAATAAATGGACAAACACATACATATACATATGATACCCTAGAAAACAAAGAAAATGCAGAAAATCAATGGGATATAAGTGTAAGACTTTCAGACGCATACTATAACACAAATTATTCAAGAGAATTATATAAATCAGATTATATTTATAAAGCAAGTATGTATGGAGAAAGAGCTGCAGAACTTGGTAAGACTAAAAATGATGAATTAGAAGTATATGTAACATATAAAATAATGGTACGTAATCAAGCTATGAGTATACAAGCAAAAGTAGATGAGTTGGTAGATTATTATGACCAAGACTTAGAATATGTAGATAATCGTTCATATATAGAAATAAAACGTGGCGAAAACCAAGGTAAATATGCCGTAAAAGCAAGTGGTACAAGTAGGTATGAACAAGTATCTTCAGAAACAAGAACAACAATAGCAGGATATGATAACTTATATGTAACAGGTTTAGATGATAAGTATTTAACGGCAGGACAAACAGCATACGTATACTTAACATTTAAAGTAAAGAAAGATACAATAGATGGAGAAGATTGGTTAAGATTAGATGAAGAATTAGAATCAGGAGTAGCAATAGGTGTAGGTAAAGAAAACATTGTAGAAGTAAATGGATACTCAACAAGATATGCACCAGGAACTACAGTGCCAAATATAGGAGATGTAAGTTTAAAACCAGCAGGAATAGTAGATAGAGACTCAAACTCTGGTAACTTAAGTCCATCTGATGTACCAAAAGATGGAACAATAAATTATGAAAACTTTGAAGACGATACAGATAAAGCACCAAATATTAGAG
Source organism: Lachnospiraceae bacterium (assembly GCA_963621995.1). Classification (GTDB taxonomy): domain Bacteria; phylum Bacillota; class Clostridia; order TANB77; family CAG-508; genus UMGS1663. The sequence goes on from CAVFFZ010000003.1 coordinate 10,603, forward strand.
TAATATTATATAGAAATGATGATACTACAAGAGTAATTTCAGGTTCTGTATGGGAAGATGAAAGAGACAAAACAATAGAAGTAACAACAACTGGGGACGGAATTAAAAATGACAAAGAAACATTAATAAACGGTGTAACTGTACAATTAGTAGAGTTAATGGAAAATGGTACAGAATTTGTATGGAGAGAATTTGGTAATGGTGCAGGTTCAGGATTACAAAAATCAGAAACACCAATTATCAATTATAAGAATTTAGTATCAAATTATGAATTTGCAGATTCACATGATGGACAATATGCATTTAAGTCATTTGTACCAGGTAAATATGTAGTAAGATTCATTTATGGAGACACAATAAAAACAGTAGTACCAAGTTCATTAGGAGGAGCAAACGAAAAATCTTATAATGGACAAGATTATAAATCTACAACATATCAAGAAGGTATTGAACAAGGTACAGAATATGTATGGCGAAAAGCCTCTACATGGAATATGGGACAAGAAACATTAGGCGAAGAAGTTAGAAAAGTATTAGGATATGACAAAAATACATGTAGTCAAAATGAAACATTTACTTACCTTTATGATATAACAGAATCAGATAAGAAAAACAATGTATCAGATGCAAAAGACATAGAATCTCGTAGAAATGAAGTAATAAATTATTCAAATGTGGGAGTTACAAATTATATTGCAGAAGTATTAGCTTCTCATAAGGCAGATTATACTACAATGAATGATAGAAATACATTACTAAAAGATTTAATGACAAATACAAGCATGAAAGCAGAAACAGGAGTAATGGTAATAGAATTAGAATATAACCAAACAGGAAGCAACGGAAATAAGAAAGATAATTCTTACCAAATTACAAATGTAGACTTAGGACTAGAAGAAAGAGCTAAGTCACAACTTTCAATAAACAAAGAAGTAGTTAATGTAAAATTAACTTTAGCAGATGGTTCTGTATTATTTGATGCAAAAGATACAGCTCAAAACGTATTATGGAGAAAACATGCAGCATACAAAGTAGGCTATAAAGGTAACTTAATTAATGGTATTGAAGAAATTAGAAATAGTAACAAAAATAAAACAGGTTTAATTCAACTAAGTATGGATGAAGAATTGATGCATGGGGCAACAATTACGATAACATACCAAATTACAGTAACAAACGAAGGTGAAGTAGATTACAAAGATAATTGCTTCTACTATACAGGAAAAGTTAAAGATAAAAATACAGTAGTAACAACGAAAGCAGACCAAGTATTAGATTATGTTGCAAATAACTTACAATTTAATGCCAGCGAAAACAGCAATTGGAGAGTAATAAACAAAAAGGATATATCATCACAAGGCTTAGTAAATTCTTCACTAAAAGATGAAGTAGAACAATATAATACAATAATAATTACTGATAATTTAGGAACTGAATTATTACCAACTCTATATAAAGAAAAAGTAGACAATAAAGCTACAAACAGTACAACAGTACCATTAGTATTAACACAGACAATTACTTCAGAAAATGATACTGATGATTTAACATATTCAAACATTGTAGAAATTGTAAAAACAAGTAACACAGTTGGTAGAAGAAATGAATACTCTGTAGTTGGAAATCAAGATCCAACAAAACAACCACAAGAACTAGATTCAGATAAAGCAGAGGTAGTAAAAATCTTACCACCATTTGGTGATATAACAAGATATATTACAATAGGTGCAATTATAATAGTAGCAATTGCAATTGGAACTATCGGAATAATCTTCATTAAGAAAAAGGTATTAGTAAAATAATATAACACAAAAATAGTTGGTTTTAGCTAAAAACCAACTATTTTTTATATTATAGGAAACTTTTTCCTATAATATAAAAAGTTTTGCTAAATATTCTACCCCAATTTTATTACATAAAATTGGATGGGGGAACAAAGACGAGGCATGAAAAGTTTTCTAAAATATCTAAAAATATTAATTATGCCTCTTTGGTTCTTTTACTATTAAAAAAGAAATACCAATTAATAATTTTCTTACAAACTATTGTATTTTATGCCATTTTACGATAAAATAAATAAAAACAAATGAGAAATTAAAAATAAAAAAGAAATAAAATAAAAAAATATATCACAAGTTGTAAAAAACTTTTTTAATTTTCGTATCTAAAACGACAAATAATTAATTTTTTTTATACTAAAATAGGACAAGCAAAACAAAAATGAATAATTAAAAAAGTATGAGGTGGTAAAGGATGTTTCAAAATATATCAAGGGATTTTGAAGAAAACCAAAATTCCTACGAGGATGTTGAATTAAATAAAAAAGAAAAGATAAAAGAAGCAATAAAAAAATGTATGTCTAAAAAAATGATAATAGTTTATATTGTGTCTTTCTTACTTTCATGTGTTAGCTTTAATGTAAACAAAGAACTAGCACCTTTTGGAATAGCAGTATTAGTGGCAATTTTAAGTAATTGTATTCCAATAGGAATAGCAAGTATATTTGTAATAATAGGAACTAGCATTTGCTTTGGGGGTTCATCAACTTTAAATTTACTATTAACACTGTTTTTAGTATTTGTTAGTATTTTAATAAAATCGCCAAAATATGAAGAAGAAAAAGGAGAAAAGAGAAAACTAGGTTTACGTTTATTTATAAGTTGTTTATTAGTGCAAGTAGTGCCATTATTTTTTAAACAAATAGTAATATACGACTTATTATTTGCAGTTATTTATAGTATAGCAGCTTTTATATTCTACAAGATATTCTCCAATAGCATAGGTATAATTACAAATGTAGGAGAAAAAATAGCATATTCTATAGAAGAAGTAATGGGAGCAAGTTTGATGTTAGCCATTTGCATATGTGCAATAGGAACTGTAAATGTATTTGGATTTAGTGTTAGAAATATTTTATGCATCCTAGTAGTACTAGTAATGGGCTGGAAAAACGGTATTCTAGTAGGGACAACTTCAGGAGTTACTATAGGTAGTGTAGTAGGAATTATTGGAGGAGGAGAACCTATAATAATTGCTACATATGCACTTTCAGGAATGATAGCAGGAATATTTAATCATTTAGGAAAAATAGGAGTAATAATAGGCTTTATATTGGGAAATGTACTTCTTACATATGTTTCAAATGGAAATACATATTCTATAATAGCTTTTAAAGAAATATTAATTGCTTCATTAGGATTGCTTGCAGTACCTAAAAACGTAAAAATAGATATAGAAGATTTATATGGAAAAGTAAAATTGTTGCCAGACGGTGCAGATAGAATTTTAGAGGAAAACAAAGATACAATTTACAAATTAAATAGTATGTCTGAAACAATATATGAAATGTCAAAAACATATAAAGAAGCAGCAGCCACAATAGTAGATGAAGAAGAACTTAAAAAACAAGAAGAAAATAATTTAAGTATTTTTGAAAGAGAGCTAGAAAACAATTTAGAAGGTTTAGAAGAAAATATATTATTTGATGATATATATTCACCAGAAGATAATTTAATAGAAGATATATTTAATTTATTATTAGATAATGAAAGAATTAACAGAAGAGATTTGCTAGATGTTTTAGCTGCACATAATAATTATATAATAGGATATGAAAAAGATTATATAAGTGATGATGTAGAAAAGGACATAGAGCAAATGGTAAAAATAATTAACTATTCATATAAAGTTAGTAAATTGAATTTTATATGGAAGAAAAAATTAGACGAAAATAAAAAAGCAGTATCTAGTCAATTAGAAGAAGTTTCAAAAGCAATAGGAAATTTAGCAGATCAAATAGATGCTAAAGAGAATGATCCATTTGCAAAACAAAAAGAAGAAATTAAATTATTATTAAAAGAAAAAGATATAGAAATTCAAAATATAAATTATAAAAAGGAACCATCAGGAAGAATAAAGGTTACATTATACACACCTTCTTGCAAAAATGTGGAAAACGCAACCTGCGATATAAAGAAGATGGCAAGAATTATATCTAAAGTTTGTGAAGAAAACATGATTTTACAAAAACAAGAATGTGCATTAAGAAAGAAAGTTCCAAATTGTATGTATACATTCATATCTGAAGATAAGCAACAAATTAGAATAGGAATAGCAAAAACAACAAAAGCAGATTCAACTATGTCAGGAGATACAAGTATACAAACCAAATTGGAAGACGGAAAATATTTATTGGCAATTAGTGACGGAATGGGTTCTGGAAATGAAGCAAGAAAAGCAAGCAAAACAGCAATAGCTATGCTAGATAGACTTCTTACATCAGGATTTGATAGAAATTCATCTTTAAGAATGATAAATTCAACATTAAATGCTATAGGTCAAGAAGATATGTATGCTACATTAGATATAGCAATTTTAGACTTATATGCAAGAAATTTAGAATTTATAAAAAACGGAGCATGCCCTACATACGTTAAAAATAGAAGAAATGTAGAAGTACTAAAATCAGTAAGTCTACCAACTGGAATATTGAATGACATAGATTTAGTAGTATATGACAAAGATTTACAAGATGGAGACATTTTAGTAATGTGCAGTGACGGAATATTAGAGTCATCTGAAGAATACACAAATAAAGAATTATGGTTAAAATTTTTGTTAGAAGAAATAGAAACAGAAGATGTGCAAAAAATTGCAGACATAATTTTACAAGAAGCAATAGACAACAACTACGGAAAACCAAAGGATGATATGACAGTTATAGTAGCTAGAGTAAAGAATAAATAAAAAACAAGGTGTAAACCCTTGTTTTTTTATGTCAAAATATGTTATAGTATAAAAAGAAAATCCTAAAAAGAACAAGGAGATAAAAATATGAGTAGAGGTAGAAGATATAACAATGACGAAAGAAAATTAAATATGAAAAAAGTATTTGCAGTAATTATAGCAATAATTGTTATAGCAATGTTTTTTATAGGAATGAAAAAATTGTTGAAAGAAAGTCCAAAGACAAATGAAAAAACATTTGCTCTAGCATATTATACTTTATATGAAAACGAAAAATGGGGAGTAATAGATACAAGAGGAAATATAGTTATTAAGCCAGAATATGAAGAAATGATTGTAATTCCAGACAATACAAAACCAGTATTTATTTGTATGGAAAATGTAGACTATACAAACGATACGTTTAAAACAAAAGCAATAGACAAAGAAGGAAACCAACTGTTTACAAACTATGAACAAGTGGAAGTAATATACAATCATGATGAGAATAATAATATATGGTATGAAAGCAATATTTTAAAAGTACAAAAAGACGGGAAATATGGATTAATAAATTTAGATGGAAAAGAAATATTAGCTTGCACACAAGACAATATAGAAGCAATGACGGGTACAAAATCAGTATACATTACAACTGCTAATGGTAAAAAAGGATTAGTAGACAACATGGGAAAAGTAATAATTGAAAACAATTATACAGAAATAAGTGCTCTTACAAGTAAATATTCAAATGGATTTATTGTAAAAAATGAACAAGGAAAATATGGGGTAATAAACAATGACAAAACAATAGCACTAGAAGAAAAATATGATGAAATAAGTCCAGTTAGCGAAAATAAAATGTATGTTGTAAAAGAAGGCTCAGACTCTAAAATAGTAAATACAGAGGGAGAAGAATTCTTAGTAAATGGATTTGAAGAAGTAAAACAAATAAATACAGACAATATAGTAGTAAAAGTAAATGGAAAATATGGAATAAAAACAATAAATGGAGTAGAAAAAATACCTGCAATATATGATGATTTAACATATACATTTGACAATTACTATATTGCAAAAAAAGAAGGGAAATATGGAATAGTCAATGAAAAAAATGAAGAAAAAATTTCATTTAATTATACATATATAAAATATTTAGATACTATAGGAATATTACAAGCAGAAACAGAAAATATGGAATCAGAGCTATTAGATACAAACTTAAAAGTTAAAGTTAAGGGAATAATAGCACAAATAAACGACGATAAAAATTACATAAGAGTTAGAGAAAATGACGAATATAAATACTATAACTTCAAATTAGAACAAAAAGAAAGCAAAGAAATACTTGCAACAAATACAATATTCTTAAGCAAAAAAGACGGAAAATACGGATATGTAAATGATAAAGGTATAGTTGTAGTAGATTACCAATACGAAGATGCAACAGAACAAAATAAATATGGATATGCTGCAGTAAAAAAAGACGGAAAATGGGGCTGCCTAGACGCTAAAGGGAATGTAGTAGTAGAATGTACTAACACATTAGAGGATGTTCTAGTAGTAGATTTCATTGGACAATGGCATTTAGCAACAGACATTAACGCAAACTATTATACAAAATAAAACAACACTCCTTTAGGGACGTTCCTTTTGGTTAATTTGTCCCTCTTGGAGTGATTTTTAAGCACCAATATAGACGTTTTTTGAAGTTTTATAAAGGAGAGAAAAAATTGAGAATAAATTGTGGTACAGACATAATAGAAGTCTACAGAATAAAAGAAAGTATAGAGAAAATGGGAGCTGACTTCTTAAATAGAATATATACAGAAAAAGAAATAGAATATTGCAACAGTAAAAACAATATGAAATATCAACACTTCGCGGCTAGATTTGCAGCGAAAGAAGCAATATTTAAAGCAATTTCAAATATACTAAAAGATAAATATGAAATAACTTGGAAAGATGTAGAAATATTAAATGACGAAAATGGCAGACCATATGTGCATTTTTTGAACAATAATTATAACATAAAGCAAATAGATATTAGTATTTCACATTTAAAAGAATATGCAACTGCTAATTGCATAATAGTGTTTTAAAGAAAAGTATTAAAAATAAATTGATTGAAACTAAAAAAATAAAAGTAAAAAATATAAAGGAAAGGGGAAACTTGTATAATTATTATACGAGAAGTAGAAACTTAAATGGAATTTTTTGACTCACATTCACATTATAATGATGAAAAATTTAATGAAGATAGAGAAGAAATTATAAAAAAAACATATGAGGAAGGAATAACAAAATGGATTTGTGCAGGTTATGACATTCCCTCATCTATATTTAGCGTAAAACTTGCAAGAGAAAATGAATTTATTTATTCAATTTGTGGAATTTCACCAAATGACGTGCCAGAAAATATAGAAGGCATTGATAGAATGGTAAAAGATATAGAAAATCTTATAAAACAAGATGTGAATAAAAAGGTTGTGGCAATAGGAGAAATAGGATTAGACTATTATTGGAATAAAGAAAATAAAGAAATACAAAAAGAAATGTTTAAAAAACAAATAGAACTTGCAAATAAATATAACTTACCAATAGTTATACATACAAGAGAAGCGGTAATGGATACAATAGACATTCTTAAAAAATATGAGGTAAATAAAAAAGGAGTATTTCATTGTTGCCCATTAAATCAAGAACTAGTGAAAGAAGCTTTGAAATTAGGCTTTTATATATCTTTTGCAGGTCCAATTACATTTAAAAATTCAAGAAATGCTAAAGATGTAGTAAGTATGGTTCCGCTAGATAGAATATTGATTGAAACAGATAGTCCTTATTTGGCACCAGAGCCTAAAAGAGGAACAAGAAATGATTCGAGAAATGTTAAATTAGTTGCAGAAAAAATAGCAGAATTTAAAAATATTTCTTTAGCAGAAGTAGCAAAAGCTACATATGATAATGCACTAAAGATTTTTAAAATATAATTTTTGGGAAAATTTTTAAAATTATTCATTTTTTTGGTACAAGCCACATATAATATATATTAGAGAAAACTTACAATATGTAAATTAGACAAAAGTCAAGGAGCCCTAAGCAAAACAAAACATAGTAAAATTTGACATTAAAAATAAATAATGGTATAATTGCATTGTTGATTTAGAAGGAGGAGACTTTTCTATGAACAAAAATGAAAAAGCATCTGGATCACTAATAAAAATATTAGTAATTAGCTTAATACTTGTATCTTTAACAGGAATTGGAGTTATGGCTACCAACACAAAAATTACAAGTGTAAAAATTATACTTTCTAATGACTATGAAATGGTAGTACTAACAGGAAAAACGAAAGTATCAGAGATATTAAAAGAAAACCATATTTCTTTATCAGAAGATGAGGTAGTAACACCAAACCTTGAAGATGAAATATTAGAAAATAAAACAATAAGAATTTCAAATAAAATAGATGAAATGTTAGAAAAAGCTGAAACAGAAACAGTAATTTCAGCAGAAGAAATATTAAGTTCATATGGAACAATTGTAGAAAAATTAGTTACAGAACAAGAAGTTATTCCATTTGAAACAATTACAAAAGAGGCGACTGGAGAAGGTACAAAACAAAATAAAGTTGTTCAGAGTGGGGAAAATGGTTTAAGAGAAGTAACATATAAAATTAAATATCAAAATGAAGAGGAAATTGAAAGAACAGAAATTTCTAACACAATTATTAAAGAACCAGTAAATAAAATAGTAGAAGTAAGAACTGTACAAGTAACGTCAAGAGGTGGAAATGAAAGAGTTGCAACTTCAAATCCTGCACTTACAGCTTCAACAACACTTGCAAAAAAAGTAGAAGGAATTACTCCTACAGTAAGAACATTTAATACTTCAGCATATTGTTCTTGTGCAAAATGTTGTGGTAAAACAAATGGAATTACAGCTTCAGGTGCAAAAGCATCAGAGTGGTATACAGTAGCAGCTGGAAGTGGATATAAAATTGGAACTGTAATATATATGCCAGCTCTAGCAGACAAGCCAAATGGTGGATGGTTTGTGGTACAAGACAGAGGAGGGGCTATATCAAATAGCAAATTAGATATTTATATGGGTTCTCATAGCAGTGCACTTCAATATGGAAGAAAAACTTTAGAAGCATATATTTATGAATTTTAAAAATTTGGGTCAATTAGGGACAGCCCCCCAATTGATCCTTTTTGTATTAAGAATATGGCAAATTAAATTAGTTTTTAAAGAAAGTGAGGAGAAGTATTATGAAATTGATATCTTGGAATGTAAATGGACTGAGAGCAGTTATAAATAAAGGATTTATGGATTTTTTTAAACAGATAGATGTGGACATTTTTTGCATTCAAGAGACAAAGATGCAGGAAGGTCAAATAGAACTTGTACTAGATGGATATTATCAATATTTTAATAGTGCAATAAAAAAAGGATATTCTGGGACGGCAGTGTTTACTAAACAAAAGCCAATAAATGTTACATATGGTATAGGAATAGAAGAACATGATCAAGAAGGAAGAATAATAACAGCTGAATATGAAAAGTTTTATTTAGTTAATTGCTATACTCCAAATTCAAAAAGAAAATTAGAAAGACTAGAATATCGTAAAATTTGGGAAGATGAGATAAGAAAATATTTGAAAAAATTGGAGGAAACAAAGCCAGTAATTTATTGTGGAGACTTAAATGTGGCTCATGAGGAAATTGATTTAAAAAATCCAAAAACAAATCATTATAGTGCTGGTTTTACAGATGAGGAAAGAAATAAAATGACAGAATTATTAAATTCTGGATTTATAGATAGTTTTAGATATTTATATCCTGAAAAGGAGAATGCTTATACATGGTGGTCTTATATGATGAAGGCACGTGAAAAAAATGTTGGGTGGAGAATAGATTATTTTATAACTTCAAATAGTTTAAAAGAAAAAATAGAAGATAGTAAAATACATAGTGAAGTTATGGGAAGCGACCATTGCCCAATAGAATTAGATATAGAAGTATAAAAAAGACCTAATTATTATATAATTAGGTCTTTTTATCAGATAAATTATGTAATTAAAAATTTAAATAATTTACATTGTACAAAATTTAATTACGATTTTTTCTTTTTTTAATAATAACTGATGCTACTATAATTACAAGTAAAACTGCTATAATTGCAATTACACCTGGCCATCCAAGTATTGCTACAATTTTACTACCTAAAGACATTATAATACCAGCTAATAAAACACCGAAAGCTACTGCGGTTACACTAGTTTTAAAATCTAAGTTTAAAAATGAAGCAGCTAATGTGCCTGTCCATGCACCAGTACCAGGTAAGGGAATACCAACAAATATTAGTAATGCCCAAAATATTCCGTTATTTCCAGCAGATTTCTTTAATTTTTCTCCGCCCTTTTCACCTTTTTCTAAACACCATGTGAAAAATTTTCCTATTATTTTTTTATCTTTTCCCCACTCGAGTACTTTTCGTGCAAATAGGTAAATAATTGGTACAGGAAGCATATTTCCTATAATAGCTATAGGATAATATAAAAATATATTTAAACCTAAACCTTCTGCAATTGGAATAGCACCTCTTAATTCTACAATAGGTACCATACTTACAAAAAAAACTACTAAATATTTTACAACGATTGGTAAAGTTGTCATTAAAAAAACTCCTTTGCTTTAATATAAATTCAAGTCTCAAACATTGTACTATAAGAAATAAAAAAAGTCTACTATTTTCAAAAAAGAATATTAGATAATTACTAAAAAAGTAACAAAATTTTCCTAGCTACCTCAAAAGTACCTGAATCTTTTGGAATAACTTTGAGGTGACTAAAAAATTAGACAAAATATGCCAATACATAAAAAAGATTGACAAAATGTACTAAAAAATTATATTATAAATGTGCAAGGTAAAAGCATAAAAATATTATGCAAAGAATAAAAATAAAAATAAAGGTTGGAGGTGAACAAATGAAAAAAATAAAGGATATAGCAATTATTTTATTATCTTTTATAATAATAGGAATACATACATTAAGTTTTGCAGACGTTGGAAGTTTTGATAGATATGATAGTGGAAGTTCATCATCAGATTGGGGCTCTGGCTCATCAGACTGGGGTTCAAGTTCTTCTAGCTGGGATTGGGATGATGATGATTACAGTTCAATTTCAGGCTCAGGTTCTTTTGGAACAGGTTTTGGAACAGTAGTTTTTATAATAATTATAGCAATAATAATAAGCGCTAATTCTAAAAAGGGAAAAGGACTACAAAATTATAGAGTAACACCAACTTATACACCAACTACAGATCCAAACAAATCACATGCTTATGCAGAAAAAATTAAAGAAATAGATCCAAATTTCTCTGAAGAAAAAATGTTATCATTTGCAAAAGATTTATTTGTAAAATTGCAAAATGCATGGACAGCAAGAGATTGGGAACCAATGAGACCATTTGAAACAGAAAGCCTATTTGAACAACACAAAGCACAAATTCAAGGTTATATAGATACAAATCGTATTAATGTAATGGATAGAATAGCAGTAAATTATGCATATCTTTATAACTTTAGACAAGAAGGAGATAGAGATATATTAGAAATTGCATTAAAATCTACAATGAAAGACTATATAATAGATGCAAAAACACAAGAACTTCTAGAAGGAAGCAAAACACAAGATAGAACTACAGTATATAAATTGACATTTGAAAGAAAAACTGGTGTATTAACTCCAGAAGGAACAGCTAAAGTTAAAACAACAAATTGCCCAAACTGTGGAGCACCAACAGAAATTACATCAGCAGGAAAGTGCGAATACTGCGGAAGTGTTATAATAACAGGAGCAAATACTTGGGTATTATCTGGCTTAGAGCCACTAAGATAAAAATGACGAAAAATAAGGAGGAAAAATTATGGGATTAATTAAAGCGGCAGTAAATGCTGTAGGAAGTACATTACATGACCAATGGAAAGAAGCAATTCGTTGCGAAAACATGGCAAATGATGTATTAATGGTAAAGAAAACAACATCTACGGGAGTTATAACTAACAAAAGTACAATTGTAGTAGCACCTGGACAATGTGCTATTATATATGATAATGGTAAAGTAATAGATGCAACGGCAGAAGAAGGATATTATACATTTGACAGTTCATCATCTCCATCATTCTTTGCAGGACAATTTGGAGAAGTATTTAAAGAAATGTGGCAAAGATTTACATATAATGGAGCAACAGCAAAAGAACAAGCTGTATTCTTCTTTAATATTAAAGAAATTATGGATAATAAATTTGGAACACCTGCACCAATACCATTCCAAGATTGGTCACATCCAATTCCAAACCAAATGACAAATACATTAACTCCATTAAGAGTTCAAATTAAATGTTTTGGTAAATTTACATTTAGCATTATGGATCCAGCATTATTTATGCAAAAATTAGCAGGAACAGCTGATATATACAAAAAAGATCAAGTTGTAGAACAACTAAGAAGTGAAGTAATAGCAGTATTCCAAAATGTAACAAATGAATTAGGAACTTCAAAATACAAAGTACCAGTACTTGAAATGCCAAGCCAAACAGATGAAATTAGACAAATGATGGATGAAAAAGTATTTGACGAGAAAATTCGTGAAAGAGGAATTAAAATAGATAGTTTCGCTGTAGAATCTGTTACTTTAGATGCAGAATCTGAAAAGAAAATAGATGAATATGAATTAAGCTCAAATGCCTATATGCAACAAGGAAAAATAGTTAGTGCATATTCAGAAGCTGTTAAAAGCGCAGCTGAAAACAGCGGAGGAGCAATGAACGGATTTATGGGAATCGGAATGATGAACATGAATACTGGAAATACAGTTGGAGGAGCAGCTTCTGGACCATGGAATAATACTGAAAATAGCAAAATGGATTTAAGTAAACAAGAAGAAGTAGTAAAAAAACCAGTTGAAGAAAACAAAACTGAAGAGCCAACAGTTGCAGAAGAAGCAAAAAAACCAGTTTCTAATAAATGGACTTGTGAATGTGGAAGTGAAAATGAAGGAAATTTCTGTACAAATTGTGGATTACCAAAGCCAAGAATTTGCAAAAAATGCAATAGTAAATTAGGCAGAGATTCAAAATTTTGTAGCAATTGTGGAGAAAAAGCTGAATAAAAAATAAATATAAAAATAAAAAATCCGCTGTGGCGGATTTTTTATTTTTACCAACAAATTATCCACAATGTATTGACAAAACTAAGAAAAATGAAGTATACTTATATGGTATAAGCAATTTTTTGTCTTACAAAAGAATTAATTACGAAAATTTTATTAAAAAAGAAGAGGAATTGTTTTATTTTAACCTACGGAAAACTTAACTTTAGGTAAGCAGCAAAGTTAAATTTTAAGTAAGAAAAATAAAAACAAGAAGGGCTTCTTTTACCTATAAATTTTATTCACAAAAGAGCATTTAATGTGAAAATAAATATATTTGAAACATTGAGAAACAATATTTAAGTTCACAAAATGCTAAAATTTTAAGTCTGCTTTAAATTCAATATAGGGGGTAATTTGTTTTGGTAAAAGATATCAAACACGAAAAATGCACACGTAAAACGTTTGCAAAAATTGGTGACTTTATTGAGATACCAAACTTAATTAAAGTCCAAAAAGACTCTTACGATTGGTTTGTAGAAGAAGGATTAGGAGAAGTTTTACAAGATATATCTCCAATAGTAGACTACTCTGGAAACCTTGTACTTGAGTTCTTTGACTATTACATGGAAGACAAAACAAAGTATTCTGTTGAAGAAGCAAAAGAAAGAGATGCTACATATTCAACAAGATTACATGTAAAAGTACGTTTAATTAACCGTGAAACAGGCGAAATTAAAGAACAAGAGATTTATTTAGGGGACTTCCCAGTAATGACAGAAAGTGGAACTTTCATCATAAATGGCGCAGAAAGAGTTGTAGTCAGCCAATTAGTACGTTCTCCAGGATGTTACTATGCTTTTGAATTCGACAAAACAGGTAAAAAAATATTCACTTCAACAGTTATGCCAATTCGTGGTGCATGGATTGAATACGAAACAGATGGAAACGACGTATTCTGGGCAAGAGTTGATAGAACAAGAAAAATACCAGTTACTTGTCTTTTAAGAGCAATTGGAATTGCTACAGACGAAGAAATATTAGCTTTATTTGGAGATGAAGAAAAACTTAAAGCTACAATTCAAAAAGATACTATTAAAACTACAGACGAAGCTTTAATAGAAATTTACAAAAAATTAAGACCAGGTGAACTTCCAACTGTAGATGCTGCAAGAAACTTGTTTAATGGTTTATTCTTTGATGAAAGAAGATATGACTTGGCAAAAGTAGGGCGTTATAAATTTAATAAAAAATTAAGTTTAGCATCTAGAATAGTTGGAAAAGTAGCATTTGAAGATATTATTGATCCAACAACAGGAGAAGTATTAGTAGAAAAGGACAATGTTATTTCAGAAGAAATAGCAGAAGAAATACAAAATACAGGACTAAACATTGTAGATGTTAAAGTTGGAGAAACTAAAGTTAGAATTATAGGAAATGGGACAGTAAATATCCACAAATTTGTAACAGATGTTGATATTTCAGATTTACATTTCAAAGAAAAAGTAAATTATGAAGTACTAAAATCAATATTAGATGCAACTGACAAAAAAGATTTACACAAAGTATTAAAAGAAAGAAAAGAAGAATTAATACCAAAACATATAACAAACGAAGATATAATTGCTTCAATTAGTTACTTATTAAATCTAGACCATGGACTAGGTGTAACAGATGATATAGACCATTTAGGAAATAGACGTATTAGATGTGTTGGTGAATTATTACAAAATCAATTTAGAATTGGTTTAACAAGACTTGAAAGAGTTGTTCGTGAAAGAATGACAATTCAAGACTTAGACATAGTAACACCACAAACATTAATTAATACAAAACCTATTACATCATCTATTAGAGAATTCTTTGGAAGCTCTCAATTATCACAATTTATGGACCAAACAAACCCATTATCAGAGCTTACACATAAAAGAAGAATTTCAGCATTAGGACCTGGTGGACTTTCTCGTGAAAGAGCAGGATTCGAAGTACGTGATATTCACTATACTCACTATGGAAGACTTTGCCCAGTAGAATCTCCAGAAGGACCAAACATTGGACTTATTTCTGCATTATCATCTTTTGCAGTTATTAATGAATATGGATTTATTGAAACACCATATAGAAAAGTAGTAGATGGAAAAGTTACAGATACTGTAGAATATATGCCAGCTGATGAAGAAGATAAATATATTATTGCTCAAGCATCAGAACCTTTAGATGAAGAAGGAAAATTCGTACATAAAAGAATTCGTGTACGTCATAGAGAAGAAATTACAGAAGTTGATGCTAGCCAAGTTGACTATGTAGATGTCTCTCCAAAGCAATTAGTATCTGTTGCAGCAGCAATGATACCATTCTTAGAGCATGATGACGTTAAACGTTCACTTATGGGTTCTAACATGCAACGTCAAGCAGTTCCACTACTTATGCCAGAATCTCCAATAGTTGGAACAGGAATTGAATACAGAGCAGCAAGAGACTCTGGAATTACAATTACTGCAATTAATGAAGGTATTGTAGAAAAAGTAACAGCAGACGAAGTAAAAGTACGTAATAAAAAGAATGAAATAGATACATATAGGTTACGTAAGTTCAAAAGAACAAATGGTGGTACATGTATTAACCAAAGACCAGTTGTAACAAGAGGAGAAAAAGTTAAAGCAGGAGACATTTTAGCAGATGGACCATCTACAAAAAATGGAGAAATGGCTCTAGGAAGAAATGTTTTAATAGCTTTTACAACTTGGGAAGGTTACAACTACGAGGACGCTGTATTAATTAGCGAAAGATTAGTTAAAGAAGATGTTTATACATCTATACATATTGAAGAATATGATTGCGAATGCCGTGATACAAAATTAGGTCCAGAAGAAATTACTCATGATATTCCAAATGTTGGAGACGACAGCTTAAAAGACCTAGACGAAAACGGAATTATAAGAATTGGTGCTGAAGTAAGACCAGGAGATATATTAGTAGGTAAAGTTACTCCAAAAGGAGAAACAGAACTTACAGCAGAAGAAAGATTACTTCGTGCTATATTTGGAGAAAAAGCAAGAGAAGTTAGAGACACATCTTTAAGAGTTCCTCATGGTGAAGCTGGAACAATAGTAGATGTTAAAATATTTACTAGAGATAATTCAGATGAATTAGGACCTGGTGTTAACCAAGTAATTCGTTGTTATATTGCAACAAAGAGAAAAATCTCTGTCGGTGATAAAATGGCCGGACGTCATGGTAACAAAGGTGTTATTTCAAGAATACTTCCAGTAGAAGATATGCCATTCTTAGAAGATGGTACACCAGTAGATATAGTATTAAACCCACAAGGTATTCCATCTCGTATGAATTTAGGTCAAGTTCTAGAAGTTCACTTAGGTATGGCTGCAAAAGCATTAGGCTGGAAAGTTGCAACACCAGTATTTGATGGTGCTACAGACGAAGAAATTAAAGAATTATTAATAGAAGCTGGATTAAGACCAGATGGAAAAACAATACTTCATGATGGACGTACAGGTGAAAAATTTGATAATCCTGTTACAGTTGGTGTAATGTATATGCTTAAACTACATCACTTAGTTGATGATAAAATACATGCTCGTTCAACTGGACCATACTCACTAGTTACACAACAACCTCTAGGTGGTAAAGCACAATTCGGTGGACAACGTTTTGGTGAAATGGAAGTTTGGGCATTAGAGGCATATGGTGCAGCTTACACATTACAAGAAATGTTAACAGTTAAATCAGACGACGTTGTTGGACGTGTTAAAACATATGAAGCAATTGTTAAAGGTGAAAATGTTCCTGAACCAGGTGTTCCAGAATCATTCAAAGTATTAATTAAAGAACTTCAATCTTTAGGATTAGACATACGCCTATATTCAGAAGATAATAAAGAGTTAGAATTACAAGAACATATTGATGAAGGAGTAGACTACGAAGACGCAAAAGTCGGAGAAAACGTAGTTGATGAATCTGAATTAGAAGATAGCTATATAGAAGCAGATGAAGATTCAGACGCAATGCTATTAGACACAGATGAATCAGATGATTTATTCCTTGGTTTAGATGATGAAGGTGATGATTCTATATTTGATTCAAATTTAGATGAAGACGGATTAGAATAAAAAAGTTGCAATTTGGGGGTATTTCCCCAATTGGCACAATAATTTGATTAGAAAATATCCTTAATTGGAAAAAACAATTAAATAAATTTTAAAAAGATAAGAGGCGACATTTAAAATTTGCACCAGCAGTGGTTAGAACTTGAAATCTGTTTTAAAATTACCCAATAAAATAGTAATAGGGGGCTAATTAAAAAGTGGATGAATTAGAAATGTTTGATAAAATCAAAATCGGCTTAGCATCAGACGAAAAAATAAGAGAATGGTCAAAGGGTGAAGTTAAAAAACCAGAGACTATTAACTACAGAACATTAAAACCAGAAAGAGATGGTCTATTCTGTGAAAGAATATTTGGACCAACTAAAGATTGGGAATGTCATTGTGGTAAATATAAAAGAGTACGTTACAAAGGTATAGTTTGTGATCGTTGTGGTGTAGAAGTTACAAAATCAAAAGTAAGACGTGAAAGAATGGGACATATCGAACTTGCAGCTCCAGTAGCTCATATTTGGTATTTCAAAGGAATACCAAGCAGAATAGCTTTAATGCTTGATATTTCACCAAGAAACTTAGAGAAAGTAGTATATTTTGCATCTTATATAGTTACAGATAAAGGTACTTCTGGATTAATGAAAACACAAGTTTTAACAGAAAAAGAATACCATGAAGCTGTGGAAAAATATGGTTTTGGAAGCTTTAAGGCAGAAATGGGTGCAGAAGCATTAGAAAAACTATTAAAAGAAATAGATTTAGACAAATTATCTGCACAATTAAAGAAAGAATTAGAAACAGCTAGTGAGCAAAAGAAAGCAAAACTAGTAAAAAGACTAGACACAGTAGAATCATTTAGATTATCAGAAAATAGACCTGAATGGATGATTATGAATGTTGTACCAGTTATTCCACCAGAATTAAGACCAATGGTTCAATTAGATGGTGGTAGATTTGCAACATCAGATTTAAACGATTTATATAGAAGAGTTATAAACAGAAATAATCGTTTAAAAAGATTAATAGAACTTGGAGCACCAGAAATTATTAAAAGAAACGAAAAAAGAATGCTTCAAGAATCTGTAGATGCATTAATAGATAACTCAAGACGTGGTAGACCAGTAACAGGTGCTGGAAACAGACCTTTAAAATCTTTATCAGATATGCTTAAAGGTAAACAAGGACGTTTCCGTCAAAACTTACTTGGAAAACGTGTTGACTATTCAGGACGTTCAGTTATAGTTGTAGGCCCAGAACTTAAACTATATCAATGTGGTGTTCCAAAAGAAATGGCTGTTGAGTTATTTAAACCTTTCGTTATGAAAGAATTAGTAGGAAGAGGAATTGCACACAACATTAAAAATGCAAAAAGAATGGTAGAAAGATTACGCCCAGAAGTATGGGATATACTAGAAGAAGTAATTAAAGACCATCCAGTAATGTTAAACCGTGCTCCAACACTTCATAGACTTGGTATTCAAGCATTTGAACCAGTTTTAGTAGAAGGTAGAGCAATAAAATTACACCCATTAGTATGTACAGCATTCAACGCTGACTTCGACGGTGACCAAATGGCTATACATTTACCTTTATCACCAGAAGCACAAGCAGAAGCAAGATATTTAATGTTATCTGTAAATAACCTTTTAAAACCACAAGATGGTAAACCAGTAACAGTTCCTACACAAGATATGATTTTAGGAAGTTACTATTTAACAATGGAAGTTCCAGGAGAAAAAGGAGAAGGAAATTACTTCTCATCTCCGGAAGAAGCTATAATTGCATATGAAAACAAAGAAGTAGGTATGCATGCTAAAATTTCAGTTCGTATGAGTAAAATCGACGAAGAAGGAAATGAAAAACATAGAAAAGTGGAAACAACAGTTGGTAGAATTATATACAATAAAGGTATTCCACAAGATTTAGGATTTGTTGATAGAACTAATCCAGAAAATGAATTTGAACCAGAAATTAACTTTGTTGTTAACAAGAAAAAATTAGGAAAAATAATTGAGAAGAGTATTAATAAATATGGATTAAACCCTTCAGCAGAATTATTAGACTATATTAAAGCAACAGGTTTCAAATATTCAACAACAGGCGGTATTACAGTATCTATAGAAGATGTTAAAGTACCAGAAGCTAAAAAAGAAATATTAGCAAAAGCACAAGCAGACGTAGACAATGTATTAAAACAATACAAACGTGGTTTAATTACTGAAGAAGAAAGATATCAATCAGTAATTAAGATTTGGGAACAAGCAACAGAAGACGTTAAAAATGCAATGAAAGATACATTTACACAATTAAACCCAATGTTCATGATGTCTGACTCTGGTGCCCGTGGTAACTTAGACCAATTAAAACAAATTGCAGGTATGCGTGGACTTATGGCTAGTACAACTGGTAAAACAGTCGAAATACCAATTAAATCATCATTCAGAGAGGGTCTAGATGCTCTAGAATACTTTATCTCTGCCCATGGTGCTCGTAAAGGTCTATCAGATACAGCTTTAAGAACAGCTGACTCTGGATACCTAACAAGAAGATTAGTTGATGTTTCTCAAGACATTATTGTTAGAGAGCATGATTGTGGTACACACGATGGAATCACATTAACAGCTATAAAAGACGGAAACCAAGTAATTGAAAGCCTACAAGAAAGATTAATAGGACGTTACCCATTAGAAGATATTAAAAATCCTGCAACAGGAGAAACAATAGTAGATACAAATACAATAATTTCAGATAAAACAGCAGATCAAATAGTTGAAGCTGGAATTGAAGAAGTTAGAGTACGCAGTGTATTTGGATGTAGAACAAAATATGGTGTATGTTCTAAATGTTATGGTATGGGCTTAGCTAGTCGTGAAGAAGTAAACATTGGTGAAACTGTAGGTATTATAGCAGCTCAATCTATTGGTGAGCCTGGTACACAGCTTACAATGAGAACAATTCACTCTGGTGGTGTTGCCGGTGTTGCCGACATTACACAAGGTCTTCCAAGGGTTGAAGAATTATTTGAAGCAAGAAAACCAAAGGGACTTGCAATAGTTGCAGAAATAGATGGTGTTGTTAAAATCGCAGAAGATAAGAAAAGAAAAACAATTTCAGTTACTTCTAAAGATGATAGCAAAACTTATATTATACCATTTGGTTCTAAACTAAAAGTAAAAGACGGAGACGAAGTAGTTGCAGGAGAGCCACTAACAGAAGGTTCAATTAACCCTAACGAATTACTTGCAATTAAAGGACCAGAAGGAGTTTACAACTACCTAGTACAAGAAGTTCAAAAAGTATATAGAAACCAAGGTGTTGATATCAACGATAAACATATTGAAGTTATTGGTAGACAAATGCTTAAGAAGATTAGAGTTGAAGACAATGGAGATACTCCAATGTTCGCAGGTTCATTAGTTGATATGTATGAATTTGAAGATATAAATAAAAAAGCAGTTGAAGAAGGAAAACGCCCTGCAACAGGTAAACGTGTACTTCTTGGAATTACAAAAGCATCACTTGCAACAGATAGTTTCTTATCTGCAGCATCATTCCAAGAGACAACAAGAGTATTAACAGAAGCAGCTATTAAAGGTAAAGTTGATGAATTAATAGGATTAAAAGAAAATGTTATCATTGGTAAATTAATCCCAGCAGGTACAGGATTTGCAAAATATAGAAATACACACATTAGCACAGAACAAGACGATGTACAAGAAAATGAAGAAGGAAAAGCTAGTGTAGAAGAATAAATAAAATAAGAGTAGTTTAGGAAATTTTTTCTTAAACTACTTTTTTTATATTCTAAGAAAGTTTTCCAAACCTCCCTAGAATATAAAAATGCTTCGCTAAACATTCCACACGAATTTTATTTCATAAAATTTGGCGGTCGAACAAAGACAAGGCATGAAAAGTCTTTTAAAATGTCTAAAAATATTTTTGTTCTTTACAAAAATTAAAAACAAATATATAATTTAGAAAAACAATTTTATAAGTATTAAAATAGAAAAATATTACAAATATTGTAAAATACATATTAATAGAGTTAGGAGAGAAATTTATGAATATTTTAATAAAAAACGCTACACTTATTTCAATGAGTGAAACAAGAGAAAAAATAGAAGAAAATATAGATATAAGAATAGAAGAAAATAAAATAATAAAAATAGGGAAAGAACTAAACCAAAATAATATAGATAAAATGATTGATGCAACAGGGAAAGTAGTAATGCCAGGATTAATAAATACTCACTCACATGTACCAATGAGTATTTTTAGAGAAACTGTAGATGGATTTGCACTTCAAGATTGGCTTACAAAAAAAATATGGCCAATGGAAGATAAAATGACAAAAGAAGATGTTTACAATGCTTCTAAACTATCATTTATAGAGATGATAAAAACAGGAACTACAACAATAAATGATATGTATTTTATGACAGAGGATATTATAAATGCAGCAATAGATACAGGAGTAAGACTTCAAACAACAAGAACATTGATGTGTATGGATGAAAAAGAAGGACTACAAAGAATAGAAGAATTAAATAACTTAATAGAAGAATACAGAGGAAGAAATGAATTAATAACATTTAATGTAGGAATACATGGATTATACACAACAAATAGACAATATGTGGAAAAATGTATTGAGTTTGCAAAGAAAAAAGGACTTATAACTCATATGCATTTCTGTGAAAACAGTAAAGAAGTAGAAGATATAAAAAATATATATAAAGAAAATCCAATAGATGTTTTAGAGAAAGAATTTACAGGAATAAAAACAATATTAGCCCATTGTGTAAAACTATCTAAAGAAGACCTTAAAAAACTTTCAAAATTAGATGTAAGTGTTTCTCATTGCCCAGTAAGTAACTTAAAGTTAGGATGTGGAATTGCTAATATAACTGAAATGTTAGAAAATAATATTAATGTTTCTATAGGAACAGATGGACAAGGTAGCGGTAGTAATTTAGATTTATTTGAATCTATGAAATATGCAGCTTTACTTCAAAAGGGAACAAAAGAAGATGCAGTTTGTATGCCAGCATACGAAGTGTTGAAAATGGGAACAATAAATGGTGCAAAAGCATTAGGATTAGAAAATGAAATAGGAAGCATAGAAGAAGGAAAAAAAGCAGACATTATTATATTGAATTTAGATGATGTAGTAACTAAGCCAGTTAATGATTTATGTGCAGACATAGTTTATAATGTAAAAGGAAATAATGTAGAAACTACAATTATAAACGGAAAAATTTTAATGGAAGAAAATAAAATGGAACAAAATCAAGAAAGAATTTTTGATGAATGTAAAAAAATAATTGATAGAATAAAATAAAATCCAATTTAATAAAAAATGTAATTATAAAAAGCAAGTGTAATTTACAGGGGTAAATACAATAAAACTATACAGAAGCAGATGTACAAAATTTGACAAAAGAGCTAAAAAATAGTAAAATAGTAATTGTGAAAGAATATAAAAGGGAGATATTTATGCCGAATAACACTAATAGAAAAATCTTTGATAAATTAGTATCAAAGACAAAGATTTATTTAGTAATTATAGCTATTTTGTTAATAGCCCTATGTATATACGAAGTTCGTTTTATTACACCAGCGATAATTGGTTATGCATTAATTATAATGTATGCGTGTTGGACAAATAATAAAAGAAAAGCAGAACTTTCAGAACATATTAAAGACTTAACATTAACAGTAGATACAGCTGCAAAAAGTACTTTAATTAACTCACCATTTCCATTAGTAATAATAGAAACAGATGGAAATATTATTTGGAAAAGTTCAAAATTTATACACGAGTTTGCTAATATAGACATTAATAATTACCTAAATAATATCGTAAAAGAAATAAAGCTAGAACTTGAAAATGGAAGTAATGAAGATAAAAAAGAATTACAGGACTTAATTTTAAAACAAGTTAAAATAGGAAGTAAAGCATATAAAGTAGTTGGAGAATATGTAGAATCAAAAGAAAAACAAAAGAACAATAATAAAGAATATATGACAACTTTATATTTTATAGATGAAACAAAAAATATTTTATTAGAACAAAAATATAATAATTCTAAATTATGCGTTGGAATTATTATGATAGATAATTACGACGAGATAATGCAAAGACTTTCAGATGAAGATAAACCAATATTAACAGCTCAAATAGAAAAAAATTTATATGATTGGGCAGCAACCTTTGAGGGGCTAATTATTAAATCTGAAAGAGATACATTCGTATTATTATTACAACAAAAATATTTAAAACAATTAGAAGAAGAAAAATTTAATATTTTAGATAAAATAAAAGAAATAGAAATACCTGGAAAAGTACAATCTACTTTAAGCATAGCTATTGCAACAGAAGAGAGTTCAAATTATGAGAAATATAAAACAGCTCAATCAATGATAGATATAGCATTAGGTAGAGGTGGAGATCAAGCAATTCTTAGAAAAGACGGAAAATATATATTCTTCGGAGGAAGAACACAAGAACTAGAAAAGAGAACTAAAGTAAAAGCAAGAATAGTTGCAAATGCATTACAAGAATTAATGGAAGAAGCAGAAAATATTTTTGTAATGGGACATACAAATAGTGATATAGACGCAATGGGAGCAAGTTTAGGTGTATATAGACTAGCAAAGACAATAGGGAAAAAAGCATATATAGTAAATACTACAGTTGGTTCTACATTAGATTCATTTTTACAAACAGCAAGAGAAGAAGAAGAATATCAAAAAACAATTATAGGAAAAGACGAAGCAATTGAAAAAATAAACGAAAATAGTTTGTTAGTTGTTGTAGATACTCACAAAACAAGCTATGTAGATGTACCAGAACTATTAAAGAAAACTAATAAAATAGTAATAATAGACCATCACAGAAGAGGAACAGATTTCATAGAAAATGCCTTATTAACATTCCATGAAGTTTATGCATCTTCTGCATGCGAATTAGTAACAGAACTATTAGAATATTCAGAACAAGAAATAAAATTAACTCAATTAGAAACAGAAGGCTTATATGCGGGAATTATGATGGATACTAAGAACTTTACATTTAAAACAGGAGTTAGAACATTTGAAGCAGCAGCTTACCTACGTAAATGTGGAGTAGATATAATAAAAGTTAAAAAGTGGTTCCAAAGTGATTTAGAAACATATAATAAAATATCAGAAATTGTTACTAATGCAGAGATTATAAATGATACAATAGGAATTTCAATATATGATAAAGAAGAGCCAGATACTAGTTTAATTTGTGCTAAGTCAGCAGATGAACTTTTAACAATTAGTAATATTACAGCATCTTTTGTTATAGGAAATTTAGGAGACAAAATATGCATAAGTGGACGTTCAATAGGTGATATAAATGTACAATTGATTTTAGAAAAGCTAGGTGGCGGAGGGCACATTACATTAGCAGGAGCTCAAGTAGAAGGAATGAGTATAGAAGAAGTAAAACAAGAGCTAATAATTCGAATTAATGAATATTTTACTGAAACATCGAATTAAAATGATATAATAGTAAAATGTACTAAAAAGATGAATATAAAATTTAAAAGCGAAAAGGGCTGTAAAAAGTCCCTTCCCTAGAATATAAAAAACTAACAAATACCCCAAAAGTACCTGGTACTTTTGGGGTATTTGGGTTATTTGTTCTAAAAATGTTAATAAAACTATTTCTATTCTAGTAAAGTTGTGATATAATCATACTACTTGAAAAGTAAAAAAATTGAAAGAAATTCAGCTTTCATAACTATAGATATTTTCTAATAAAGTAGGAAAGGAATGAAATTTAAAATGAAAGTTATATTATTACAAGATATTAAAGGTGTAGGAAAGAAAGACCAAATTATAAATGCAAACGATGGATATGCAAGAAATTATTTATTTCCTAAAAAATTAGCAGTAGAGGCAAATGCAGGGAACTTAGGAAACTTAAAAGCAAAACAAGAATCAAATAAATATAGAAAAGATATAGAAAAAGAAGAAGCAACAAAGTTAGCTAATAAATTAAAAGATATAACATTAGTGTTAAAAGTAAAAGCAGGAGAAAATGGAAAAATATTTGGTGGAGTTACATCAAAAGAAATTTCAGAAAACTTAAAAGCACAATACAAAATAGAAATAGATAAAAAGAAAATTATACTAAGCGAAACAATAAAAGTTTTAGGAACTACTATAGTAGATATTAAGTTATACGAGGGAATAATAGGAAAACTAAAAGTTCAAATTATTGAAAACTAAATTAATATAAAGTTTCTAGTCATATTTGTATATTCTACTAAACTAAAAAGGCTCATCCTTATTAGGTTAGCAAAGAAAAGGAGAAGTTTTATGGAAGTAGGGAAAGTACCGCCACACGATACAGAAGCTGAACAAGCAGTTATAGGAAGTATGCTTACAGATAAAGAAGCAATTATTTCTGCTATTGAAGTACTAAAAGAAGAAGATTTTTATAGAGAAGATAATAAAACAATATATGGTGCAATTCTAAATTTATATAACCGTGCAGAGCCAGTTGATATTATTACATTAAAGGCAGAACTTTCTTCACTTGGCAAATTAGAAGCAGTTGGTGGATTAGAGTATTTAGCTGAACTTCCAGATAAGGTACCAACTACTGCGAACGTAGATAAGTATATAAAAATAGTAGAAGAAAAGTCATTACTTCGTAGTTTGTTAAGAACAGCAAATGAAATAATAAAATTAGGTTATGACGAAACTCAAGAAGTAGATTTCTTAATGGATCAAGCTGAAAAGAAAATATTTGATACAATACAATCAAGAAATCAAAAAGGTTATTCTTCAATTAAAGATATATTAGTAGATACATTTACTCAATTAGAACAATTATATAACCAAAAACAACATATTACAGGTGTACCTACAGGATTTGCAGACTTAGATTATAAAACTGCAGGACTTCATAATTCAGATTTAATATTAGTTGCAGCAAGACCTGCTATGGGTAAATCTGCATTTGCATTAAATATAGCTTCTTATGCGGCAACACGTGGAAATACACCAGTAGCAATATTTAGCTTAGAAATGTCAAAGGAGCAAATGGTAAATCGTATTTTGTGCAGTGAAGCAATGGTAGATAGCAACAAGGTAAGAACAGGTAAAATTGATGATGAAGACTGGGCAAAATTGGCACAAGCCTCTGGAACTTTATCTGAATCCAAAATATTTATAGATGATACACCAGGCATTTCTATAATGGAAATAAGAGCTAAATGTAGAAAGCTGAAATTAGAGCAAAATATTGGACTGGTTGTTATAGACTACTTACAATTAGTACAAAGCTCAGGGAAAAGAAGTTCATCACGTGAACAAGAAATTTCAGAAATTAGCCGTTCTTTAAAAATATTAGCTAAAGAGATAAATGTACCAGTAATAGCACTATCACAATTATCAAGAGCACCAGAACAACGTCCAGACCATAGACCTATGCTTTCAGACCTTCGTGAATCTGGAGCTATAGAGCAAGATGCTGACATTGTTATGTTTTTATATAGAGATGATTATTATAATGAAGATAGCGAAAAGAAAAATATTGCAGAAGTAATACTTGCAAAACATCGTTCAGGTTCAACAGGTACAGTTGAATTATTATGGATTGGAAATTACACAAAATTTGCAAATATAGAAAAATACAGAGAGTAGAAAATGTTAGAAGAAAAAGTATTTGAAACAATTAAAAAGTATGAATTAATTGAAAAAGGAGACAATATTGTCATAGGTGTGTCAGGGGGACCAGATTCTATGACTCTATTAAATGTGCTCATTTCTTTAAATAAAATGAAAAAAATAGATTGCAAAATAGTAGTGGCACACATAAATCATGGAATTAGAGTAGAAGCAGATGATGAAACTAAGTATGTTCAAGAATTTTGCAAAAAGAATAATATTCCATGCTATGTAAAAAAAGAAAAAGTGGAAGAGCTAGCAAAAAAAAGTAAAATTGGAACAGAGGAAGCTGGAAGAAAACTTAGATATTCATTCTTTGAAGAAGTTGCAAATAAATGTAAAGCAAATAAAATAGCCACAGCACACACTGCAAATGATAATGCAGAAACAATTTTAATGAATATAATTCGCGGAACAGGTTTATCTGGTATTAAAGGAATAGAAATAAAAAGAGACAATAAATTTATAAGGCCAATAATAGAACTTACAAGAAAAGAAATAGAAGAATATTGTGAAGAGAAAAAATTGGATCCAAAAATAGATAAAACAAACAATGAAAATATTTATACAAGAAATAAAGTTAGAAATAAGTTAATTCCTTTTATAGAAAAAGAATTCAATCCTAATATTATAACTTCATTAAATCGTATGTCTCAATTAGTTTCAAAAGAAGACGAATATTTAGAAAAACAGGTTGAAAGGGCATATAAAGTAGTTTTAATTGAGGAATATATAGGGAATAAACAATTAGAGGGAAACAACACCATAATTTTAGACTTGAAAAAATTTAATTGTGAAGAAATAGTAATAAAAAATAGACTAGTTAGATATACTATAAATATATTAATGGGAAGTAAGCAAAACATTGAGAAAATACATATTACAGACATTGTTAAGCTTTGTACAAATAATGTTGGAAACAAATTTTTAACACCAAATAAGAATATAAAAGTAAAAGTAGGAAAAGGAAAAATTTTTTTTATAAAATTGTAATAGGTAAAGAGGAAAGTTCCGTAAGCAAATCCTTGCAGTGTAAGGATTTGATGAAAAAAGTTAATAAAAAACTCTTGCAAATAAAAATTTAATATGTTATAGTGCAAAAGTAGATAAAAGTATTTGTTTAAATTTAAGGAGGCAGATAAATTGAAAAATAGTATAAAAACGTTAGCAATGTGGCTAATAATTTTAGTTATATTTATTGTTGTAATTACTTCTATATTAGATAATTCAAACAATAAATTAGCTTATTCAGAATTAATTTCAAAAATAGAGGCTGGAGAAGTAAAAGAAATTGAAATAGCTTCAGATGGAACAAGTGCAGAAGTATTATTAAAAAATGATAATGTAAAGAAAGAAGTTAATATTCCAAGCATTAGTAGTTTAATGGATAATCTTCAAGAATCAATGAAAACAGATAGTGTTAAAGTAACAGAAAAATCACAATCAATTTTGGCAGTAGGTTTAAGTTTACTTACTCCATTTGGAATACTTGCAATATTCATTATTTTCTGGTTCTTCTTAATGAATGGAAACCAAGCTGGTGGAAATAAAACAATGACATTTGGAAAAAGTAGAGCAAGAATGTTAAATCCACAAGACAAAGCAAAAGTTACATTTAAAGATGTAGCAGGTGTAGATGAAGAAAAAGAAGAATTAGAGGAAGTTGTAGAATTCTTAAAAAATCCTAGAAAATTCACAGAAATGGGTGCAAGAATCCCAAAGGGTGTATTACTTGTAGGTCAACCAGGTACAGGTAAAACATTACTTGCAAAAGCAGTAGCAGGTGAAGCAGGAGTACCATTCTTTATTATAAGTGGTTCAGATTTCGTAGAAATGTTTGTTGGTGTTGGTGCATCAAGAGTTAGGGATTTATTTGAAGAAGCAAAAAGAAAAGCACCATGTATTATATTTATAGATGAAATTGATGCAGTTGGACGTCAAAGAGGTGCAGGACTTGGTGGAGGACATGATGAAAGAGAACAAACATTAAACCAATTATTAGTTGAAATGGATGGATTTGCAGAAAATGAAGGAGTTGTCGTATTAGCTGCAACAAACCGTCCAGACGTACTAGATAAAGCATTACTTCGTGCAGGAAGATTTGACAGACAAATTGTAGTAGGAGCACCAGACGTAAAAGCAAGAGAACAAATATTAGAGGTTCATAGTAGAAAGAAAAGACTAGCAGATAATGTAGATTTAAGAGTAATTGCTAAAAATACATCAGGATTTGCAGGAGCAGACCTAGAAAACGTATTAAACGAAGCAGCTTTACTTGCTGCAAGAAGAAATTTACCAGAAATCGGAATGAAAGAAATAGAAGATGCTATGGTAAAAGTAACAATGGGACCAGAAAAGAGAACAAAAGTTAGAAATGAAAAAGAAAACAAATTAGTAGCATATCATGAAGCAGGTCACGCTGTTGTAAGTAGATTCTTACCAACACAAGATCCTGTTCATCAAATATCAATAGTACCTAGAGGAATGGCTGGCGGATATACAATGTATCGTCCAACAGAAGACAAAAACTTTATGTCTAAATCTGAAATGGAAGAAACAATTGTATCTTTACTTGGTGGTAGGGTAGCTGAAAGTTTAATTCTAAATGATGTATCAACAGGTGCAAGTAATGACATACAAAGAGCAACTCAAATTGCAAGAAATATGGTTACTAAATATGGTATGAGCGATAGAATTGGAGCAATAATGCTTGGCTCAGGACAAGAAGAAGTATTTTTGGGTAGAGATTTTGCACAAGCAAAAGAATACTCAGAAGAAACAGCAGCAGTTATAGATGAAGAAATTAAGAAAATAGTTGACAATGCATATAGAAGAGCAGAACAAATCTTAAGAGATAATATAGACAAATTACATGCTGTAGCAGAAGTATTATTAGAAAAAGAAAAAATTGATGGAAAAGAATTTGATGCCATCTTTAATAACTAAAAACATGACGCAAAGGGAATATTCCCCTTTGCGTCAAATAAATAAAAATAGCAAGCTTAAGAAGATTTTAAGTTTGCTATTTTATTTATTACATAAATGTAAAACATTTTTAATGTGCATCTTGTATTTCATTTTTTAGTGTTACATTTATAACAGTTCCTTCTTCTACAGAAGTTCCAGCCATAGGATCTTGTGAAATAACAGTTCCTGTTCCAGTTACGTGAATATTTAAGTTCTTTTGCTTTAAAGAACTTTTTGCTTGTAAATAACTCATTCCTTTTAAGTCTGGTACTTCTTGTGATATTCTAGCGTCATTTCCTTCTGAATATAAATTAACAATAGCTCCACTTACTAAAGCTGTACCTGGCTTTGGAACTTGGTCTGTTACTAGTAAAGAAGTATCATCACCTGAAATATTGCAAGTAAATCCTGCATCTTCAATTATTTTCTTAGCTTCTGCTAAAGTTTTATTTCTAACATCTAATAATGTAGTTGTAGTAATAGTATCTGTATCTTCATCAGAAGATAAATCATCTGAAGGAACTCCTAAATAAGGTAATACCTCACTTAATATTTGGGAAACAACAGGGGCAGCTATTGTACCACCTTGATGTCCTGCTTTACCTTGAGGATCATATAGTGTAACTAATGCAACTACCTCAGGATTTTGAACAGGAGAGATTCCAACAAATGATGCAACATACATTGCATTTTCATTTGTAGAGTCTGGTTCTGAAGTACCTGTTTTTCCGGCTATACTATAACCTTTAACTTGTCCATACCTACCAGTTCCTTCGGTTACAACAGATTCTAACATATCCATTAATTTATCAGATGTTTCTTTTGAAATGACTTGTCTTACATTAGTAGATTCTATTGAAGTAATAGCACCAGTGTCTGGGTTTTCAACTTGCTTTACAATACGTGGTTCAACTAACACACCATTATTTGCAACGGAAGATACAGCAGTAATTAGCTGGATAGGAGTAACACGGAAACGTTGACCAAATGACATTGTTGCAAGTTCTATAGGTCCTACGTCATCTAAATCCCAAAAATAGCTGTTAGCTTCTCCAGAAGTTGCAATTCCAGTCTTATCGAATAAACCAAATGCTTCATAATATTTATATAAAGTTTGAGCACCAATTCTTTTTCCAAGTTGCATTAATGCAGGGTTACAAGAATTCATTAATGCTTGTCTTAAAGTTTGACTTCCATGAGTTGTTTGATATTTCCAACAATTAATTTTAATGCCATTTATTAATTCATAACCTGAACAATAAAAATCGCCAGAAGTATCTGTACTTACAACATTTTCTTCCAAACCAATAGCAGCAGTAATTATTTTAAAAGTAGAACCAGGTTCGTAAGTATCTGAAACAGCTTTGTTTCTCCACATTTTCATTAAAGAATTGACTTGCTCCTCACTTGAAAGACTATCCCATGTACTAGAAAGACTATCATTTGGAGTTCTTGGCGAATTTAAATCATAATCAGGATATGTAGCCATTGCTAAGATATCTCCAGTTGAAGGATTCATTATAATTACATTTCCACCACTTTTACAATCGTTTTCTATACATGCTTGTTTTAAATATTTTTCAGCAATAGCTTGAATATTAGCATCTATAGTTAAAGTGATGTTATTTCCATTTTCAGCAGGTATATAAGTTTCGTTTTTATCAGGTATTAACTGAGCTGCTGCATTTTCTATACTAGTAATTTTCCCAGATGTACCACTTAGAACACTATTCCATTTTAATTCTATACCTTCTTGTCCATCATTGTCTGTGTTACAAAATCCAATTAAATTAGAAGCAAGTGTTCCATATGGGTAATATCTTTTAACATCTTCATCTATATTAATTCCTGAATAAATTTCTGTTTCTTCCATCCATTCTTGTAATTTTGTAATTTTATCTTTTTCAACTTTTTTAATTATAGTCTCAAAAGAATTTGAGCTATTTACTTTAGCTAAAGTTTCTTCATAGTCTAACTCAAAAATTTCAGAAAATGCTTTTGCAACTTTTTCTTTATTCTCATTTTTTATTTTAGAAGGATTAATACTAACTGTATCTACAGAAGCACTGGCTGCTAATAGCTTTCCGGTGGAATCATATATATTGCCTCTTTTAGCACTTATAACACGATTTGTAGACTGCTGACGATTGGCGGCTTCTTTTAATTCAGGACCTTTAATAAATTGTAGGTATGCTAGCCTTAATATAAGTAGCAAAAATATAGCAAATATAATAAACATACATATAAGTAAATTTTTTGATTTTACAGATTTTACGTTTTTACTTTCAACCTTAGAGCTAACACTATTAGAAGTCTTTATATTTTTTGATTTAAAAAAATTTTTTCTTTTATTCATTTTTTCACCATCTTTTACATTTGTATTTTATCAATAACATTGTACAGAAAATATGAATAAAAATCAATAGAAAATGGACAATCACGTCAATTTATGGTAAAATAGTAAAGATAAAAATGTTTTAAAGAATGGAGATAAAATGGAAAGTGCATATAATGAGACAATGTTTCTTTTAAGAAAATACAATATAACTGCCAATAAAAGTTTGGGACAAAATTTTTTGGTAGATGATGATGTAATAAATAAGACTATAGAATCAGCCAAAATATCAAATGGAGATTTAGTTATAGAAATAGGTCCAGGTTTAGGAACATTAACTTGCAAATTACTAGAAAAAGCTAAAAAAGTAATAGCAATAGAGCTTGATAAAAAAATGATTGAAATCTTACAAGATCGTTTTAATTTATATTCAAACTTTGAATTAATAAATGATGATGTTTTAAAAGTAGATTTACAAGAACTAATAAAAAAGGAAAAAGAAGAAAATGAAATAAAAGATGTAAAAATAGTTGCAAATCTTCCATATTACATTACAACGCCAATTATAATGAAACTATTAGAAGATAAATTAAATATAAAAAGCATTACAGTAATGGTACAAAAAGAAGTAGCAGAAAGACTTGCAGCAAAACCAGGGGAAAAATTAGCAGGTGCAATTACATATAGTGTGCAATATTATTGCGAAACAGAACTGGTTGTAAAGGTATCAAATCAAAGCTTTATACCTGCACCAGAAGTAGAATCTGAAGTAATAAACCTAAAAATAAGAAGTACTTCACCAGTAAAAGTAAAAGACGAGAAAACATTTTTTAAATTAATAAAAGTTTCATTTATGCAAAGAAGAAAAACTTTTTTAAATGGAGTTTCAAATAGTGGATTAATAGATAAAACAAAATTAAAACAAATTTTAGATGGAATGAATATAAACGAAAACGTAAGAGGAGAAAATTTGTCACTAGAGCAATTTGCAGAAATTTCTAATAAAATTTGTGATTAGAATTGTTTACAAATTTATTACATTTTATCTGTAAATATTGCATAAAAATAGAATTATGATATAATAAATTTAGGTAATTATAAATAGGAGATAATATATGAATCAAATTTTGGTAACAGAAAAATTATATGTAACACCAGAATTGCGTAGAAAAAAGAAATTGTTTAAAGTACAATTCTTTTTATGCGTCTTTTTAGCATGTTTATTATTTTCTTATTACATATATGCAGAGTATGACAGAGGAAAAAGCGAAGAAGTATCACAAGAAATATTAATGGGAATGACAAAAAGAAAAGAAGAAAAAGAAGTAGATAATACAATTAAGGGAAAAGACAATGTCATAATTGTAGCATTAGATGATAGCAATGAAGTTATAAATATTCCAGAAGTAGAATCTCAAGAAGAATCATCTACAGAAGTATATACAACTACAGACGGAGAAGACTATACAATAGAAGCAACAATTAGAATACCTAGGTTAGATATAGAATATCCAGTAATTAGCGAAACTTCAGAAAGCCTTTTAAAAATATCTGTTAATAAATATTGGGGACCTGCTCCAAATGAAATAGGAAATTATTGTATAGTAGGTCATAACTATAAAAGCAAGAAAATGTTTGGACGTTTATCAGAAGTAGTTAGTGGAGATATTGTTGAGTTAGAGGGAGTTAATGGAAAAGTAGTTAAATATTCAGTATATGACATTGATGTAGTAGATCCGGATGATACAACATGCACTAGCCAATTAACAAATGGAAGAAGAGAAGTAACTCTTATAACTTGCACGAATTATGGAACACAAAGATTAGTAGTAAAAGCAAGAGAAGTTAAATAAAAAAGTAGCAATTAGGGACATTCTATAATTAAAAAATAAATAAAAAAGCAATACTTTTTAAAAAAATTTAAAAAAAGTATTGCTTTTTTATTATTCTTATATTAAAATTTAGTAAAAGTGGAGCAAAGTGGAACAAAGTGGAATGAAATGCACGGGAGGTGATTCAAGGTGTTGATCGGTGAATACGAGCATTCTCTAGATGTTAAGGGCAGATTAATAATGCCAGCTAAGTTAAGAGAAGACATGGGAGAAAAATTCATCATAACCAAAGGGTTAGATGGGTGCTTATTTGGTTTTTCACAAACAGAATGGTCAAACTTTGAAGAAAAACTAAAAACACTACCACTTACTAATAAAAATGCCAGAGATTTCGTAAGATTTTTCTTATCTGGTGCAATAGAATGTGAAATAGATAAACAAGGAAGATTCTTAATTGCAAGTAACTTAAGAGAATATGCCAACATGGAAAAAGATGTTGTAATTATTGGTGTAGGGACAAGACTTGAAATTTGGAATAGAGACAAATGGAAAAATTATACTAGTGATGAAAATATTTCAGCAGATGAAATTGCAGAAAATATGACAATGCTTGGTATATAACTTTTTAAAAGTTTATATAAATACTAAAGAAAAAATTTTAATGTACAAAAGATAAAAAATTTAATTTTTACAAAAGAAAAAACTAAGATACAAAAGATAAAATTTAAAAACAAAAGAAAAAGTTTAAAATAACTAAAGAACAACATTTTAAACTTCAAAAGAAAAATTCACAATGCTTACAAAAGTAAAAATATAAATTTACAAATGAAAAGATGACAGCTCACTAAAGAAAAATTAAAAAAGTGGCATTAAAATAGTTGGTATTTTTTAAATACCAACTATTGGTGCTAATTTAAGAATAGTAGATATAGGAGTTTAAAAGTGGAATTTAAACATAAAAGTGTATTACTACAAGAATGCATTGAAGGACTGAATATAAAAGAAAATGGAATATATGTAGATGGAACTTTAGGAGGAGCAGGTCATAGCAATGAAATATTGAAAAGTTTATCTTCTGAAGGAAAACTAATAGGAATAGACAGAGACGAAGAAGCACTTAAAGCAGCAAAGGAAAGACTTAAAGAATATGAAAATGTAGTATATTTACATGGAAACCATGATGATATAAAAGAATTACTAGAAAGCATACAAATAGATAAAGTAGACGGAATATTATTAGACTTGGGAGTATCTTCTTATCAATTAGATGAAAGAGCAAGAGGGTTTAGCTATATGGGAGAAGCTACATTAGATATGAGAATGGATAAAACCCAAGAACTAACAGCAAAAGATATTGTAAACAATTATACAGAAGAAAAACTTAGCAGAATTATAGAAGAATATGGGGAAGAAAGATTTGCAAAAAATATTACAAGAAACATTGTAAAAGAAAGACAAATTTCACCAATTGAAACTACTATGCAATTAGTAGATATTATAAAAAAATCAATACCTATCTCAAAACAAAAGGATGGACATCCAGCAAAAAGAACATTTCAAGCTATCAGAATAGAAGTAAATAATGAAATAGAACCACTAAAAGAAACTATAAGAAATTGTATAGAATGCTTAAAACCAGAAGGTAGGTTATGTGTAATTACATTTCATTCACTAGAAGACAGAGTAGTAAAACAAGCATATTTAGATGCAGAAGGTAAATGTACATGTCCAAAAGATTTACCATATTGCGTATGTGGATATCATTCAGAAGGGGAAATAATAAATAAAAAACCAATAGTAGCAACAAAAGAAGAACAAGAAGAAAACTCAAGATCTAAAAGTGCAAAATTAAGAATTTTTGAAAAAGCACAATAGAAGAAATATACGAAGGAAAGAGGTGAGTTAAAGCAAATGGCATATCCTAAATATCAAGGGTATCAATATGAAACTAGCCCTAGAAAGTTACAACCTGAGTACGAACCTAAAAAGAACCCATATAAACAAAAGAAATCTTCAACTAAAAGTATGAAGGTAGAAAAAAATGCTCCAAAGAAAAAAATGAAACCAAAGGCAAAATTAGTTTTATATATTGCTGTTGCCTTTACAATTTTATTTGCTATGGGCTACCAAAACTCACTTATAACAGAAAGTTGCAATAAAAAAGAAAAACTGAAAGAAGAAGTAAGTGCTATCGAAAAAGAAAATGAACAATTAAAAGTTAATATAGAAAAGACATTAAATTTAAATAATGTTGAGCAGTCTGCAAAAGAAAAATTAGGAATGCAAAAATTATCAAATAGCCAAAAAGTATATGTAAGCTTACCAAAGAAAGACTACATAGAATCTGCAAAAGAAGAAGTAGTAATAGAAGAAGATACAAACTTTTTTCAAAATATTATAAATACAATTAAAAACTTATTTAAATAAAAAATAAAGGTAAAATATTAGATTTTGCTTCTGTTTTTGGGGACGGAGCAAAAAAACAGGTAAAAGTTTAAAATTAATTAAAACTGTTTTTTTGCTCCGTCCCCAAAAACAGGTAATGAGAATCATTCTTTTATCATATTCTTAATATAAGAGATAATATAAACTTAAGAATGTGAGGGATAAGATTGAAGGAGAGAAAAAAGAAAACACCAAAGCAAAAGTTAAAAGTAAAAATTGAAAAAGAAATTAAAAGACAAGTAAATGATAAAGAGATAAAAAAACTAAAAAATAAAAAGCCAATAAATTTTAAAAAATTAAATAAAAAGAATAAAAGAAATTCAGAGCCGATAGGAACAATATCTAAAAAGAAAAGAATGAAAAGAGAGATGATAATTGCCATATTACTGCTTGCTTTATTAGTAGTAAGAATTGGATTTATTCAATTTGTACAAGGAGAAGAATTGCAATCTATGGCATATATGCAACAAACATTAGACAGAAATATTAACCCTAAAAGAGGGACTATTTATGATGCAACTGGAAAGACTATTTTGGCAGTTAGTTCAACTGTAGAAACAATAACAGTTACGCCAACTACTATAAAAAAAGAAGATAGAGAAAAAATAACAACTGCACTATCAAATATATTCTCATTAGATTATGAAAAGGTTTTAAAAAAAGTAAGTAAAAGAAGTTCTATAGAAACAATAATTAAGAAGGTAGATAAAGAAAAAGCAGATGAATTAAGAGTTTGGATGCAAAATAATAATATTACAACAGGAATTAATATAGATGAAGATACAAAAAGATATTATCCATTTAACAATTTAGCATCTCAAATTATAGGATTTTGCGGTAGTGATAATCAAGGGCTAGATGGAATAGAAGCTTTATATGATAAAACTTTGAAAGGTAGCACAGGAAAAATTACAAAGCTAAGGGATGCAAAAGGTGGAGATATTGATGATACTTCAGAAGATTATATAAAAGCTGTAAATGGAGATGACTTGATATTAACTATAGATAGTACAATACAAGGAATTGCAGAAAAATATTTAAAAGAAGCATGTATAGATAATAAATGCACAGATGGTGGAAATATAATAGTAATGAATCCAAAAAATGGAGACATATTGGCTTTAGCAGGATATCCAAACTATAATTTAAATGAGCCATATTCTCCAAATACAGATGAATTAAAAAGTGTATGGGATACTCTTTCACAAGAAGACAAAACCAAAAACATGCAAGCAATGTGGAGAAATAAAGCTGTTTCGGATACTTATGAACCAGGTTCAACTTTCAAATTAGTAACAGCCTCGGCATCTTTAGAAGAAAAAATAGCAGAAGTAGATAAACAAGGGGAATTTTGCTGTACAGGAGGAATTGAAATTGCAGGAGTAAGAATGAAATGTTGGAGGTATTATAGACCACATGGAAGTGAAAGTTTAAGACAGGCACTAATGAATTCATGCAACCCAGTATTTATAGGGCTTGGACAAAAATTAGGAGTACACACATATTATAGCTATTTAGAAAAGTTTGGATTTTTGGGAAAAACAGGCATAGATTTGCCAGGAGAAGCGGGAAGTATATTTTTAAAAGAAGAAAAAGTTGGACCGGTAGAGCTTGGAACAATAGCATTTGGGCAACGTTTTGAAGTAACACCTATTCAAATGATAACAATGGTTTCCACTATTGCAAATGGAGGAACATATGTACAGCCAAGAGTAGTAAAAGCGACTATAGATGGAAAAACAGGGGAAAGAAAAGAAATAGAAGTAATAAAAAAAGATAGAGTAATTTCAGAAGAAACAGCAAAAAATGTATTAAGCATGATGGAATCTGTTGTAGCAGATGGAACAGGTAGAAACTCACAAGTTAAAGGTTATAGAATAGGTGGAAAAACAGGAACTTCAGAAGATGGTGTAAATACAGGGAAATATGTAACATCATTCATAGGTGTAGCACCAATATCAGATCCAAGTGTAGCTGTGTTAATAACTTTGTATAATCCAACAGGAGAAGGAGGCCACCAAGGAGGTGGAGTTGCTGCACCAATAGGTTCACAAATATTTGGGGAGGTGCTACCATATTTAGAAGTAGTAAAAGACAACGAGGAAGAAGAACAAGTAAAAAATGATGTCCAAGTGCCTAATATTGAAGGAAAAAGTATAAAAGAAGCGGAAAACATACTAAAAGAGAGTAATTTGAAATTAGTTATAAATAATGAACAAGAAGGCATAGACAAAGAAAATACTATAATAAAAGAACAAACACCAAAAGAAGGTGTAAAAGTTAAAGAAGAGGCAAACATTTACGTAGAGTTGACAAATTAAATGTATTTACATCTTGCTTCAAATAGAAAAAGTAAGAAAGTTTTAAAAAATATCTTAAAACTTTCTTTTCTTTTTAGTAATGATTATTTTTTTTAATAATATAATTTACAAATAAGAACTTTAGTTATATAATTATGTTGGTTTTTAATAATTATAAAAAATCAACTTATAAATAGATAAAAAAACAGGAGGTATCCTATGAAATTAAAAGAAATTTTAGTAGGACTAGAAGGATTAAAAGTAAAGGGAAATTTAGATTTAGAAATAACAAACTTAGATAAAGATTCAAGAAATATAAAAGAAAATGGCTTATTTATAGCAATAAAAGGTTTCGACACAGATGGACATGAATATGTAGAGACAGCAATAAATAGTGGGGCAAAAGCAGTAATATTAGAAGAAGGGGTAACTGCAGGATTCGTTAAAAAAATTCCAGAAGGAATTACAGTTGTTATTGCAAAAGATACAAGATATGCTTTAGCAATATGCTCATGTAATTTTTATGGTAATCCATCTAGAAAATTCAAATTAATAGGAGTTACAGGAACAAAAGGAAAAACAACAACAACTTTTATGATAAAAAAAGTACTAGAAAAAGCAGGAAAAAAAGTAGGATTAATTGGAACAATTGCTATATATATAGGAGATAAAAAACTAGAAGATAGTGATAGAACAACACCAGAGAGTAATAAATTGCAAGCTATA
Organism: Lachnospiraceae bacterium; assembly: GCA_963621995.1. Taxonomy (GTDB): domain Bacteria; phylum Bacillota; class Clostridia; order TANB77; family CAG-508; genus UMGS1663. The sequence continues at coordinate 49,923 of CAVFFZ010000003.1, forward strand.
TTTGCTGAAATGGTAGAAGAAAATGTAGATGTTGTTGTTATGGAAGTATCTTCACAAAGCTTAAAATTACACAGAGTGGCAGGATGTGATTTCGATATAGGAGTATTTACAAACTTTTCAGAAGATCATATTAGTCCAAAAGAACATCCAAATATGGAAGATTACTTTAGTTCAAAAGTACAATTATTTAAAATGTGTAAAACAGGTTTTATAAATGCGGATGATTTTCATGTCGCAAAATTACCAAAACTTGTGCCAGAATGTAATATAACAACATATGGAATAGATAATTATTGCAATGTTTTAGCAAAAGACATTACAATTACAAATTCATATGTAGATTTTAAAGTAAAAATAGGAATGAAAAATGAAAGAATAAAAACATGTATTCCAGGTAGATTTAGTGTATACAATTCACTAGCAGCAATTTGTGTTTCAGAAAAATTAGGAGCAAATGCTGAACAAATAAAAGAGGCATTAGAGGAAGTTAGAGTTCCAGGAAGATCAGAACTTGTAAATAACAAAAAAGATTTAACAATAATGATAGATTATGCACATTCACCAGAAAGCTTGGAAAATATACTAAATGCAGTTAAATCATATACTAGAGGAAGAGTAATATCTGTGTTTGGCTGTGGAGGAGATAGAGATACAACCAAAAGACCAATAATGGGTGAAATTTCGGGAAGAGTTGCAGACTTTACAATTATAACATCAGACAATCCACGTACAGAAGACCCTGAAAAGATAGTAAGCCAAATTGAAGAAGGAATAAAGAAAACAAAAGGAAAATATACTGTAGTAGTAGATAGAGTTGAAGCTATAAAGAAAGCAATTAGTATGGCAGATAAAAAGGATATTATAGTTTTAGCTGGTAAAGGACATGAACCTTACCAAGAAATAAATGGTGTGAAATATCCATTTGATGAAAGAATTATAGTAAATAGTATCATAAATAAATTAAAATAGAAGGAGAAAAACATGGAATTTCAAGTAAAAGTATTATTCTTAACATTTGCAATAACAGTTATACTTTCTTTCATAATAATACCAATATTAAGAAGACTAAAAGTAGGGCAAATAGAAAGAGATGATGGACCACAAAGTCATTTGAAAAAACAAGGGACTCCAACAATGGGAGGAATTATAATCATACTTAGTATGATTATAATATGTGTGGGATTATTCTTTTACTACACAAAATATAGACCAGAGCCAACTATAGCAAAAAATATTTTACCACTATTAATAACTTCAGTGGGATTTGGACTAATTGGTTTTATAGATGACTTTAAAAAATTAGTATTAAAAAATACTAAGGGGTTAAGTCCAACTGCAAAAATGATAGGATTATTAATAATTGCAGTAGGATATACTATATATTTAACAAATGTTTTAAAAATAGGCACGGATATATATATTCCATTTGTAAAAACTAGCATAGTACTTCCTATTTGGTTATATATTCCCCTTTCAATATTAGTAATGTTAGGTACAACAAACGCAATAAACCTAACAGATGGAATAGATGGATTATCAAGTAGTGTAACTACTATAATATTAACTTGTCTAACAGTAATTGCAATTATATTTGATGTAAAAGAAGTAACTTTATTTGGAAGTGCATTGTCAGGTGCATGTTTAGGATTTTTACTATTTAACTTATATCCTTCAAAAGTAATGATGGGAGATACAGGCTCACTTTGCTTAGGAGGAGCAGTTGCAGCTATGGCACTATATTTAAAAATGCCATTATTACTTTTAATTATTGCATTAGTTCCAATACTTGAAACATTATCTGTAATAATTCAAGTAGCACATTTCAAAAGGACAGGAAATAGAGTATTTAAAATGGCTCCACTTCACCATCATTTTGAACTTTCTGGATGGAAAGAAAATAAAGTAGTATCAGTATTTAGCATAGTTACATTAATAGTATGTATTATAGGAATATTCGCAATTTAAAAATTTTACCCCAAAAGGGACAGGTACTTTTGGGATAGAAAATGAAAGGAATGGAAGAAAGTGCAAAAAAAGAAACAGAAAAAAACAATAAAGTCAAATCAAAAACCATTTGATTTCGCATTATGTATTACAATATTTTTATTATTGTCATTAGGAATAATAATGGTGCTTTCTGCTAGTGCACCATCTTCACTTTCAACAAATGGAAATAGTTATACATATGTATTAAAGCAATTAGGATTTGCAATTGCAGGAATTATAGCAATGTTTTTTATATCAAAAATAGATTACAGAATTTATAAGAAATTTTATGTTATTGCTTATGTTATTGCAATAGTTGCATTATTCTCAGTTGCAATACCAGGAATAGGCGTAGAAGTAAAAGGTGCTAAAAGATGGATAAATCTAGGATTTGGTAATTTCCAACCGTCAGAAATAGCAAAAGTGGAATTAATCGTATTTTATGCAGGATATCTAACTGAGCATAAAAATGAATTGGGTTTCTTTTGGAAAGGGTGTTTTAAATCACTTTGCTTTTTAGTACCTCCAATTGCAATTTTATTCTTTATACAAGACCATTTAAGTGCATCAATTGTTATAATTGCAATAACATCAATAATGATGATGATGGCTGGAACAAAAATAAAAGACTTTATAACAATAGGAATAGCAGGAGGCTCAGCAGCAGTGGCTGGAATGCTAATGCTAGCAACAACAACAGACAAAGGTTCATTCCGTTTAGCAAGAATTACAACATTCTTAGACCCTTGGCAAGATCCAACAGGAGATGGCTGGCAGGTAATTCAAGGACTATATGCAATAGGTTCAGGAGGACTATTCGGAGTAGGACTAGGACAAAGCAAACAAAAATATTTGTATATACCAGAGCCTCATAATGATTTTATATTTGCGATAATAGCAGAAGAGCTAGGATTTGTAGGATGTTTAGTAGTAATAGGGTTATTTGCAATATTTATATGGAGAGGAATTTTAACTTCAATGAAAGCACCAGACTCATTTGGTAGCTTACTTGCAGTTGGAATTACATCACTTGTAGGAATACAAGCAATAATAAATATAGCAGTTGTTACATCATCTATGCCAGCAACAGGTATGTCTCTTCCATTCTTTAGTTATGGAGGAACAGCATTACTTATATTGCTATGCAGTATGGGAGTACTGCTAAATATATCTAGAGCAGGTTCAAAAGTTTAAAACGTGGTAAAAGGGCCGCCCCTTTTTGCCACACTTTTCTTACATAACAATACTTTTTTACATGTGGCAAAAAGGGGCGGCCCTTTTACCACGTTTTAAAGGAGAAGTTTTATGAAAGTAATTATAGCAGCAGCGGGAACAGCAGGACATATTAATCCAGGATTAGCAATCGCAAATAAAATAAAACAAGAAGAAAAAAATTCAGAAATCATTTTCATAGGAACAAATAGAGGTTTAGAAAATGACTTAGTGCCTAGAGCAGGTTATGAGTTAAAGACTATAGATGCATATGGATTAAGTAAAAAGATATCAGTAGATAATATTAAAAAGATAATAAAGACCATAAAAGGTTATGGTGAGGCAAAAAAAATAATAAAGGAATTTAATCCAGATATAGTAATTGGAACAGGTGGTTATATATGTGGAGCAACAATATCTGCAGCACATAGTTTAAAAATTCCAACAATGCTTCACGAAAGCAATGCATTTCCAGGAAAAGCTGTAAAAATGCTTACTAAAAAGACAGACACAATATTAGTTTCTTTTAAAGATGCAATAGCTAGAATAAAAAATGCTAAAAATATAGTGTTTACGGGCACACCAACAAAAATAACAAAGCAAGAGTATTCTATACAAGAACAAAAGGAAATGAAAAACAAAATAGGTTTAGATGATAATAAACCTATAGTATTGGTGTTTGGTGGAAGCCAAGGAGCACAAGTAATTAATGAGGCTATAATAGGAATAGCAAAGCAAAAGTTAAACAAAGATTATCAAATTATGTGGGCAACGGGACCAAAGCAATATGATATAATAAAAGAAAAATTAGAAGATGAAAAATTAAATATAAATATGATAGAAAATATGGAGATTGTTCCATATATATATAATATGGAAGAAATAATGAATATTTCAGACATAATTGTTGCTAGAAGTGGAGCAATGACAATAACAGAAATTTCAAATTTAGGTAAACCTTCAATTTTAATACCACTTCCAAATGTAAGTAATGATCATCAATTATATAATGCAAAAGCATTAGAAAAAGTGCAGGCAGCGAGAATTATACTAAATAAAGATTTAACAGCAGAACAACTAAACAAAAATATAAAAAGTATGGTAGATTATCCACAAATTATGAAGCAAATGGGGATAAATGCTTTAAAATTACAAACAAATGATGTTGAAAATAAAATATATAATGAAATAAAAAAATTAGTAAAGAAATAAGGCTTTACTAATTCTTTTATACAATAGGAAACTTTCCTATTGTATAAAAAGAGATTCACTTTAAAGTTGCATAAAAAATTTCGTGCAAGAACGAATTTATAGAAAGCATCAATATTTTAAATTTGTTAGTAATTATAATTTGTAATTTTTAATAATACTATAAATTTACTAGCTTTCCGATTTGTTCTACTAAACTACTTGCAAAATTAAGAAAAATAATTTAGAATACATAAGTAATAAAAATAAAGGAGAGCATTATGACAGATAAATTAATTATTGTGGAATCACCTGCAAAAGCCAATACTATAAAAAAGTTTTTAGGTGGAAGTACTAAAGTTGTGGCATCTATGGGACATATTCGTGATTTACCAAAATCTAAACTTGGTGTAGATATAGAAAATGATTTTGAACCAGAATATATAAATATTAGAGGAAAAGGTGACTTAATAAAATCTTTAAAAAAAGATGCAGAATCTAGTAAAAAAGTGTACCTTGCAACTGACCCTGACCGTGAAGGAGAAGCAATTGCATGGCATTTAGCACACATATTAAACATTCCAGAAGATAGTATTTGTAGAGTAACATTTAACGAAATAACAAAAGAAACAGTACAAGAATCTATAAAACATCCAAGAAAAATAGATATGAATTTGACAGATGCGCAACAAGCCCGTAGAGTTTTAGACAGAATAGTAGGTTATAAAATAAGTCCACTTCTATGGAAAAAAGTAAAAAAAGGTTTGTCAGCAGGAAGAGTGCAATCTGTAGCAGTAAAATTAATAGTAGATAGAGAAGAAGAAATCGAAAAATTTGTTCCAGAAGAATATTGGAATATATATGTAACTTTATTAGAACAAAAGTCTAAAAAAACTTTTGAAGCATATTTATATGGAAAAAATGGAAAGAAAATAGATATTCATTCAAAAGAGGAAATAGACGAAATATTTAAAAATATAGAAAAAGCAAAATACATTGTAAAAGACATTAAAAAGAGCGAAAAGAAAAGAACTCCAGCACCACCATTTACAACAAGTACAATGCAACAAGAAGCCTCAAGAAAGTTAGGATTTACATTAAAGAAAACAATGAGTGTAGCACAAGGGTTATACGAAGGTGTTAAAGTTCCAGAAAAAGGCAGTGTTGGTTTAATTACATACATGAGAACAGACTCTACAAGAATTTCAGATGAAGCAAGAAATGCAGCTAAAAAACATATAGTAAAAGAATATGGGGAAAATTATTACGAAAATAGATATTATAAAACAAATAAAGACGCACAAGATGCACACGAGGCAATAAGACCAACTTATATAGAACTAGCGCCAGATGAAATAAAAAGTTCATTAACTTTAGATCAATATAAACTATACAAATTGGTATACAATCGTTTTATAGCAAGTCAAATGGCACAAGCTATTTATGACACAGTTGCAGTAGATATAAAGGCAAATGAATATAATTTTAAGGCAAATGGTCAAACTTTAAAATTCAAAGGTTTCATGGCTTTATATGTGGAATCTGAAGACAATGTAAAAGAAGGTAAAAAGAAAAAGCAAGAAGACGAAACATTGCCAGAGCTAGAAATAAATGAAGAAGTTATAAAAAAGGAAATAAATCCAAAACAAAGCTTTACAGAGCCACCACCAAGATACACAGAAGCAAGTTTAGTAAAAGCATTAGAAGAAAAAGGAATAGGAAGACCAAGTACTTATTCACCAACAATTACAACAATTCTAGAAAGAAGGTATATAGAAAAAGTCCAAAAACAACTAACACCAACAGAACTTGGAAAAGTGGTAAATAAATTATTAGTTGAAAGCTTTCCAGATGTTATAAATGTAGCATTTACAGCAAAAATAGAAGAAGAATTTGACGAAGTAGCAGAAGGAAAAGAACAATGGAAACAAGTAATTAGAGATTTCTATGGACCATTTAAGGTAACGCTAGATAAAGTAGAAAAAGAACTAGAACATGTAAAACTAGAAGATGAGGTATCTGACGTACAATGTGAGAAATGTGGAAGAATGATGGTGTACAAATATGGAAAATATGGAAAGTTCTTAGCATGTCCAGGTTACCCAGAATGTAAAAATGCAAAACCAATAATAGAAACAATAGATGTACCATGCCCAGTATGTGGAGGAGTAGTGCAAGTAAGAAAAACAAAAAGAAGAAGAAACTACTATATTTGCGAAAATAATCCTGCAAGCTGTAATTATATTTCTTGGGATAAACCAAAGCCAGGAGAAAAGTGGGAGCCAAAAGAAACAATAAAAGTAGAAACAAAAAAGAAAACCACTACTAAAAAGAAAACAACAGCAACAACAAATGCAAGATGACAACAAAGCTAAGACTAATAAGTAGCAATACATAGTCGATAGAGTGGGGTTCGCAGCCTGCTCTATTTTTTTTCATAAAAAAAGTATGTGCATTCGCAGGTACACATACAACTATGTTTTAAATAACAGTGATATTCAAAACTCATTTATTTTGTATTTAAATAATAATATATTATTTTATATTTGTCAAATTAAATTTTTTTAATCTATGATTAATTTTTGAAAACGTCCCAAAAGTACCTGGTCCTTTTGGGGTATTTTATTGTGGAAAAAAACTTGCAAAAGTTAAATAGTTAATATATAATTTAACCATAGAAAAAAGGAGGGGAAAAATGTTAATTACTGCAAAAAATGTAGTAAAAAAATTTGATAAATTTACTGCATTAAATCATTTTAACATGAATGTGCCAGAAGGTAGTATTTATGGATTAGTTGGACCAAATGGATCTGGAAAAACAACCACAATAAAACATCTAATAGGAATGTACAAACAAGATGAAGGTGAAATTTTAATAAATGGTAAGAAAGTTTATGACAATGAAAAAGTAAAAAGTAAAATAGCATATATTAGTGATGATTTATACTTTTTTCACGGATATAGTATTAAAGATATGGCTAAATTTTATAGTCAAATATACAAAGATTTTAGTTTTAAAAAATTTAATGACTTGCAAAAAGTATTTAATATTGATGTAAAAAGAAGAGTTAATAAACTTTCAAAAGGAATGAAAAAGCAAGTGGCATTTTGGCTTACAATTTCATGCAATCCAGAAATAATGATATTAGATGAACCAATAGATGGGCTAGATCCTATTATGAAAGAAAATGTTTGGAAAATTCTATTAGAAGAAGTCAAAAAAAGAAAAATGACAGTGATTATATCATCACATAACCTAAAAGAATTAGAAAATGTATGTACCAATATAGGAATCATGAAAAATGGTGAAATGGTATTAGAAAAAGAATTAGAAAAGAAAGACAATAATATACAAAAGGTACAAATTGTATTTTCTAACAACTCACAAATAAGTAAAATAAGAGAAAAACTTTCTATATTAAAAGAAGAGAAAGTAGGAAGTGTATATTATTTTATAGTAAAAGGCGAACAAAAAGAAATAGAAGACATACTAAATAAATACAAATTAACATTAACGGAATTTTTACCTCTATCATTAGAAGAAGTATTTATGTTTGAAAATGGAGGGGAAGAAAATGTTTAGTTATGGAATATTTAAATCAAATATAAAAAGATTTTGGATTGTTCCGGCGGTAGCAACAATTATTTTGTTTTTAGTAACAACTTTTCAAATGATATTAAGAACAAATGATATAAAGGAAAGAAGAACAGATTATATTAACGATATAATTATCCTAGATGAAGAAAAAGCAGATTATTCAGGTATGATTAATCAACAAAATAGAATAGAAGCAAGTACTGAGACTCAAAATTATTCATCAGACATAGTTATGATAAGTGCTCCAACAATAAGTGATGTGACAGACGAAAATATTATTGCTATAAACAATAATATTGTAAATGAAATAACAAATAATACAACAAGTAATGTAACAAATACTGTGCAGGTAGTTGATGAAGATAGCATTGAGCCATATTATTCACCAAATAATTATGATAGAGAACATTATATAGAGATTTTATATAATCCAATAGTATTGTTAACAATATTTGTATTGCCAGTACTAGTATCAATACTACTATTTAAATATACAAACGAAGAAAAGAGTAGTTCATTTATACATGGACTTCCTATATCTAAAAAAAAGCTATATATAACTAATATTTTAACAGGAATAATAATGTATGTAATACCATTTTTAGTAAATCTAATTATAATAATAGTATTAAACCTAGGAGATATGGGAAATTATTTACAATTTGCCGATATAACAAAGTGGTTTGGAGTTTGTATGTTATATAGTACAATGTTCTTTGCATTTGCTACATTTATAGGAGCATTTTGCGCATCTAAGATTTCACATGGAATACTTACTTATATATTAATGTATGCACCAATAGGAATAATTGATTTAACATCAATAATTATAGAAAAAATGCTTTATGGATTTAAGGGATTATCTAGTAATTTAGAAGAATTTTCAAAACTACCATTTATAAAAATAATAGAGGACTTTAGAGAAATGAGTTCATATTATTTAGACCAAGCAATTAAATTTGAGACATCTACAATAATTATATATATTACTTCAATAATTGTAATGCTAGTTTTAGGATATTTCATATACAAAAAGAGAAAATTAGAAATAACAAAAGAATTTATAGCATTTAAAGGAATAAGAAGTTTTATAAAATACGCAGCTACATTTTTAGTTAACTTACTTTCATATATGTATTTTTATGATGTAATAGGAAAGCACAATATAAGGACACTTTTAGCCTCATTTGTTATAACTTTAATAGCATATTTAATAATAGAAATGATATTAAAAAAGACATACAAAGTATTTAAATCAATTATAGGATTTATAATATATGCAGTTGTTATAACAATAACATTTGTAATATTAAATACTGGAGCTTTTGGATATGAAACAAGAATACCGAAAGCAGAAGATGTGGAAGAAGTTAGTTTTGAAATGAGAAATGAAACTACTAATTTTAAAGAAAAACAAAATATAGAAAATATAATAGACTTCCAACAAAAACTAGTAGATGAAAAGAAAGAAGGATATTCTGAATATACATTAGAATATAAGCTAAAAAATGGCAGAAAAATAACAAGAAAGTATGATATAAACAACAGCCTTTATAAGGAAGAACTAAATAAAATATTAACAAGTAATGAATATTATGAAGAAAAAATAAAACAAATAGAAGATGTTCAAAAAATAAAAAGAATAACTATAAATATAAGTTATAAAGAGCAATATTCAACTAAAACTATTAGAATAAAAGAATCAGATATGTCAGATTTTATAGAAAATTTGACAAAAGATATAAAAAATAGAAAAGCAACTATAAATGATAATGAATATGTATCAGAAGTTGCAAGAAAAAATGATAAATTAAGAAGCATATATGTGCAAGTAGAATTAAAAGAAGATGTAAGTAAAACAATAAAATACATTAGCTTTGAAGATATAAATATAGAAAAATATATAAATTAATACCAAAAGAGGTGGTGAAGCCACCTCTTTTTATATTCTAGGCAAGTTTTCCAAACTTCACTAGAATATAAAAAGTTTCGATAAACATTCCACACAAATCTTATATGCATAAAATGTGATAATTTGTCGAAAAAAGAATATAAAAAATGTGATACACATTCCATAGTGTACCCCTTGTAAAATCTTTAAAAATATTATATAATATATCACTAGTAAAAATGAGAAATTTAATATGAGAAGGAGAAAAAATGATAGTAAATCCAGAAATATTAAAAGAACTACAAACTTCTGCAGGAAATGAAAGAAAAGAAAAAGCAGAAAAATATGTAGATAATAAAAAAGTAAAAATAACAAAAGTAATTTATGAAGATAAAAACAATTTTGAAATTCACTCTAAAGTAAGGGGTACAGAAATTTATGATGTTCATATAAAAGTAGAAAAAGGCGAAATAGAAGACGTAAGTTGTGATTGTCCAGACTATTACGAACACTATGGAACATGTAAGCATATTTTAGCAACAGCTATAGAATTTAGTAACAACGAAAATTATATAAGAATATTTTCTGGAGATATAGAACAAAAACAAACAGATATGCAAATGTATAACAAATACCAAAAAAGAGAAGAAAAATATCGTGAATTTAAACAATTAATAAATAATTTTTATCCAACTCATGAAGAAACAAACGAGAAAAATAAAACAAAAATTATGCCACATAGCATAAAAATAGAACCAAAACTAATTTACAATTCATATTTAAAAACATTAAAAATGGAAGTGAAAATTGGAGAAAAACAATTTTATAAAATAAAAAATCTAGTGGAATTCTATGACAGAATGCAAAAAAAAGAATTCTATCGTTATGGAACAAAACTTGAATTTGTACACGAAGAAGAAGCATTTGATAAAGACTCAATACCTCTATTGCAATACATTTTAAAGTATGCAGAAATAATAAAATACACAAACGAAGCAACAAACCAATACACATACTATGGAAGAACAATGGAAGATAGCTATATAACTATTTCTAATACAGGTATGGACGAATTATTTGAAGTATTAGAGGGAAAAGAAGCTATACTTCAAAAAGAGAATATAGAAAAGAAAATATTATTCTTAAAACAAACACCAGAAATAAAATTTAAAATAAAAGAAGAGAATGGAAAAGAATATGTATTAGTCCCTAACATAGATGTTTATGAATATGACGTAATTGAAGGTAGAAAAGCTATATATTTCTTTATGCAAAACATCTTATATAAATGTGATGATAGTTTCAAAGAAACATTAAAATTACTTCAAACATTTAGAAACAGTTTTACAAACCATATAGTATTTCCAAAAGAAGAAATTTCAAAACTATTTTCAATAGTATTTCCAAAAGTAAGAGATAAAATAGAAGTAAGTAGCTTAAATGAAGATGAAATAAAAAAATATATACCAAAAGAGCTTTTCGTAAAAGTATATTTAGACTATAATGAGCAAAATTTCATTACAGCAGATATAAGGTTTATATATGAAGACAAAGAATTCAATCCACTATTAGAGCAAGAGATGGACTTGGCAAGAGATATAGCAAAAGAAGATGAAGTGTTAGAAATACTTAAGAATTCTGGTTTCATGTTGGAAGTTGAAAAAGCAAGATTAATTTTAGCTAACGAAAACTTAATCTATAATTTCTTATCTTCAGATATTGAAACATATATGAAGAAATTTGAAGTTTTAGCAACAGACAATTTTAAGAAAAAAGAAATAAAAGAACCTAAAATTGGAAGCTTAGGAGTAAGAATAGAAAACAATTTATTAAGTGTAGATTTCTCGAACTTAGACTTTGAACCATCAGAATTAAAAGAAATAATGCAAAAATACCACTTAAAGAAAAAATATCATAGATTAAAAGATGGAAGTTTTATAACATTAGAAAAAAACGAAACAATAGAACTTTTAGACAGTATGACAAATGGGTTAGATATAAACTTTAAAGAACTAGAAAAAGGTGAAGTTAAACTTCCTATATATAGAAGTTTATATTTAGACAGAATGTTAGACAATATAAAGGGTACAGTAATTACTAAAAATGAAAATTACAAAGAGTTAGTAAACAAAGTTGAAAATAAAGAACTAAATGAAGAAATAAACTTACCTAAAAATTTAAATGCATCTTTAAGAAGTTATCAAAAAGTAGGATACAAATGGTTAAAAGTATTAAATAGCTATGGATTTGGAGGAATATTAGCAGACGATATGGGACTTGGAAAAACCATTCAATTATTGGCAGTAATTTTAGATTACGTACAAAATGAAAAAAATTCAAAGCCAAGTATTGTTATATGTCCAAGCTCACTTTCACTAAACTGGCAAAATGAAATAAAAAAATTCACACCAGATTTAACATCACTTGTAATACATGGAAATGCAGATGAAAGAAAAAAACAACTAAAAAGTATACCAAAGTATAATATAGTAATTACATCATATGATTTATTAAAAAGAGATATAGAAACATATAAAGAACTAAATTATGAATTCAAATTTATAATTGCAGATGAAGCACAATATATTAAAAACAACAATACACAAAATGCAAAAGCTATAAAACAGATAAATGCAAACACAAAATATGCTTTAACAGGAACTCCAATAGAAAACTCTTTATCAGAGTTATGGTCTATATTTGACTTTATAATGCCAGGATATTTATTTGGCTATAGAAAATTTAAAGAATTATATGAAATGCCAATAGTAAAAGATGAAGATAACACCACTATGAGAAAACTAAAAATGATTATAGAGCCATTTATATTAAGAAGAATAAAAGGAGAAGTTTTGACAGAACTACCAGATAAAACAATAACAGTACTTAATAATGAAATGGAAGAAGAACAGCAAAAAATATATATGTCTTATATGCAAAATGCTAGAAGTGAAATGATGCAAGAAATAAATGCTAATGGGTTTGAAAAAAGCCAAATAAAAATACTAGCACTATTAATGAGGCTAAGACAAATATGCTGCCACCCAGCTTTATTCTTAAGTGACTATAAATCAGAAAGCAGTAAACTTAACCAATGTATAGAAGTAATAAAAGATGCAGTAGATTCAGGCCACAAGATCTTACTATTTTCTAGTTATACAGGAATGTTCCCTATGATAGAAGAAAAACTTAAAAAAGAAAAAATAGGATATTCTAAACTAACTGGACAAACAAAAGTTGGTGAAAGAATTAAACTTGTAGACGAATTCAATGAAGATGAAAATAAAAAGGTATTTTTAATTTCATTAAAAGCAGGAGGAACAGGACTGAACTTAATAGGAGCAGACATGGTAATTCACTATGATCCATGGTGGAATATATCAGCAGAAAATCAGGCAACAGATAGAACATATAGAATAGGACAAAAGAAAAATGTTCAGGTGTATAAGTTAATTACAAAAAACTCTATAGAAGAAAAAATTTATGAACTACAAGAAAGAAAATCAAAACTTATAGATAATGTATTATCTACAAATGAAACATTTTTAAACAAACTTTCTAAAGAAGAAATAATGGAATTGTTTAAATAAAATGGTAATTATTGTAAAAGCACTTGACAATATAAAAGCAATATAGTATTATTATTTTAGAAATAGCATTAAGTGATTATTTATAAAACCAATAAAAAACTCGCGAGTTCCGTTCGCGAGTTTTTTATGTACATATTTATTATTTAAATAATAAAAGAATTAAATAAATAATTATAAGTACAATAAGCATTAAGTGCTTGTTCATAAAACCACCTCCTTTTAAAGAATACTCTCTACTAAAGAGGCAGAAAAAATTATATAATACAATTAACATAAAGTAAAGAAAAATCGTAAGACAAAAAACGACATAAAATTGAAAAATGAACAATTGAAAACAATAAGTAAGTGTGATATTATATGAATATTAAATAGAGTTAGGAGAAATTAAATGAAAGATTATATAACAATAATAGGTGGAGGTTTAGCAGGAACTGAAGCGGCATACCAAATAGCAAGAGCAGGAATAAAGGTAAAACTATATGAAATGAAACCAGAAGAATTTTCTAAAGCACATTCAAATGAAAACTTAGCAGAAATAGTATGCAGTAATTCATTTAAATCAAACTTACATACAAACGCATGTGGTCTATTAAAAGAAGAATTAAGAATGTTAGATAGTTTGCTTATAAAAGTAGCAGATGAAACAGCAGTTCCAGCAGGACAAGCATTGGCAGTAGATAGAGAAAAGTTTTCTGAAAAAGTAACAAAATTTTTAGAAAACATGGGAAATATAGAAATAATAAGAAAAGAAGTAACATCTTTAGAAAAAATAATAAATGATGGGATAGTAATAATAGCAACAGGGCCACTTACATCAAATAAATTAGCAAAAGAAATAAAGAAACTAACAGGAGAAAAAGAACTTGCATTTTATGATGCAGCAGCACCTATAATAGAAAAAGATAGTATAAATTTTGACATAGCTTTTTATGGAAATAGATATGATGAAGAACGAGGCAAAGACGAAGATGTAGGAGAGTGGAAGAAAAGAATAGAAAACCAAGAACAAAGCTATATAAATCTTCCTATGAACAAAGAAGAATATGAAAACTTTGTAAATGAACTAGTAAATGCAGAAATAGTTGAATTACATGAATTTGAAAAAAGAGAAATATTTGAAGGCTGTATGCCAATAGAAGTTATGGCAAAAAGAGGACTAGACACATTAAGATTTGGACCATTAAAGCCAGTAGGATTTACAGATTTAAGAACAGCAAGAAGGCCATATGCAGTGGTACAATTAAGACAAGATAATGACGAAGGAACAATGTATAATATAGTAGGGTTCCAAACAAATTTAAAATTTGGAGAACAAAAAAGAGTATTTTCTTTAATTCCTGGGCTAGAAAGTGCGGAATTTATGAAATATGGAGTAATGCATAGAAACACATTTATAAATTCACCTAAACTATTAGACAATACATATAAAATGAAAGAACATTCAAATATATATTTTGCAGGGCAAATAACAGGAGTAGAAGGATATGTTGAATCAATTTCATCTGGAATGGTAGCTTCTTTAAATGCAATACAAAATTTTAACAAAACAAATAAAAAAATAATATTTCCAAAAGATACAATGATAGGGGCATTAAGTAATTATATATCAACAGATAATGCAAATTTTCAACCTATGAATGCGAACTTTGGAATAGTACCTTCTTTAGAAGAAAAAATAAAAGACAAAAAAATAAAATATGGAAGACTTGCAGATAAAGCAATAGAGAGCTTAAAACATACATGTAAAAATATAGTTGCACTGCATTTAAATATATGTTATAATAATAAATAGGTGAAATCTTTTTGGAAGGAGAAAGATATAATGAGAGAAAAATATATAAAAATTTATGGAGAATTAAAAAGTGGAGAAAAAGATAAGAGACTAGAAGAATTAAAAAACAAAATAAATGAAAAAACAGCAACACAACAAGAATATAAAGAAGCAAAAAGAATTGAAAAAGCAAAAGAAAATTTAGAAAAAGTAGAATCTGTTATGAAATTACAAAGAAAGGTAAATGCTGAAATATTAAAAGTAGAAGGAACAATAAATAGAATAAATACAAACAATAAATTTTCAGAACAACTTGATAAAACTTTAATAGACTTAGAAGAAGAATTAAAGAAAATTGAAGACGAAAGAAGAAGAAACCAAGAAGAACTAAAAACTGCAACAGAAGAAAATAAAGCTACTTTAACTGCAAAAATAGAAGAAGCAAACAGGGAAATTGAAGAAAACAACTTTAAATATCAAAAAGCAGTGCAAAGTAAATTAAATATAGAAAACACTAAAAATGTAGAATTAGGCCAATATGGTAAAATGACTATAGAAGAGCTAAATGAAAAACAAAATGACTTAAAAAATAAATCTGCAAGATGCGATCTTGTAATAGTTAATTTATTAAAAGGTAGAAACTTAGACGACATAAGTGTACAATTAGATAATTATCAAAATAGAACATTTAAATGTGATGAAAAATTATCTAATAGAAGAAAAACTATAAAGAAAGACAAGGTTAAAGACACTGAGCTAGAAATGTCAGATGAAAAGTTGGCTGAAATTGAGAAAGGTTTAGAAAGAGAAACTAGAAAAATAGAAAATGAAGTTAGAAAAGAAACAGCATTAACAACAGAGTCAGAATTTGCCAAGAAACATCCAAGATTAGCTAAAATAGGAAATTGGTTTAAAAATATATTTAGCAAAAAAGCAAAGAGTGAACAAGCAGTAGAAAATGTTCAAGAAAAAGAAACAAAAATAGAAAGAAGAACAAAGGGAGAAAAAGAAACAAGAGTAGAAAAAGATGCTAACAAAGATAAAGTTATAGAAGATATAATAAACTCTAATGAAAATGACTTTAAGAAATATTTGAAAGATATTACAAAAAATGGATATGACAAAACTATAGAAGAAAAAGCTATGGAAAATATTGTGAGAAGACAAGAAAAATTAAAACAAGCTAAAGAACAAGCATATGATAGAGAAGTAGCAAAATTAGGAAAAGATTATGCAGAAAAATCATATCATAAAGACGAAGAATTAGAAAAGTAAAACATATAAAGAATTATGTAAAATTACTTAAAAATAAGTGAAATTCTATTGACATATGTACTATAAAATGATACAATAATAACCGCTAATGTAAATTGCCAAGAAAAGGCATTTGCGTAGCGGTTTTATTTTGCCGAAGGACAGAGCAAAAATAAAATTTAAGGAGGTGAAATTTAAGTGCCAACAATTAACCAATTAGTAAGAAAAGGAAGATATACTGCAACAACTAAATCTACATCACCAGCTCTACAACATGGTTACAATTCTATGAAGAAAAAAGTAACAGATAAAAGAGCACCACAAAAAAGAGGTGTATGTACAGTAGTTAAAACAGTAACACCTAAAAAGCCAAACTCTGCTTTAAGAAAAGTAGCCAGAGTAAGACTTTCAAATGGGTATGAGGTAACATCTTATATTCCTGGAATAGGACATAACCTACAAGAACATAGTGTTGTTCTAATTAGAGGTGGAAGGGTAAAAGATTTACCTGGTGTTCGTTACCACATTATAAGGGGTACATTAGATACAGCTGGAGTAAAAGACAGAATGCAAGCTAGATCTAAGTATGGAGCAAAAAGACCTAAAAAATAAAAAACAAATAAAAAGCAGCATTTTGCGTTGTCAGGCTGCATAAAAATTTTTTCGATATACAATTTGTATTATCTTAAAAATTTTTACTTGCTTTCCTAGCAATATACTACTTTTAATTTGTTTTTAATTAATTTTAGTGCATATAAGAAATTACTAATTTGAAGTAGAAGTTAAATTTTTAGCTTTGGTGCTTAAATTTATAATAGATTATACGCACTATACTGAAGAAATTTGAGAAGAAAAGTAAAGTATTAAATTTCTTAAGAGTACCAAAGATACTTTTATAGGTATCTACAAAAAAGGAGAACATTATAATTATTTTAACACTAATTCACGAGGAAAGGAAACATACACCTTAGCAAGAGTGAAAGTGGCAAAAAAGTAAAATGTGTTCCCTAACATATAATAAGGAGGGAAGAATAGTGCCAAGAAGAGGATTTATAGCAAAAAGAGATGTAATAGCAGATCCAATGTACAATAGCAAACTTGTTACAAAATTAGTTAACAATGTTATGTTAGATGGTAAAAAAACAGTAGCTCAAAAAATAGTATATGATGCATTTGATATCATAAAAGAAAAAGAGCAAAGAGATCCGCTAGAAGTATTTGAAGAAGCACTTAACAATGTAATGCCAGTACTAGAAGTAAAGGCAAGAAGAGTTGGAGGTGCTACATACCAAGTACCATTAGAAATTAGACCAGAAAGAAGACAAACTTTAGGTTTAAGATGGTTAGTATCATATGCTAGAAACAGACATGAAAAAACTATGGCTGAAAAACTAGCAGGTGAAATCTTAGATGCTATCGCTGGAAATGGTGGAGCATTCAAGAAGAAAGAAGATATGCATAGAATGGCAGAAGCTAATAAAGCATTTGCACATTACAAATGGTAAAAATATAACAAGGCGAATACGAAAATACCTGACATCACTAATTCATAAGGAAAAGAGATATTCCTTATGCCAAGTGGAAGTGACAAAAGGGTAAGGAGTGTCCCTTGACATTAGAAATAAGGAGGATAAATATATGGCTGGAAGAGAGTTTCCTTTAGAAAAAACAAGAAACATAGGAATCATGGCCCATATAGATGCAGGAAAAACTACTACTACAGAAAGAATTCTATTTTATACAGGTAGAACTCATAAAATAGGAGAAGTTCACGAAGGTGCAGCAACAATGGACTGGATGGTTCAAGAACAAGAAAGAGGTATTACAATTACTTCAGCCGCAACTACATGTAAATGGTTAGGCCATAGAATCAATATTATAGATACACCAGGTCACGTTGACTTCACAGTAGAAGTTGAAAGATCTTTAAGAGTATTAGACGGTTCTGTACTTGTACTTGCAGCAAGAAGTGGTGTACAACCACAATCTGAAACAGTTTGGAAACAAGCTAACAAATATATGGTACCAAGAATGGCATATGTAAATAAAA
The DNA here is from genome assembly GCA_963621995.1 of Lachnospiraceae bacterium. GTDB lineage: Bacteria > Bacillota > Clostridia > TANB77 > CAG-508 > UMGS1663. The sequence continues at coordinate 68,463 of CAVFFZ010000003.1, forward strand.
TGGATATGACAGGCGCTGATTTCTATAGTTGTGTTGAGCAAATGAAAGATAGATTAAAAGCAAATGCTATTCCAATTGAATTACCAATTGGTGCTGAAGACAATTTCAAAGGAATTGTTGACTTAGTTAAAATGAGAGCTTTTATTCATAAAGATGATTTAGGAAAAGAAATTGAAGAAACAGATATTCCTGAAGATTTAAAAGAAAAAGCAGAACAATACAGAGCACAAATGGTAGAAGCAGTTGCAGAACAAGATGATGAATTAATGATGAAATACTTAGAAGGAGAAGAATTAACAGTAGATGAAATAAGAGCAGGTCTAAGAAAAGGAACAATAGCAAACACAATAGTTCCTGTAACATGTGGTTCATCATACAAAAATAAAGGTGTACAAGAATTATTAGACGCTATAGTATACTATATGCCATCACCACTTGATATACCACACATTAAAGGTGTAGATGAAGATGGAAACGAAGTAGAAAGAAAAACTTCAGACTCAGAACCATTTGCAGCATTAGCATTTAAAATTGCAACAGACCCATTTGTTGGAAAACTTTGTTTCTTTAGAGTATATTCAGGAACATTAGAAGCTGGATCTACAATATTAAATGCAAACAAAGATAAAAAAGATAGAATGGGAAGAATTTTATTAATGCATGCTAACCACAGAGAAGATATAGATAAAGTATATGCTGGAGATATAGCAGCAGCAGTTGGATTAAAAGAAGTATCTACAGGTGATACACTTTGTGATCCAGCACACCCAGTTATATTAGAATCAATGGAATTCCCAGAGCCAGTTATCGATATCGCTATAGAGCCAAAAGATAAAGCAAATAGCGAAAAAATGGGTATAGCTTTAGCAAAACTTGCTGAAGAAGATCCAACATTCAAAACTCATACAGATCAAGAAACTGGACAAACAATTATCGCTGGTATGGGTGAGCTTCACCTAGATATCATCGTAGACAGATTAAAAAGAGAATTTAAAGTTGAATGTACTGTAGGTAAACCACAAGTTTCTTACAAAGAAACAATTAGAAATAAAGTTAAAGTTCAAGGTAAATTCGCTCGTCAATCTGGTGGACGTGGACAATACGGAGACGTATGGATTGAATTAGAACCATTAGAGCCAGGTTCAGGAATTGTATTTGAAAGCAAAATCGTTGGTGGAGCTGTTCCAAAAGAATATATTAAACCAACAGAAGATGGTATTAGAGAAGCAGCTGAAACAGGAATTTTAGCTGGATATCCAGTTATAGATTTCAAAGCTACATTAGTAGATGGTTCATACCACGAAGTTGACTCTTCAGAAATGGCATTCAAAATTGCAGGTTCTATGGCATTCAAAGAAGGATGTCGTCAAGCAAAATCTGTATTATTAGAGCCAATTATGAAAGTTGAAGTAACAGTTCCAGAAGAATACATGGGAGATGTTATTGGAGATATTAATGCAAGACGTGGAAGAATGGAAGGTATGGAAGCGAGAAGTGGAGATCAAATAATTCGTGGATTTATTCCATTATCAGAAATGTTTGGTTATGCAACAGACTTACGTTCTAAAACACAAGGTAGAGGAACATATGCTATGGAACCATCTCATTACGAAGAAGTTCCAAAATCAGTTCTAGAAGCAATAGTAGCTTCAAGAGCTAAAAAACAAGACTAATAAAAATAAATAAAGTACTTGCATTTTTAGCAAATATGTTATAAAATGCAAGTGCAAAATTAAATTAGTTATTAATTTTAAAACATAAAAGAGTGGTGAACTTAAATCACTAAAAGCCAATAAAATTTTAATTAAAAACAAGTGTTACTAGGAAAGTAAGTGAATAAACCAGAGGCATACTTATGTATGTTGAGAGTTTATAAATGAAGCTTGACGAAGCAAAACGTAGTTTTTAATTAAAATTTAGATAAAAAGGAGGAAATGAAAAAATGGCAAAGGAAAAATTTGAAAGAACTAAACCACACGTTAACATTGGTACAATCGGACATGTTGACCACGGTAAAACAACAACAACAGCAGCTATTACTAAATATTTAGGATTATTAGGAAAAGCTAAATTTGAAGCTTATGATGCAATTGATAGTGCACCAGAAGAAAAAGAAAGAGGAATTACAATCAATACAGCTCACGTAGAGTATGAAACAGATGCAAGACACTATGCACACGTTGACTGCCCAGGCCATGCTGACTATGTTAAAAACATGATTACAGGTGCTGCACAAATGGACGGAGCAATCTTAGTTGTTTCTGCAGCTGATGGACCAATGCCTCAAACAAGAGAGCACATTTTGTTAGCAAGACAAGTTGGTGTTAAATATATCGTTGTTTATTTAAATAAATGCGATATGGTTGATGATCCAGAATTATTAGAATTAGTTGAAATGGAAGTTAGAGATCTATTAACAGAATATGGTTTCCCAGGAGACGAGATTCCAATCGTAAAAGGATCTTCATTAAGAGTTCTAGAATCTACATCAACAGATCCAAACGCACCAGAATATCAATGCATGAAAGAATTAATGGATGCAGTTGATAGCTATATCCCAACACCAGAAAGACCAATCGACCAACCATTCTTAATGCCAGTAGAAGACGTATTCACAATTACAGGACGTGGAACAGTTGCTACAGGTAGAGTAGAAAGAGGAGTTGTAAAAATCCAAGACGAAGTTGAAATCGTTGGTATTAAACCAATTAACAAGAGCGTTGTAACAGGTGTTGAAATGTTCAGAAAATTATTAGATCAAGCAGAAGCTGGAGATAATATTGGTGTATTATTAAGAGGTATTGATAGAAAAGACATCGAAAGAGGTCAAGTTTTAGCAAAACCAGGAACAATACATCCACATACAAAATTCACATCTCAAGTATACGTTTTAACTAAAGAAGAAGGTGGACGTCATACACCATTCTTTAACGGATACAGACCACAATTCTATTTCAGAACAACAGACGTTACAGGTGTTATTAATTTACCTGCTGGAACAGAAATGGTTATGCCAGGTGATAACGTAGATATGGAAATCGAATTAATTACTCCAATCGCTATCGAAAAAGGACTAAGATTCGCTATCCGTGAAGGTGGTAGAACAGTTGGTTCAGGTGTTGTAGCTGAAATTAAAGAATAATTAATATAGTAATAGCAAGGGTTTGAAATATAGCCACTTGCTATTTTTTTGACTATTTAACGCCTTTTTAACTATTTAATTTTAAATATTAATATATCTAAAAATATTCTATTGCATTGCAAAAAAACAAATGATATAATAAAACAAGAAAGAGTAAAAGTAGGTGTTACATATGAAAAAAAGAAATATATTATATATTGCAATTGCAGCAATATGTGTTATTGCAATTATAGTTGGTGTGTATGCACAAGTATTTGGAGATAAACCAAAACAAAATACAATTAAAAATGAAATAGTAAATACAGGTGATGATGATACAGCAACTGATCCCGAAGTGCTAAAACAAGAATTTAATTCTTTATTTAATAATTCTTTTAATGACCAAGGTTATGACAAAACATCAATAAAAAAATTAGCTGGATATGAAGGACAAGATGTAATATATGCAGTGTATAGAATAAAAGAAGAAAAAGATGAAAAATATAGTGTTAATATAAACATTCCAGTTTTCAATGTGGATGGTGAAGTGGCTTCAGAGTTTAATGCTACAACGCAATCTATATTTGCTAATAAAGCAGGAAATGTTTTATCAAATAGTCAAAGTTATACAATATATGATGTTGAATATGTAGGATACTTAAATGAAAATATTTTATCATTAGTAATTAAATCAACATTAAAAGAAGGAAATAACCCCCAAAGAATTATTGTACAAACATATAACTATGATATCACAACAGGTAAAAAGTTAACATTGAATGAAGTCTTAGAAGCAAAAGGAATTAGTGAAAAAGAAGTAAACAAAAAAATAGAACTTCAAGTAACAGAAGCCAACAAAAATGCAGAAGCATTATCAGAAGCATTAGCTAGTGCAGGGCAAACAGTATATAAGAGAGATGTAAATAATGCAATGTATGTTACAGATAACGTAAATCATTTCTTTGTAGGATTAGATGGACAAATATATATTGTTTATCCATATGGAAATTCAAACTTTACATCAGAAATGGATATAATAAAAGTATAAAATTAATATGTGTGCCAATAGAAAAGCTTTTGGCACACAATTTGTAATAGCAAAGGATGTTAAAAATGCCAAAAAAATTATTGATTACAGAAAAGCCATCTGTGGCTATGGAATTTTCAAAAGCATTAAAAATAAATGCAACAAGAAAAGATGGATATTTAGAATCAGCAGAATGGATTATAACATGGTGTGTAGGTCACTTAGTTACAATGTCATATCCTGAAAAATACGATGAAAATTTAAAAGTTTGGAGACTAGATACACTTCCATTTATTCCAAAAGAGTGGAAATATGAAGTTATAAAAAATGTAGAGAAACAATTTAATATAGTAAAATCACTATTACAAAGGCAAGATGTAGAAGAAATTTATAATGCAGGAGACTCTGGACGTGAAGGAGAATATATACAAAGATTAGTATTTATGATGGCAAAACCAAATCCAAATGTAAAAATTAAAAGAGTTTGGATAGATTCGCAAACAGAGGAAGAAATTTTAAGAGGAATAAAAGAAGCAAAAGACCAGTCAGAATATGATAGCTTATCAGATTCAGCATATTTAAGAGCAAAGGAAGATTATTTAATAGGTATTAACTTTTCAAGGTTGCTTTCTATAATATATGGAAGAAGAGTTGCAAAAGAAATAGAGGAAGAAAGAGCTTCTATTTCTGTTGGTCGTGTAATGACATGTGTTTTAGGAATGGTAGTATCAAGAGAAAGAGAAATTAGAAACTTTGTAAAAACACCATTTTATAAAATTGTAGGAAACTTTGGAGAAGAAGAAGCAAACTTCAATGCCGAGTGGAAAGTAAACGAAAAGTCTAAAATGTTTGAATCTTCAAAACTATATAATGATTCAGGGTTCAAAAAAATAGAAGATGCAAAAGAATTCATAGTAAGTTTAAAAGACAAAAAAGCAGTTGTAGAAGAAATCAAAAAGCAAAAACAAAAAGAAAAGGCACCATTATTATTTAATTTAGCAGAAGTACAAAATGAATGTACAAAACGTTTTAAAATAAAACCAGATGAAACATTAGAAATAATACAAAATTTATATGAGCAAAAATTAGTTACATATCCAAGAACAGATGCTAGAGTTATATCTACAGCAGTTGCAAAAGTTATTTCTAAAAACTTAAATGGTTTAGCAAAAGGATTTAAAGACGAAGAAGTGCAAGGATACTTAAAGCAAATGGCAGAAGAAAAATATTCTACAGATTTAGTAAAAACAAAGTATGTAAATGATAGCAAAATAACAGACCATTATGCAATAATTCCAACAGGACAAGGTTTTGAAAATTACGATAAATTGAAAGATTTACACAAAGAAGTATATAAACTAATAGTAAAAAGATTTTTAGCAATATTTTACCCAGAAGCAGAGTTTAACAAAATATCTGTAACAATAAAAGTAGAAGAAGAAAAATTTAGTGCAAATGGAAAAGTTTGTACAAAAACAGGATATTTAGATGTGTTAAAACCAAAAAACAAAGAAAAGAAATCCACAAACGAAGAAGAAAATGTGGAAAACAAGCAGGAAGATGAAAAAGAAGAAGCAAATAATTTAGACATTTTAAACAATTTAAAAAAAGGTCAAGAAATAAATGTTATAAATTATGAAACTAAAGAATCTGAAACAAATCCTCCAACAAGATATAATTCAGGTTCAATGATATTAGCAATGGAAAATGCAGGAAAATTAATAGAAGATGAGGAATTAAGAGAGCAAATAAAAGGTGCAGGAATAGGAACAAGTGCAACAAGAGCAGAAATTATAAAAAAACTAGAAAAAATAGCATATATACAAATAAATAATAAAACTCAAATAATAACTCCAACAAAAAAAGGAGAAGTAATTTATGATGTTGTACTATCTTCTATGCCAGACATGTTAAATCCAAAACTGACAGCCAGTTGGGAAAAGGGGCTAGACATGGTAGCAAAAAAAGAAATAGGTTCACAGGAATTTATGCAAAAATTGGAGGCATATATAAATGGAAAATTTGATAAACTTGTTGTGAAATACTAGCACCAATTATTATGCCCAAAATTGAGAAAAGAGTATAATTAGGGATTGGCCTTAAATTAAAAGAATTATATAATTAATATAAAATATCCTTATTTATGAAGAAATATATATGTAGAAAAAGTTAAAAAAGAATTATTAAATAGAAAAAGTTAGGTGGTGTTGTAAAATGAAGTTAGGTTTAGCGTTAGCAGGTGGAGGAGTAAAAGGTGCTGCACATATAGGTGCAATAAAGGCATTAGAAGAAAATGGAATAAAAATAGATGCAGTAGCAGGAACAAGTATAGGAAGTATTGTATCAAGTTTATATGCAATGGGGTATTCAACAGAAAAGATGTTAGAAATATTTAAATATTTCTCAAAGGGAATAATGAAGGCGGACGCAAGGTATTTTGCAGGCAACCTAAAAAACTCAAAAAGGTTATTAGGTGAAGGTTTACTTTCAGGTGAAAATATAGAAATAGCAATAGATGAATGTGCTAAAGAAAAAGAATATAAAAACATAAAAGATATAGAAATGCCAATAGCCATACCTACAGTAGACATAGTAGAATGTAAAAAATATGTATTTACCAATAAAGATATAGAAGGGGACTATTACATAAAAGATGCATTAATTAGTAAAGCAACTAGAGCAAGTAGTAGTTACCCAGGAGTGTTTGCACCATGTAAGTATAAAGGGCATAAATTTGTAGATGGGGGAATATTAGATAATGTACCTGCTGATGAAGTAAAAAAACTGGGGGTAGATAAAGTGTTAACATTAAAATTTGCAACAGCTCTAAATTATGATCCAAAAAATATATATGAAATAGCATTTAAATCTATAGATTTATTATTTGAGGCAAGAAGTCAAGAGGCATTACATGCAAGTGATTTGGTAGTAGATTTAGATGTATCAGAAGCAAGTGTATTTGATGTGAAGAAAATAGATTATTGCTATAATGCAGGATATATAACAATGCTAACTAAAATAAATGAAGTTAAAAGAATGCTAAATGAATAGTTTTAGTAAAATAAGAATTTAGTTAATATGAAAGAGGAAAATACATAAATGGAAAACATAGAGAAAATAAAAGAAGATTTAAAACAAGTATTAAGTGAAAAAAGATATATTCATTCAATAGGCACAATGGAAAAAGCAATAGAACTTGCAAAAAAATATGGAGAAGATGAAGAAAAATCAGCATTAACAGCACTTACACATGATATTGCGAAAGAAATGACAGTAGATGAATATTATAAATATGCAGAAGAAAATAATATAGAATTAAGTAAAGATGATAAAATGTGCACAAGTGTGTTACATGGAATAATAGGAGCAAACATAGTAAAGAAAAAATATGGATTTACAGATGAAATGTGTAAAGCAATATATTATCATACTACAGGAATTACAAATATGACTTTACTAGGAAAAATGGTATATGTAGCTGATAAAATAGAAGATAGCAGAGATTACCCAGAAGCAGAAACTTTAAGAGAAAAATTCAAGCAGTGTGAAAGTTTAGATGAATTTATATTATACGATATAGATTACTATACTTTACCAAAAATGATTGAAAAAAAGAAAGTTATTCATCCAAATACAATAAATGTAAGAAATGAAATAATTGAAAAAATGAAATAATAAATAATTAAATATTAACAAAACAGACATTTATAACATAAAAAATTATAAATGTCTATTTTTCACATTTTTTTAAATGCAACATAATATATAGCGAAATAACTTTATAAGAAAGGGGAGAAAAACATGCAAAACTACATAATAGAAGGGGGAAAAAGATTAGAAGGAACGGTCAAGATATCTGGTTCAAAAAATGCTTCTCTTCCAATAATAGCAGGAACTATATTAAGTGGAAAACAAACAAAACTATATAATGTACCAAACATACATGATACACAAATAACATTAAAGATTCTAAGACTTTTAGGTTGCAAGGTTAAGAAAAATCGTGATAAAATAGAAATCGATACAAAGCAAATGAATAAAAAAGAAATTCCAGAAGACATGATGAGACAAATGAGATCCACAGTTATTATGGTAGGAGCGATAATTGGTAGATTTAAAGAAGCAACATTTTCATATCCAGGGGATTGCGATATTTGGTGGATACATCAGAGAAACATAAGATAAATGAGAGGATTAGAGAATTTAATTTTGAAAATGTAAGTTCTCTATACACATTCGACATTCCGTTTAAATCGTATATTTTAGAGCAAACAATTAACCAGTAACACTTAATATTGGATTTTGCTAAGAGTTAGTTGATAATTATATGCTTTTGCTGTATAATGCTTTGAAATAGATATTCATTATATAAGGAATGGAAGAAATAAGAAGAATGAATGGCAAAATTGAAATTGAATTAGATGGTATGGGAAAAGTTGAATTTGAAAATTTAAGAGACATTAATAAAAATGAAACAAATATGCCAATTAAAAATAGTAAATATGTAAAGACAATTTCTTATACAGAACTAGGCAAATTATTAGATAATAATTATTTATTATCTTTATTAAAAAAAAGAAGTAAAATAAGAATATTTGAGACTATGCCGATTTATTTAATTAGTCAATATAGATATGATGTGTTTATTAAATATTATTATGTACAAGCATATATAACAAAAAAGAACTATGAACTAGCTAAAAAAATTTATTTAAATCATATAAAAAGTTTTAACAATTTTATAGAACCAGATGGTAGAAAAAAAGGTCCACAAGATTTTATTAAAAAATTTAATGATTTAATTGATAATATAAAATCTTCAGGGGAAAACAAAATAATTATTCCAATAACTAAAAATGGAGAGATTATAGATGGAGCTCATAGATTGGCAATAGCATTATATTTAAATTTAAAAGTGAAATTTGCTATATTTGATTTACTCGATGCAAATTATAATAAAGAATTTTTTATAAATAGAGGATTTGATGTAGAATATGCTAAAATAGTTGATGAGGAGGTAGTAAGAAATATAAGATGAAGAAAGAAAAATATTCAAAAATATTTATCATTTTAGGTAGTTTAAATATTACTTGCTTGTTAATTTCCAATATAATTACCATTAAGACTATCAATATATTTGGATTAATATTTACTGCTGGCGATATACTTTTTCCAATTACATATATTTTAAATGATGTATTTACTGAGGTTTATGGATTTAAAAAAGCAAGATTTATTATTTGGATATCATTTTTTTGCAATCTATTAATGGTTATTATTTTTGGTATTACAATAGCATTACCGGTGGATGAGACATTTGAAATGCAAAGTGCATTAGTAAATATTTTAGGAAGTACACCACAAATTTTATTTGCATCTTTTATTTCATTCTTGATTGGAAATTTTGCAAATTCAATAGTCTTATCAAAAATGAAGGTAAAAACGAAAGGAAAATATTTAGCATTAAGGACGATTACTTCAACTCTAATAGGAGAAGGGCTTGATACTCTTTTATTTATACCAATTGTATTCATAGGAGTTTTAGATTTAAAATCTATATTGTTTTTAATGATAGATACTTATATTTTAAAAGTGTTACTAGAAGTGGTCTTAACACCAATTACCTATAAAGTTGTTAAATTTATAAAAAGAAAAGAAAATGAGGATACTTTTGATAATAAAGTAGAATATAAAATTTTTTAAGGAGGAAATTTCATGAAAATTTATTATGCAGCTCCGTTATTTAATGATATGGAATTGAAAAGAAATTCAGAAATGAAAAAATGGCTAGTAGATAGAGGATACGAAGTTTATTTACCACAAGATGAATCAGGATTATCATATGATATGATAAATGACAAAAATAAATTAGAAATAAATAAAAAAATATTTGAAGGAGATGTAGAATGCATCAAAAAATCAGATTTATTAATATTTGACTTAAATGGTAGAGTACCAGATGAAGGTGGATGTGTTGAACTTGGAATGGCATATGCATGGGGAATTAAGTCAATAGGATTTAAAACAGATACAAGAGCATTAGACTATACAGGTGATGATAATTTAATGATTGAAGGATGCATGAATTTTAAAATTGCGAGAAGTTTAGAAGAATTAGAAAAAATGTTAAAAGAGGTTTAATGTAAATGGGAAGAATAATTGTAATAGATGGAACTTCAAATGCGGGCAAGACAACATTATGTGATGAATTGAAGAAAAATACTCAAAATGTTGCTATCATTCCAGGGGCTAGTTTATTTGCAAAGATTCACTCACAAAAATATTCACAAATTCCAGATATTCCTAGAACTGCAAAAGAAGAAATGAATAATCAGAGATTTTTTTTAAAACTTGAAATAGATAGATTGATAGAGGCAAATAAATTAGCCAATTTAGGCAAAGATGTATTTATGGATAGAGGGGTACTGGAAATTTTATCAGTAGCATATTCCTTTGAGAAAATAAAAAATTGGAAAGGAATTTATGCAAATGCAAGCCAACTATATGAAGAATTTAACACAATAGCAGATAAAAACAAAATATCTTTGCCAGATGAGCATATTTGGCTACAAGCAAGCAGCGAAGAAGTTATAAGAAGAAATAAAATAAGACAAATAGAAAGAGGACAAAAATTATCAGAAAATAATTGGATAGAAGCAAATTTAATAAATAGACAAATAGAGTTTTTCGATAAATTACTTATTCCAGAAAACAAAGAAAAAATACATTTAGTTGACACTAATTATAAGAATAAACAAGAAGTTTTGAAAAAAGTTTGCGAGTTATTTAATTTAAAAGAAAAAGAAATGGAGAGAGAAAATGATTGATTTACATTCACATACAACCAATTCAGATGGAACATGGAGTACTAAAGAGTTATTAATGAAAGCAGAAGAACTAAAATTAGAAGTGCTTTCTATAACGGATCATGATACCGCTAAATCCTATATTGAAATAGAAAAAAATGAAAGCTTGCAGAACATTTTTAAAGGAAAACTAATTAGAGGAGCAGAATTAAACTGTACATTTGATGGCATAAAGATTGAAATATTAGCTTATAATTTTGACTTACATCCTATTCAAGAATGGTTAGAAGATTATTATACGCCAGAAAAAAATAGGGAAAGACTCATTGAAGAATTTCATGATTTAGTAAGTATTTGTAATGAGAAAGGAATAAAAATTGAAAACAATTTATTATATAATCCAGATATAGAATATCCTGTTGATGTTATTTATAATAGTATTATTCAATTTCAGCAAAATAGAAAGCTCTTTACAGAGGAACAATGGAAAAATAGAGATTTGTTTTTTAGAACTTGTACAGTAGATAAAAAATTCCCTTTATATAGAGATTTTAGTAAGCAAATGCCTACTTTAGAATTTTTTAATCAGCTTATTCATAAACATAATGGAAAAATATTTTTGGCACATTTATATAAATATCAGTTGAATAACCATATTGAGTATTTAAATAAAATGGTAGACAAAAATTTGTTAGATGGAGTTGAAGTTTATCATAGCTCTTATACAGATGAACAAATTAAAACTCTTGAAAAATATTGTATAAAGAAAGGAATGTTAATGTCCGGTGGTTCAGATTGCCATGGTGAGAAAAAGAAAGATAGAAAATTAGGTATAGGATATGGCAATTTAAATATTAACAAAAAGATTATAAATAATTGGAATATATAAAATGAAGGTTAAATATTAACCTTCATTTTATTAATCATGCCTCTTTTGTTCTCTTTCTGTCTTAATTTTCTTTTTCAAAAATAAAGAATATAATGGGCCAATGCCAGTAAATAAAATGGCTAGGCAACTTGAAAAATAGTCTTTTGTGTATTTTATAAATCTATTTTTGTTTACTACAATTAAATTAAATAAATAATTTGTAAAAACAAAGATTAAGTAACTACATATAGATAGAAATAAAAAGATATAGTTTTTAGTTATTAACGGGTATATTAGTGAGTAAATTAAAAAAATAGGCATCAAAAACCAAACAGCAGTTGCTCTAAACTCATGAAATAACCAAATAAATCCGTTTAAAGAAATTTTAAAACTTTTTCTTATATCTTTTAAAATTTTCAAGTGGTGAGAAGCTGTTTTAAACCATACAGCATTTTGAATAATTTGTGTTTTAAGTCTTTCAGGATTTTCTGAATTATCTAATGAATCTAAAGATAATATTTTTTCATTGTTATTATGAAGCAATCCTGTAAGATATATATCTTCACACCAAAAATTTGAATTAAAACCATTTATTTTCGTAATATAATCCGCTCTAATAGTTAATCCGTGCCCAACTACATGGGAATATAGAAATTTTGAAATACTATTATTTATTAAACCATTTCTAAATTCAAAAGCAGTTTGATAGATAGAAAATCCTTTCATTAAAAAACTTTGAGAATTGTAGTTCAGAAAATAGTTGCTATATTGTTGGATTATTGTTGGAAAGTTATATTGCTGAATTTTTTGACAAAGCTCTATAAAAGTCAGATTATCAGGTTTACTATCAGCATTGTAAACCGAGAAATAGATTCTATTTAAAGGAAGATTTTGATTATGTAAAATTTCATTCATAGCATAATTTAATTGGTCAGCCATTATTCCAGTAATTTTAGGATAGTTTAATATATGAAATTGAGAACTATCAAAAATTTCTAAACCCAATAAATATTCATAGGTAGTTGAAAACGAAGAATTTTCAAATTTTTCTTTTTCCGTAGTAATGACATATATATCAATATTTTTTTGACCTTGAGTAATAAATTTAAAATGTTCTAAAGTTTCTTTTATAACACTTATTTCTTTATAGCATGGAATTAAAACATTTATATGAAAACTTTCGTTATGCAAACTTAATTCTTTCAAATTAGATTGCCTATTTACTTTATATATTAAAAATTTAATTAAATTATAAAATACAGTGATTAACTCTATGGATATTATTATATAAAATAAAACTAACATATTTCCTCCTCGTTAATTTATATGATAATTATAATACATATGAGAGGGAAAAACAATTGTATTAATTAATTCTTAGTAATAATGAAACCTCTACCTAGCTAACGTAATATAAAGGGTGGATTTCGTGGGAACAGAATGAGGGCAAACCTTATATGAAAGAAATTCATTACAGCTGGTGTAATAAGGACAACGGGTTTAACAATATAATTTATAAAAAGGAAATGGAGGTGGATATTCTGGAAGAATCAAATATTACCAAGAAAATGAAACAAAAGAAAGATAAATTACCATTTGCAGTATTTATATGTCCTAAATCAAATACAGGCGAATTAGATGATTATAAACAGATATTCACCGACATTATTTCCGATAGAATAAAGGAAAAATATGGTATATAATATGGCTACCACAAAGAAAGCGGAGTAGTACATTATCATCAAGTAAAATGGGAGGAAGAAAATCAAAAATGGGTAATTGTTATGCCTGCTGTATATTATGATGAAAATTTTAATAAAATAGAAAACGATTATGATGAAGACATAAATAAAATTAAAGTAGAATTAGTAGAAACTGTAGATGGGGATACTGCAAAGTTCAAAATGGATGGGCAGAAACTTATATGTTGCAGAATAACTATAAATATGCTGGAATGTTACAAGAAAGTGAAGAACTAGCCAAAGAAGGCAAACTTGGAATTTGGAGTGAAGATACGAATAGTACACAAGATGACAAAACAAGACAATACAAGGCAATGATACAGAAGTAAATGTTCAAACAGATGACAACAATTTACTATATATAATTATTGGAGCAATAATATTAATTGCTATAAGCATATTTAATATAGCACATAATAAGAAAAAAGAAAAGTAGATAACTAAAAAAGTTCTGAAATTTTGAGGAGATAACTTGAAGTTTTAGAACTTTTTATATATAATAGCAACAATAGAAAATTATAAGAAAAATATGTTATTGATACATTATATAAATAATAAAAATGGAGGTATATCATGCAAAAACAAAACTGTGAAAAAAAGGCAGTAATCTATTGCAGAGAGAGTAGAGATGACTATGGAGAAAATTATGAAAGAATAGAAACGCAAAGAGACCTGCTAGTTAAATACTGTAAAAGTCATGGATATACTAATATTGTAGATATTATAATGGATGATGACAAAAGTGGAACAGATTTTAGCAGGTTTGATGATATTAGAAAAAGAGCAAAGAATAAAGAAATAGATGTGATTGTATTTAAAAACTCTGCAAGACTTGGAAGAAACCAAAGAGAAGCATTGGATTTTGTAGAATATTTAGAAGAACAAGGTGTAGAAATAATATTTGAAGATGAACAATATAATGAGGAAATGTTTGGGTTATATGCATGGTTTAATGAAAGAAGAGCAAGAGATGATAGTAAAAATATAAGAAGAAATTTAAGACATAAAATTGAAGAAGGAGATTTACTAGTTAAAGCAATATATGGCTATGAAAAAAATGGAAAACAATTAGTTGTAAATCAAGAAACAGCACCAGTGGTTCAAGAGATATTTGAGTTATATTCTAAAAGTTGGGGTTATCAAAAAATAGCAACACACTTAAATAAAAAAGGAATACCAACCCCATCTCAAAGTAGAAATTTTGTAAATGCAAAACAAACAGCAAATTGGAAAGCACAGCATATTGTAAGAATACTAGATGATAGAAGATATACAGGAACCTATGTTGGAGGACACACAGAAAAATTAAGCTTTAAATCTAAAAAAACAAGAGAAAAGCCAGAAGAAGAATGGACTATAATAGAAAATCATCATGAACCTATTATTGATAAAGAACTATTTGAAAGAGTTCAAAAAATTAGAAAGAAAAGAAAAAAAGAAAGTGATAAAATAAATAATGGTTTTAAATTTGTAGATACAGACAATAACTTATATTCAGGTCTTTTATATTGTGGAAGATGTGGGACTCCAATGTATAAAAGAAAGGGGAATACTGGCACAAGAAAAAGACCAGATAGTTATTTATGCAAAAAGTATAGTAATGAAGGTGCAATAAAAGATATACGACCAAATTATGGGTGTAAACCACACAGGATAAGAATAGAATATTTAGACAAAATTGTAAATGCATATATAGATAATTTAGTTAGCAATCCAGAATTTAAAAATTTTGTTATGGACAATGTAAAAGCAATTTCTACAAATAAAGCAACACTAGAAAAAGAGTTAAACAAATCTAAACAAGCATTGGAAAAGCTAGAAAAACAATTTAAACAAGTATATGAAGATAAGTTAAATGACTTAATTCCAGAATTTATATATAAAGATAAAAAGCAGGAATTAGAAAAGAAGATACAATACGAAAAAGAAAAAATGCAAGAAGAGGAAGGCAAATTCAATACACTAAACAAACTAGAAGATAAAGAAGATTTAATATTTAAAGCAATAGATGATATAAAGAAAAATGGATTAACAAAAGAAGAATTATCAAGACTATTTAATAAAATAGTAGTATTTGATAAAAAAGAAATAACAAAAGAAGAAAAAGACTTGTATAGCTTAAACAATATGATGTATAATGAACTATACGAAAACGGAGGTTTAGCATTTCATTTGAAATTTATGTACCCACAAACTATCACAAACAGGAGGATGTGAAATAGGAGCAAGACCAATTGACTTACATTTAGCAGCTTTTAAAAAATTAGGAATAAATATTGAAGAAAAGGGTGGATTTATACACTGCAGTTGTGATAAAATAATAGGAACAGAAATAGACCTAGATTTTCCAAGTGTAGGTGCAACAGAAAATATTATCTTAGCAACAGTATTAGCCGAAGGAGTAACAACTATAAATAATGCTGCAATGGAACCCGAGATAGAGGATTTAGCAAAATTTTTAAACAAAATGGGTGCTAAAATAGAAGGAGCTGGAACAAATTTTATAAAAATAACAGGTGTTAAATTATTAAAAGAAGTAGGATATAAAATAATGCCAGATAGAATAGAAGCGGGTACATATTTATGTATGGTAGCTGCTACAGGTGGAAAAGCTAGAATATTAAATGCAAAGCCAGAGCATATAACACCAATTATTCATAAATTAGAAGAATGTGGGTGTAAAATAGAAGCAAGTGAAAAAGAAGTCTATATAGAAGCACCAAAAAAATTAAAAGCAATAGATATAAAAACAATGCCATATCCAGGGTTTCCAACAGATATGCAATCAATATTTGGAAGTATGTTAAGTATAGCAAAAGGAACATCAACTATTGTAGAAAATATTTTTGAAAATAGATACAAATATACAATGGAACTAAATAAAATGGGAGCAAAAATTCAAATAGAAGGAAAAATGGCGGTTATAAAAGGAGTAAAAAGACTAAATGCGAATAAAGTAGAGAGCTATGATTTACGAGGAGGAGCAGCATTAATATTAGCTGCGCTTACAACTAAGGGAACAACATATGTAAATGGCATTGAATATATACAAAGAGGCTATGAAAAAATAGAACAAAAATTAAAAGGATTAGGGGCAAATATAAAACTTAAAAATACCTAAGAAAGAAGGTGTAAAAGTGGCGAGAAAAACTAAAGAACAAGAATTAGATATGTTTTATGATAAAAAAAATAATAAAAAAGCAAAGTATAAAATAAAAAAGAAAAAGGTTAATAAGATTAAAGAAGAAAATGATAAGTTTTCTTTTGATAATGAAATTGTAATTGGTGTAACAAGAAAAAAAGAACCTAAAAAGCAAGTAACAAAGAAAAAAAACAATAATAGAAATAATAAAGAAAGCAATACAAAAAAATCAAATAATAAAAAAATATATAATGCAAAAAATAAAAATTCAAATAGCAATATAATAAATAGTACAAATAATAAGACTAACAATATAAAAGCTAAAAATATAAACAAGAAAAAAGTTAGTAAAAAAACAATTACAAAAAAGCCAATAAACAATAATATAACACCAGAACAACAAGAAAAAATAATAAAGAAAAGAAATAGAAATAAAAAAATTATTAAAATTAGTTTATTATTTATACTATTTATAATAGTTATATTATGTGCTATGTTTTCGCCACTTTTCAATATAAAAACAATAGAGATAAATGGAAATAAAATTGTAACTAAAAATGAAATAATAAGCTTGTCTAAAATTCAAATAGAGGAAAATAGTTTCAAATTAAGTAAAAGTAAAATAAAGAAACAAATAAAAGAAAATGCATACATACAAGATGTAAAAGTTACAAGAAAATTACCTTCAACTATTCTAATAGAAATAGAAGAAAGAGAACCAGCATATCTGTTGGAATATGCTGGCAGTTATGTAGTTATAGATAAGCAAGGTTATATGTTAGAAATAAAAATGGAAAAGATAGAGTTACCTATTATACAAGGTGAAGTTACAGAAACCTCAAATTTTGTGGTAGGCAATAGATTATGTACAGAAGATTTAGAAAGCTTAGCTATAATATCAAAAATTGTAGAATTAGCTAAAGTAAATGATATTTACACAATAATAACAGGAATAGATATAAGTAATAAAGAAAATATAAAATTAATATTTGAAACAGAGGAAAAAGTTGCTTATTTAGGTGATAGTTCTAATATGAATACAAAAATACTAATGATAAAATCAATACTAGAAAAAGAAGAAGGAAAGCCAGGAGAAATTTTACTAAACTTTGATTTAAATAAAAAGAATCCTATCTTTAGGGAAAGAGTATAAAGGAAGTGAAAAAAATGGACAAGAATAAAGTTGCCATAATTTTAGGAATAGTTTGCTTAATACTTACTATTGCTATATGTATGCAAATAAATACAATAAAAAGTGCAAATTCTACAGTATCACAAACTTTAGCAGAAAATGGGTTAAGAGATGAAGTGTTAAAGTGGAAAGAAAAATATGATAATATATCTAGTGAATTAGATACTGCAGAGGAAAAATTAGGGGATATAAGAGAGAAATCTACAGAAAATGATAGCACATCTTCTGAAAAAGAAGAACAAATTAGATTAAATAATAATTTATTAGGTATAACAAATTTAGTTGGACAAGGTATAGAAATGACAATTCAAGATGATCCAAATGCTACAAGAGAAAATATAGGAAAATTAGATGATATTTCGCTACATATAGTACATGATGCAGATTTAAGGGCAATAGTTAATGAATTAAAAAATGCAGGAGCAGAAGCAATTTCTATAAATGGACAAAGAATGGTAAGTACAACAGCTATAACATGTATCGGAAATGTAATAAAGGTAAATGATGAAAGAATAACTTCACCTTTTACAATTAAAGCAATTGGACTTTCTGAAAGTTTAGCAGGAATAAATAGACCAGGTGGATATATAGAAAAACTAAAAGAAAATGGAATAGTAGTAAATATAAAAAAATCTAATAAAATTGAAATACAAAAATATACTGGAGCAATCTCATCAAAATATATGAGCTTGCAAAAATAATCGAGGTGAGAACTATTGAATAAGAATAAAATAATAATGGCTATTAGTATAGGAGTGCTTTGTATTATTCTAGTATCTGTAATGTTTGCACAATTTAAAACTATTGAAGAAACAGATATTACAGGTATAGAGCAAGCAAGAGAATCTGAACTTCAGACAATGCTTGCGAGTTGGAAAACAAAGTATGAAGAAGTAGAAGAAAAGTTAACAGATACGCAAAATAAAATAGCGGAGTACCAACAAAAACTAGATTCTAATGAACAAGCTTCTGAACTAATAGATGAAGAACTAGAACAGACTAATTTATTAGTAGGAAAAACTGCAGTAACAGGTGAAGGAGTAATAATTACTTTAGAAGATAATGACGAAAAAACTATATTAGACAGTGATTTAAGAACTTTAGTAAATGAATTAAAATTAGCGGGAGCAGAAGCAATTTCTATAAATAACGAAAGAATTTTAAACATGACAGAAATTGTTGATGTTAATGATTTTATATTAATAAATGAAAATAGAATTGTTTCTCCATATGTAGTAAAAGCAATTGGAAATCAAACATATTTATCAAGTGCATTAAGTTTAAAAGTGAGTGGATTTATAGATAGCTATCAAAAACTTGGGAAAACAGTAAAAATGACAAAAGAAAAAAATATAAAAATAGAAGCATACAATGGTAGAAAAAATTTAATGGAATTGAATTATGCAAAGGAGGAAGAAGAATGATTTTAGTAGCCATAATTATTGGGTGTATTGTAGGAGCTATAATAGGAGTTAATATTCCTACAATTCCATATACGTATTCAGGTTATTTAGCAATAGCGATTATTGCAGCACTAGATTCAGTATTTGGAGCAATTACATCTAGCTTAAATAAAAATTTTGATATGAAGATATTCGTTTCAGGATTCTTTGTAAATGCTATATTAGCAATGGCGCTTACATACTTGGGACAAAAATTAAATATAGATATATACTTAGCAGCAGTTGTAGTTTTTGTAGGAAGAATGTTTAATAATTTAGGAACTATTAGAAGATATTACGTAGAAAAAATATCAGATAGAAAAATAGTTGCAAAAGCAGAAGCAGTTATAAAAAAGGCAAATGAAGAAAATGATGATAATAAAAAGATATAGTGAGATATAGAATCTTATAAAGAGATAAGATTTAATATAGTATCTTTACTACAAACAAAAAAGTAAAAAATCAATAGAAAGTTATATCATTTACATAAAAATACAAAAAAAGACATTATTACAAAAACATTACAAAAACATTACAAAAATATAACATTTTCTATTGACTTTTTTTGTGAAATATAATATTCTTATGAAGAAATAATTTAAACAAAATTGGAGGAGTTAACTTTGGCTATCGGAGATATTATTGTAGGAATTGACATCGGTACTTCTAAAGTAAGTCTAGTAGTAGGTGAGGTCAATAATTTTAACCAAATTGAAATTATTTGCAACACTAGCCATAAGTGCAACGGAATCAAAAAGACTAAAATAATAGATGAAGATGATATTGCTTTAGCTGTTAATAAGGTTATAACAGAAGCGGAAGCAGAAACAGATTTAAAAATAAATTCAGCTTACGTTACGATTCCAGGAAAATATGTTACAATTGTACAAAATAGTGTTGTAAAAGAAGCAAAAGACAAATATGCAGGAATATCTACAAAAGACGTGTCCTCTGGTATTATGCAAGTAAAGGATGTAGAAATCCCAGAAGGAAAAACGATTATTGATATAGTAACAGATCAATTTATACTAGAAGACGGAAGAATTGTAACAGATCCTATCGGAAATTTAAGTTCTAATTTTACATTAAATGCACAAGTAATTCTAGCAGATAAGGAATACGTAAAACAAATAGTTTCTATATTTAAAAAAGCAGGAATTGAAGTAGATGGATTCACCCCTATAAGTTTAGCAGAAAGAAATGTAATGTTAGATGTTAATGAAATGAATGACAATGTAATGTTATTAGACATAGGTGCAGGTAATACAGATATAGGCGTATTTGAAGGCAATGGTTTTGTTTATACAAATACAATTCCACTTGGAGGAGATAGTATAACTTCAGATATTGCTTTAGTTCTAAATATTGAAGAAGAAGAAGCCGATAAATTAAAAAAACAATATGGATTAGCAATGAAATCATATATAGATAATGACAATGAAATAATGCTAAATACATATAAAGGAGATAGCAAGGGAAAAGTAATCAAAAGTTCAGAACTAATAGAAATAATAGAAGCTAGAATAGAAGAAATATTTTCTTTAGTAAATAAAGATGTTGTAAGCCAAGGAATTAAACAAAGAATAAATAATGTTGTTCTTACAGGACAAGGTATAACAAATATAAATAAAAGTGATGTTGCTGGAAAAGTAATTTTAAATATTCCAGTAAAAATTTCAACAGGAAGACTAATTAGTACAGTAAGACCAGAATACAGAACAGCATATTCATTAGTAAGATATATTGCAGCAAGACCATTTGCAAAAACAGTATCAAGCAGTATAGATTCAAATTCAAAAGAAAATATAATGTATACAATATGGGAAAGAATAAAAGAATTCTTTTATTCATAGAAAATAATCATTATTGATATATAGTAAAAGTTATTAATATTTAAAGATAAAATTAAAGATAATTAGAAATGAAGTTAAAAAAGACTTTAAATTTCTAAAATAAAAAGGAGGAAATAAATCATGTTAATGGATAATGCAGAAGAAAATGCAATGTTAGATGGTACAGCTACTATAAAAGTAATAGGTGTTGGAGGAGCTGGAAATAATGCAGTAAATAGAATGGTAGACTCTGGAATAAAAGGAGTAGACTTTATAGCAGTAAATACAGATAGACAAGCTTTATTTTTATCAAAAGCAGCAACCAAAATTCAAATAGGAGAAAAAATAACAAGAGGTTTAGGAGCAGGTGCAAACCCTGACATTGGAGCTCAAGCAGCAGAAGAAAGTAAAACAGAAATAGCAGAAGCATTGCGTGGAGCAGATATGGTATTCGTTACTGCTGGAATGGGTGGAGGAACAGGAACAGGAGCAGCTCCAATCGTTGCAGCATGTGCCAAAGAAATGGGAATATTAACAATAGGTGTTGTTACAAAACCATTCACATTTGAAGGAAAGAAACGTTTATCACAAGCAGATCGTGGTGTAGAAAGCTTAAAAGGAAAAGTAGACACATTAGTTGTTATACCAAACGACAAATTATTACAAATAATAGATAGAAAAACTTCAATAGTAGAAGCATTCAAAATGGCAGATGACGTATTAAGACAAGGGGTACAAGGTATATCAGACTTAATTGCAATTCCAGGCTTAGTAAACTTAGACTTTGCAGATGTAAAAACAATAATGTTAAATACAGGTATGGCTCATATGGGTATTGGTAGAGCTTCTGGAGAAAACAGAGCAGAAGATGCAGCAAAACAAGCTGTACAAAGTCCATTACTAGAAACATCAATAGAAGGCGCAAGAGGAGTTATTATTAATATTACTGGTGGTCCAAACTTAGGATTACACGAAGTAAATACAGCAGCAGAATTAGTACAAAGAAGTGTAGATCCAGAAGCAAACATTATCTTTGGTGCAGTTATAGATGAAACTTTAGACGAAGATATAGTTATTACAGTTATTGCAACTGGATTTGAAAAAGGAAATGAAATTCCATCTATGAATAATATAAATAGCATAGTAGATAAAGCTTGGGGAGAAAAAATAAATTCAATTCCAGCACCAATAGATAACTCAAATTCATCAAATGATTTAGACATTCCTTCTTTCTTAAGAAAAAATAAAGGAATCAAATAAAGTCGTAACTAATAAAAAAAGCAAATAATAGCAATAATAAAAAAAGAAATAATCTACAAATGTAGATTATTTCTTTTTTTCGTGCCTAAGAAATGACAAAAAAATTAAATAAAACGTAGTAAAATATAAACTACTAACAAAGCTACACTTCATTTTAATAATGAAAGGAAACGATGTAGAATATGACAATTTATCTAGATGTAGTGTTAATTGAAAATTTATGTATGAACTATATTATATTGTTTGCGACAGGGTATCTTTTAAGAATAAAAATAAATCACATTAGACTAATATTATCTGCATTATTAGGGGGCATATACTCAATAGTAGCATATATGCAAATATTAGAAATATATTCCAACATAATTTTAAAAATAATATTATCAATAGTAATGGTGTATATAGCGTACAATTCAAAAAACGTAAAGCAAATATTGAAACAATTAGTGTTTTTCTACTTAACATCATTTGTATTTGGAGGATGTGCTTTTGCACTTTTATACTTTATAAAACCAGAACAAATATTAATGAAAAATGGAGTGTATATAGGAACGTATCCGATAAAAATAGCAATACTTGGAGGAATAGTAGGTTTTACAATAACAGTAATTGCATTTCGTTATATGAAAACAAAACTAAATAAAAAGAATATGTTTTGCAAGCTAGAAATCTACTTTGAAAATAAAAGAATATCTACAACAGCCTTAATAGATACAGGAAATATGCTAAAAGATCCTATCACAAGTATGCCAGTTATAGTAGTAGAAAAAAGTATATTAAAAGAAATATTACCAGAAAGCATATTAAATAATTTAAATAAGATTATAGGAGGTGATGTGCCAAAAGAAGTATATGAAGATGAGAATTTAAATTATATTACAAAGTTTAGAGTAATACCATTTAGTTCAATAGGAAAAGAAAATGGATTGCTGTTAGGTTTTAAGTCAAACAAAATAAAAGTAAATACAGAAGAAGGGGAAAAAATAATAGAGGATGTAATTATAGGAATATATGATCATAAGTTAAGTAAAAAAGATAATTATTTTGCATTAATAGGACTTGATATATTAGAAGGGAGTGAAAAAAATGAATTTACTACAAATGTTAGTAGATAGTATAAATACGATATACACAAAATTTCTAAAAGAAGAAGACATAGAAAATCTACCTATATATTACATAGGAGGAAGCATTAGCCTGCCACCTCCATTATCACCAGAGGAAGAGGATGTCCTTTTAAAGGAATTGGAAAAAGGAAAATTAGAAACTAGACAGACTTTGGTAGAAAGAAACTTAAGGTTAGTTGTATATATAGCAAAGAAGTTTGAAAATACAGGCGTTGGTCTAGAAGATTTAATATCGATAGGAGCAATAGGGTTAATGAAAGGAGTAAATACCTTTAATACAGAAAAGAAAATAAAACTCGCAACATATGCCTCAAGATGCATAGAAAATGAAATACTAATGTATCTTAGAAGAAGTAATAGAATAAAAGGAGAAATATCTATAGATGAGCCATTAAATCAAGATGGAGATGGAAACGAATTACTTCTTTCAGATATATTAGGAACAGATCCAGATGTAACATCAAGAAGAATAGAAGATGAAGTAGATAAAACTCTACTTAAAGCATCGATTGAAAAACTAAGTTATAGAGAAAGAAATATAATGGAACTTAGATTTGGATTTATAAGTGGAGATGAGAAGACACAGAAAGAAGTAGCAGACATGCTTGGAATTTCTCAAAGTTACATATCACGTTTAGAAAAGAAAATAATAGGAAAGATGAAAAGAGATATAATGAGCAAAACAGGATAAGCAAAAATAAAAAAAGATGTATGCAGATAAAATTACTATATTGGTTCTACAAAAAAAGTCACTCTTGAATAAGGGCGACTTTTTGTAGACTTTTGTCACACGATAATTGAATAGAAAAACAAGCTTTAGGAAATAATGAGAATAACATTATTTTTTAAGGAGTTATTTATGGGAAATAAAGTTGAGATATGTGGAGTAGACACATCAAAAATCCCAGTATTAAGTGCGGAAGAAAAAAGAGAATTATTTATAAAAATAAAAAATGGAGATGAAGAAGCAAGAAATACATTTATAAATGGAAATTTAAGATTAGTGTTAAGTGTAATAAAAAGATTTTATGGAAGAGGAGAAAATGTAGATGATCTATTTCAAATAGGTTGTATAGGTTTAATAAAAGCAATGGACAACTTTGATTTGAACCAAAATGTACAATTTAGTACTTATGCTGTGCCGATGATAATTGGAGAAATAAGAAGATATTTAAGAGACAACAACACTATAAGAGTAAGTAGATCGGTAAGAGATTTAGCTTATAAAGCATTAAGTATAACAGAAAAAATGATAAAAGAAAATCAAAAAGAACCAACAGTAGAAGAAATTGCAAAAGAACTAGGCGTAGATAAAGAGGAAATAGTATTTAGTTTAGATGCAATACAAGAGCCAATGTCACTCCAAGAACCTATATATGGAGATGGAACAGAAAATTTATATATAATGGATCAAGTAAAAGACAATAAAAATACAGATGAATATTGGGCAGAAAACATTACTATATCAGAAGCAATGAAAAAACTAAACGAAAAAGAAAAAATGATAATAAATAAGAGATTTTATGAAGGACGAACACAAGTAGAAGTAGCAGAAGAAATAGGAATATCACAAGCACAAGTATCTAGACTAGAAAAAAGTGCGATAGAACATATAAAAAGAATATATAAATAAGATATATAATTAGAAGTTAAAATTAAAAATCAATAATTTTAACTTCTAATTTTTGTTATGAATATATGCACATAAAAAGTAAAACTATACATATAGTATAAGAAAGAAAATATATGGAGGTGAAAATATGTCCATGGGACAAAAAGGATTAGATTTTAAACATAAAGAAGTTATTAATATAAATGATGGAAGAAGACTTCGGTTATGTTCAAGATGTATGCGCAGACTTAGAAAGTGGAACAATTACTTCTATGATGGTACCTTAATAGAGAATAGAAAAAAATTGTGTAATGGCAGTACGGATGAGATTTTAGAAAATGATAAATGTTTGAACTTTGTATTTGAAAGAAGTCGAAAGGAGAAAAGTTATATTACAAAGAATAATCAAAGTAGGACAGGCTATATTTTAAAAGAAAAATTTGAATATGATGTAATTTGTAAAGTAGAATTATAGGTTAAGAAGAGTATATGAAAATATGCTCTTTTAAAATGTGAAAAAATAATAGATAAAAATTAATTAGATTTTTTTAGACTATCCATCTTTTCTCTAATTCTATCAGAAACAGCTCTAGTTTCTTCGTAATCAATAACATAAGAACCATTAGATAGCTTTAGAATATCGCCTTCTTTTGCATTAGATGGAATATTAGAAATAGGGATATCAGTCATTTCCTTAGTATTTCTATTTTCTAAAACAGCAAAATCACCTTCAAAACGGTCAAGAGTAAATATAGTATTAGAAATTTTATCTAAATAATTTCTTAACTCGTTTATGAAATTTTCTAGAAAATTATTAGAGTTATTTGAAGATATATTCTTGCCTAAATTATTGAATAAATCTAGATTCATATTAAAAATCCTCCTTTCAGATTAAAATATTAAAGTAATTATATATGCAAAAATAGTATTTTTCAATAATTCTGTTAAAAAATGTAAAAAAATTTGATTTAGATTGAAAAAAGTAAAATAATACAACATAATAATGAAAAAAGGAGAGACAAATGGAGAAAGATAAACGAAATCAAAGATTAAAGCGAATTGCTAGTGTATGTATTTTAATATTACTAATTGTTCTATTAGTATTAACTTCAAATATAACAGAAAAAGATTTTGAATATATAGTTAATGAAGATAAATTACAAATTATTTATTTTGATGTAGGACAAGCTGATTGTACATTAGTAATGAATAATGGAGAAACTATATTAATTGATGGAGGCAATGACTCGAATGGAGATGACTTAGTAAAATATATTAAATCCCAAGAAATTTCCAGAATAGATACAATAATAGCAACTCATTTACATGCAGATCACATTGGTGGTTTAGATGACATTATAGATAATTTTGATATTGGAATAGTTTTTATGCCAGATACAATAAATAGTTCTAAACAAGTAGAGGAACTATTAGATGCAATGGAAAGAAAGAATTTGAATTATGAAGTACCAGAAGTAGGAGAAAAATTCAATAATGGATTGGCTGATTGTGAAGTAATGGCTATTAATAATGATGCAAAAGACTTAAATAATTCATCAATCGTAATACAAATAGATTATTTAGAACAAAAGTATTTGTTTATGGGAGATAGTGAAAAAGAAGTAGAAGATTCAAGAGACTGGAATGAAGTAAACGTTTTAAGAGTAGGACACCATGGTTCAAATACGAGCAGTACAGAAAGGTTTTTAAATCAAGTAAGACCAGAAATTGCTATCATATCTGTCGGATTAAATAATCAATATGGCCATCCAAGTATAGAAGTATTAAATAGATTAAATAATTTAAATACTACTATTTATAGAACAGATGAAAAGGGAAGTATATTACTAGAAAGTGATGGTAAGCAAAATATTATAAAAAAGATAAAGACAAATAATTAAAAAACTATACAATTTTTAAAATCCTTGTGGTATAATAATAAAAATAAAAGTTGAGGTGAGAAAATTGCAAAAGATAAGTGTTTTAGAACAAAATGATAGCACAATAGGACTAAAAACTCGTAAACAGACAAAAGGAAAAGAATTGGAGTTAGTAAAAAAATTTATAGAATATTATGCTAATAAGTTTGAAACCAAAAAAACAAGTACTAAACTGGCAATTTTCTGTGAACCATATATAGAAAGTGGATTTCCAGATATTGTATTTGCAGAATATCAAGAAGAAACATATGATAATTGGAATGATAAGAGGGAAAAACTAAAAACAAATGATTTGAAAGTTTTACAACATATTATAAATAGTAAAAAAATAACAAGTAAAAAAATAAAAACACAATTAGGACTAACAGGAGACAATGATTTGTTACCTATATTAGAAAAACTATATGATGCAGATTTAATTGTTAGAAAAAATGGATTTTATGAACCAAAAAGTCTGGACTTAATTTATGGAATAAAAAAATTAGAAGCATTTGAAGCGAAAATAAACAATATTACAACAGTAGTAGAACAAGCGAATGTAAATAATTGGTTCGCTTCAAAAACATTTATTCTTTCAAATGTTAATCATCCAACAGAAAAGACAATACAAAAATTAGAAAAAACAGGAGTTGGGATGTATGCATTAAATCAAGATTTTGTTAAAATAAAGGATGCTAAAAGACATAGTTTGCCGACTTGTTATATTTCGCTATTATTTAATGAATGGATAGGCAAAAAAGTAAATATGTAAAGGAGGTAAATACTTTGGATTATAACAAAGCAATCAAAGAACAAATAAAAAAATATTTCCAATGTTCAAAACTTAAATGTAGATGCAGGTCAAAGAGAAGTATATAAAGCAGAACATAATCAATATGGCAATGTGGTCATTAAAGTAGTAAAAGAACATAATACAGAAGAAAGAGTAAAAAGAGAAATTGATATAAACATATCAAATAAGTTTTCAAACGTTCCTAAAATTTATGAATATGGATTTGTAGAAATAGAGAACGATAAATATCTTTATACAATTGAAGAATTTATAGAAGGCACAGTGCTTAGAAAAGTTTTGCTTAGTAATAAAAAATTGAATTTAGCAGATAGTATAAAATTATTAGACACATTATTATCATTAGCTCTACAATTTGAAAAGATAGGAATTGTACATAGAGATATAAAACCAGACAACATCATAATGACAAACAATCACGAATTTTATTTGATAGATTTTGGTATTGTTAGAGTGTTAAATATGAAATCATTGACAATGACAGAATTAGCAATAGGACCAAACACTCCAGGATATGCACCACCAGAGCAATTTAGAAATTTTAAGAAAAACATAGATATTAGAACAGATTTATTTTCTATTGGAGTAACAGTATATGAATGTATTACAGGAGAAAATCCTTTTAGAAAAAATGCTGTAGATCCATTAGATATATTATATAGGACAGCGACAATTTTTCCACAAGAATATGAAATCGAAGGAGACACAGATAAGCAATTAATGTCATATCTATCTGTACTAATGTCAAAAATGCCATCAAGGAGACCAAAAGATGCCAAAACAGCATACCAATGGTTTAAAGCAATATTACCGACAATACAATATTAGGAGGGAAAAATGAAACCATATATTTTAATGGGGTATGGAATGATGCAAATGACAGAAGAATTATTAAAAGACTGGAATGGAGGAAATGTCATTCTTAATCCACGTATATTAACAAAAGAACAATTAATTAATTGCAGTAAAAAATATAAAAAGAATAGAGCAGTAGTTTTGTTTGATCCACATTGTTATGTGCCAAGATCAGATAAACCAATATTAAAAGCACAAGAATATTGGTTCGAAGGAGAATATTCAACAAATAGTTATACAGATATAAATAAAATAAGGGAGAATATAAAAATCATAAAAAAGTATAATGATGATATGGATACAAATGCTTATATTTTCCCAAGTACAATATGTTCTAAAGCAGATAATATATGGTTTGAAATTCAAAGAAACTGGCTAAAAGCTTGTAATGAAATTATGAATGATAAAAAGAGATATGCAACATTATGTGTGACAAGTAAAATTCTACAAGATGAAATGCAATTAGAAAAAATTATTGCTGAAATTGAAAATTGGGATGTAGACGGATTTTATATTATTCCAGAACATCCAAAGGGTGAATATTTAGTAGAAGAACCGTTATGGTTGAGTAATTTGCTAAATTTATGTGCTACATTAAAATTAAGGGATAAAGAAATTATAGTAAGTTATGCAAATCATCAATTATATTTATTGAGTATAGCAAATATTGATGGATTAGCAACAGGAAATTATATGAATGTAAGAGCATTTGATAGCAATAATCTTTTTAACTCTGAAGATACAAAAAGAAAATCAACATGGTACTATTGCCCTAACTCATTATCTGAATATAAAAGACCATTTTTAGACATTGCATATCAAGTTAAGCAATTAGAGTTGTTAAGCCCAAATAATGCAGAAGAGCAGAAGTATAGTGATGTATTGTTTAGAGGAGCACAACCATCTAGTACGAATTTTAATGAGACTATGTCATTTAAGCATTATATAAATTGTTTTAAATATCAAGTTGATGATTTAAAAAGAAGTAATTATGAAGAGACTTATGCAATGCAAGAAATGCTATTAAATAGAGCAGAACAATATGTAGAAAAATTAAGAAAAATTGGGGTAAGAGGTCAAAAAAGAGATTTCTATGATATATTAGATGTAAATAGAGCAGCTATGACGGTATTTAATTCACAAATGGGATTTAATATGAAAATGGGTTGGAAGTAAAATTTAAGCAGTAGTTACTAAAGAAAAAAGTATGTAACTTATAAAATAGGAGGATACAAATTTTGTACCTTCTATTTTTATACCAAAAAATTAAATTTTAAGAAAGTGAGCGTGATTTTTTATGAAAGAAAAAATTATAGAAGCAATCAAAAAGATTGAAAAAATAAGTAATGAAGTATTACAAACAAAAGAAAAAGTAGAAGATGAAAAACTAGAAAGATATTTTTGTAATTTAGAAAAAGCAAGAATGGATATGTATGAAGAAGTAATGCAAGGAAATTTATGGCTTGGATTTGATGGAGGCGAAAGAATAGAATTTATAGATTATAACTATAAAGCTAAAGTTGAAAATGAGATATTGAAAATACATATACCAGAAAAAAT